>NZ_JBLIZW010000104.1:0-42856 GCF_048860245.1 Aquabacterium sp. | reverse complement strand
CAGTAACACCTGCATCTGCGGACGCTGCAAACGCGCCAGGCGAGCCAAGCCTACGCCGTTCATCTCACCGGGCATCATGATGTCGGACAGGAGCAGATTGATATCGGGCATCTGCGCAAGGATAGCCTGCGCCTCCTGCGCATGCGCGGCCTCGATGACGGCAAAGCCCAAATCGAGCAGGCTGCGACGCACGACACGGCGCACGTCGGGGTCATCCTCGACCAGCAACGCGACACCGCGGCGACTGCGGTCGGACGCAAAATCGGCATCATCGAGCGCGGGCACGTCGGTGGGCACCTCGATCGCAGGCAGGCACAGCGACACGGTGGTGCCCTGCCCGGGCGTGCTGTTCACCTGGATGGCGCCACCCGACTGGCGCACAAAACCGTACACCATGGACATACCCAGGCCGGTGCCACTGCCGGCCCGCTTGGTGGTGAAGAAGGGCTCGAAGATGCGAGAGACGGTGGCCGCGTCCATGCCCACGCCGTCGTCCACCACCTCCAGGCACACATAGGTGCCGGGCTGCACACGCTGGCGTTCGGCCTGGCGTTCGTCGATGGTGTGTGTGGACGTGCGCACGACGATGCGACCGTGCGACTGAGTGGCATCGCGGGCGTTGAGGATGAGGTTGACCAAGGCGTTTTCGAGCTGCGTCGCGTCCACCCAGGTCCAGGCCGGTTCACGGTCGAGCACCACATCCAACTGCAGGGTCACGGGCAAAGCCGGCCGCACCAGGCGGGTCACCGACTGGGTGAGCACCGTGACATCAACCGCCCCGGCCTGAAGGGGCTGCTGGCGTGCAAAGGTCATCAGGCCACGGATCAGCTCGGCGCCCCGGCGGGCGGCGGCGATGGCGGGACCGGTGAACTCGGTGACCAGTGGGTCTTGCGGGCGGGCATCGGCCAGGGCCGAGAGGTTGCCGATGATGACCGTGAGGATGTTGTTGAAGTCGTGTGCCAGGCCGCCCGTGAGCTGGCCCATGGCCTTCATCTTCTGGGCGCGCACGACCAGGGCCTGTGACTGCTTTTCCTGCGTGACATCGAAGGTGAGCTCGAAGCAGCCCACCACGTCTCCATCGGCTGCGATGTCGGGGACGAGCGTGGTGCGCACGGCCAGGGTCTGCCCTGCCACGGTATGCAACTCGTAGTCGAAGGTGACGCCTTCGCCCGCCAGCGCGCGGCTGATGTTGGGCTTGATGCGCTCGTACACGTCCGAGCCCAGGAACTCGCGGGCGCTGACCGCATCGGGCTTGTGCGGATCGAGACCGAACCAATCCTGATAGCCGCGGTTGACGTAGGTGTAGGTACGATCGGCGCGGAAATAGGCCACCAGCGCCGGAATCGAGTCGGTGACCAGGCGCATCTGGTGCTCACTGCGACGCAGCGAGGCGGTGATCTGTTCGTTGGCCTCCAGTGCCTCGCGCAGGCGCTGGTTGCTGGCCTGCAGCTCGGCGGTGCGCGCCAGCACGCGGGATTCCAGCTCGCTGTTGGCTTGGCGCAAGGCCTGCTCGGCACGGCGCTGCTCGGTCACATCGGAATACAGTGTGACGAAACCGTGTCCGGGCAGGGGTTGGCCGGTGATTCGCAACACGCTGCCATCGGGGCGCACACGTTCGATGTCGTGCGGCACGAACTCGCGGGCCTTGTCCACTCGGGCGGCCACGGCGGCATCGATGTCGTCTTCCCCATACTCACCGCGCTGGGCGTTGTAGCGGATGAAGCTCTCGAACGGGGCGCCCACAAAGGCCAGATCAGCCGGGAAATCAAGCAGTTGTAGGAAGGCGCGGTTCCAGGCGACCAGCTTCAAATCTGCGTCGAACACGGTGAGCCCCTGGTCGAGCAGGTCGAGCCCCGCTTGCAAGGTCTGTTGACGCCAGTGGCCGGTGTCAGTCTGCAAAGCGGCATCTAGATGGGTCACGCGGGTCTCCGGTTGCGAGGCTCAAAGCCTGCTGATTCTAGGCAGCGCACCGCGCCTGGAACACACCGAATCCGGCTTGCAAACATTCGTCACATTTGCTGGGAGGTGGTGAAAAAGTCCTCCCCGATCATCCGCCCCGACGTTCGCAGACAGGGCATGCCATGCCCGGCTTTCGGGCCCGCTGTGTCTCAGCGCGACAGTGAATCTATGGAGACCGTGATGATCAGTATAAACCCTTATGAAACCGGTTTGGACAAAAATGCCGCGAACCACGTCAGTCTTTCGCCACTGAGCTTTCTCACCCGCACCGCGCGCATCTACCCCAACCGCGTGGCGATCATCTACGGTGACCTGCGCCAGACCTGGGCCGAGACCGACGCACGCTGCCGCCGCCTGGCCAGCGCCCTGATCAAGCATGGTGTCGGCAAGGGTGACACGGTGGCCGTGATGCTGCCCAACGTGCCCGCGATGTTTGAGGCCCATTTCGGCGTACCCATGACCGGTGCCGTGCTGAACACGCTCAACACCCGTCTGGATGCCGAAGCCCTCGCGTTTCAGTTGACCCATGGCCAAGCCAAGGTCCTGCTGACCGATCGCGAATATGCGCGCGTGATCCGCGCCACCCTCGACTTGCTGGGCAAGCACGATCTGCTGGTGGTCGATGTGGAAGACGAACTCGCCCCACCCGGCGACCGCGTCGGCACCCTCACCTATGAAGCCTTGCTGGCCGAAGGCGATCCCCAGTATGTCTGGTCGCTGCCCGAGGACGAATGGGACGCCATCAGCCTGAACTACACCTCGGGCACCACGGGCAACCCCAAGGGCGTCGTGACCCATCACCGTGGCGCCTATCTGAATGCAGCCAGCAATGTGATCTCGTGGAACATGCCGCAGCACACGGTCTACCTGTGGACGCTGCCGATGTTCCACTGCAATGGCTGGTGCTTCCCCTGGACCATGGCCCTGATCGCTGGTACCAACGTATGCTTGCGCCGCATCGACCCCGCTGCGATCTTCTCGCTGATCAGAGCCCACCACATCACCCACATGTGCGGCGCGCCCATCATCTACAACCTGATGATCAGCGCCCCCGCCGGTCTGCGTGAAGGCCTCACACACACGGTCAATGGCCTGATTGCCGGCGCCGCGCCACCCGTTGCCGTGATCGAAGGCTGCGAAGCCGCTGGCATCAACATCACCCACGTGTATGGCTTGACCGAGGTGTACGGCCCGGCTGCCGTCTGCGCCAAGCACGACGAGTGGCAAGACCTGCCACTGGAAGAGCGCGCACGCCTCAATGGACGTCAAGGCGTGCCTTATGCACTGCAGGAAGACGTGACCGTGCTCGACACGCTGACGCTGCAACCCGTTCCCTGCGACGGCGAGACCATCGGCGAAATCTGCTTCCGCGGCAACGTCGTCATGAAGGGCTATCTGAAGAACGAGAAAGCCACCGAAGAGGCCTTTGCGGGCGGCTGGTTCCACACGGGTGACCTGGCGGTGCGAGATGCCAGTGGCTACATCAAGATCAAGGATCGCTCGAAGGACGTGATCATCTCGGGCGGCGAAAACATCTCGTCTGTGGAGGTGGAAGATGCGTTGTATCACCACCCTGCCGTGATGTCGGCCGCCGTGGTGGCCGAGCCCGACGAGAAGTGGGGCGAGGTGCCCTGCGCATTCGTGGAAGTCAAGCCGGATCACGATGTGAGCCAGGAAGATTTGATCGCCTTCTGCCGCGAGCACCTGGCACGCTTCAAGGTGCCCAAGCGCATCGTGTTTGGCACGCTGCCCAAGACCTCGACCGGCAAGATCCAGAAGTACATGCTGCGCCAGCAGATGAAGTCGGCCAGCGCGATCGAGTAAGCGCGGGGCAAGCACCTGCCTGCCCCCAGATCCCGAATGGGCGCCGCACCCCTGGCGCCCGCCTCTCCTGCATCTCCCACAAGGAAAGACCATGACCACGGACATTTATCGCCGCGTGGAGGCTGACCCTGCCTACCAGCAACTCACCCAGCGTCGAGGCCGCTTCGCCCTGACGCTGTCCTTCATCACCTTGCTGAGCTATTACGCCTTCATGGCCTTGGTGGCTTTTGCACCTCAGTCCTTGCACGCCACGATTTTTGAAGGCGGCACGCTGACGATTGGTGTCCCCATGGGGGTGACCTTGATCCTCGGCTCCTGGCTGTTGACGGGCTGGTACGTCCGCAAAGCCAACACCGAGTTTGACCAACTGACCCAATCCCTGGTGGAGCGCCATCAATGAAAAAATTTGTGAAACTGACCGCCATCGCGCTGCTGCTGACCGCAGGCGTGGCCTTGGCCGGCCCCGGCGATGTGGGTCAAGCCCAAAAGCAGCCCATCAACTTCACGGCCATTGGCATGTTCCTCGCCTTTGTGCTGGCCACGCTGGGCATCACCTATTGGGCTGCCAAGCGAACCACATCGGCCGCAGACTTCTACACGGCAGGCGGTGGCATCACCGGCTTCCAGAACGGTCTGGCCATTGCGGGCGACTACATGTCGGCCGCCACCCTGCTGGGTCTGAGTTCGATGGTGTTCCTGCGTGGCTATGACGGCTTCGTGTACACCATCAGCTTCTTCATCGGCTGGCCGGTGATCCTGTTTCTGCTGGCGGAGCGCATGCGCAACCTGGGGCGCTTCACCTTTGCTGACATCGCCTCGTATCGCCTGCACCAAGGCTCCATCCGTACCTTTGCTGCCTTTGGCTCGCTGACGGTGGTCTGCTTTTACCTGATCGTGCAAATGGTCGGTGCAGGCCAGCTCATCAAGCTGCTGTTCGGCCTGGACTACCCGATTGCAGTGGTCGTGGTGGGCGTGTTGATGGTGATGTATGTGACCTTTGGCGGCATGATCGCCACCACCTGGGTGCAAATCATCAAGGCTGTGTTGCTGCTGGCCGGTGGGCTGCTCCTGCTGGTGCTGACCTTGGGTCACTTCGGTTTCAACATCGAAACGATGGCGGCCCGCGCCGTCGAAGCCCACAAGGATGGCGCAGCCATCATGCGCCCGGGCACTTTGCTGGCAGACCCGGTCACCGCGGTGTCCATGTCGCTGGGTCTGGTGTTTGGCACGGCAGCCTTGCCGCACATCATGATGCGCTTCTTCACCGTGCCCAACGCCAAGGAAGCCCGCAAGTCCGTGTTTGTGGCCAGCGGCTTCATCGGCCTGTTCTTCATCGTGGTCTGCCTGCTGGGCTTGGGCGCCATCGTGATCGTGGGCCAAGACCCGCAGTTCTTTGAAAAGGGTGACCTGGCAGGCAAACTGGTGGGCGGCAACAACATGCCGGTCATGCACTTGGCCAAGGCAGTCGGTGGCAACCTGTTCCTGGGCTTCCTGTCGGCCGTGGCGTTTGCCACCATCCTGGCGGTGGTGTCGGGTCTGGCACTCGCCGGTGCGTCGTCCATTGCGCACGACATCTATGCCCGCGTGATCATGCAAGGCAAGGCCAGCGAAGCCGACGAAATGCGCGTTTCCAAGATCGCGTCCATCGTGCTGGGCGTGGTGGCGGTGGTCCTGGGCATCTTGTTCGAGAAGCAAAACGTGGCCTTCCTGGTGGGGCTGACCTTCGGGATTGCGGCCTCGGCCAACTTCCCTGTGCTGCTGCTGTCCATCTACTGGAAGGGCCTGACCACGCGTGGCGCGCTGATTGGCGGCATCGTGGGTCTGCTGTCGGCCGTGACCTTTGTGGTCCTGTCCAAAGCGGTGTGGGTCGTGGTACTGGGCTTTGAGAAGCCTGTGTTCCCTTACGAGCACCCAGCCCTGTTCTCCATGCCCCTGGCCTTCTTCTTCACCTGGCTGTTCTCGGTCACGGACACGAGCGAACGCGCCGCACTGGACAAGGCCGGCTTCCATGACCAGAACGTGCGGGCGCAAACCGGCATTGGTGCCGCTGCTGCCAGCGCACATTGACCTTCACCGACGAGTAAACCATGTCGACTTACCAAGCCCCTATTCGTGACATGTTGTTCACGATGCAAGAGGTGGCCGGACTGGATGGCATCTGCGCCCAGCCTGGCCACGAAGAGACCACGCCCGATCTGGTCGAGGCGATTCTGGACGAAGCCGGCCGTTTCGCCACCGGCGTGCTGGACCCGCTGAACTGGCCTGGCGATCAGCAAGGCGCGCGCTGGGACCAGGGTGTGGTCCACAGTGCCGACGGCTTCAAGCAGGCTTACGAGCAGTTCTGCGAAACCGGCTGGAATGGCATGCCCGCGTCACCCGAGTTCGGTGGCCAGGGTGTCCCCACCTTGGTCTCGACCGCGGTGCTGGAAATGTGGAAGGCATCGAACATGGCGTTTTCGCTGTGCCAGATGCTGACACTGGGCGCCATCGAAGCCATTGCGCAGCACGGCAGTCCTGCGCTGCAACAGCGCTTTCTGCCCAACATGGTGTCTGGCCGCTGGACCGGCACCATGAACCTGACCGAGCCCCAAGCAGGGTCGGACCTGTCTGCCATCCGTAGCAAGGCCGTCCCCGAAGGCGATCACTACCGCATCAGCGGCACCAAGATCTTCATCACCTGGGGTGAGCACGACATGGCCGAGAACATCGTCCATCTGGTGCTGGCCCGCCTGCCCGATGCGCCCCCCGGCGTGAAAGGCATCTCGCTGTTTGTGTGCCCCAAGTACCTGGTCAACGACGATGGTTCGCTGGGGGCGCGCAACGACCTGCTGTGCACGTCCATCGAGCACAAGATGGGCATCCACGGCAGCCCCACCGCGGTGATGTCGTTTGGCGATGGCCCTGGCGCCGTGGGCTACCTGGTGGGCGAACCCCACAAGGGCTTGGGCTACATGTTCACGATGATGAACCACGCTCGCCTGAACGTGGGCCTGGAAGGCGTGGCCATTTCCGACCGCGCCTACCAGCGTGCCCGTGCGTATGCGATGGACCGTGTGCAAGGCAAAACCTTGTCGGGCAGCAAGGGCATCATCGGCCACCCCGATGTGCGTCGCATGCTGATGGACATGAAGGCCCGTGTGGAAGCCATGCGTTCGCTGGCCTACTTTGCCGCGGGCCAGATGGATCGCGCGCATGGCCACGACAGCGAAGCCACCCGAGTCCAAAGCCAGGCACTGGTTGACCTGCTGATCCCCATCGTCAAGGGCTGGTGCACGGAAACGGCCCAGATCGTGACGGCCGATGGCGTCCAGATCCACGGCGGCATGGGTTTCATCGAAGAGACCGGCGCGGCGCAGTACGTGCGCGATGCGCGCATCACCACCATCTACGAAGGCACCACCGGGATCCAGGCCAACGACCTGATCGGTCGCAAGCTTGCCCGCGATCAAGGTGCCACGATGAAGGCCCTGCAGCGCACCATGTGGTCCGAGGCTCAAAGATTGAGCGATCACTCTGACGCCATCCTGCGGCAACTGGGGCAAGGCCTGCAACGTGGTCTGGATGCCCTGGCACAGGCGACGGACTGGCTACTCGTCCAGTCGGCACAGCAACCAGCCTCGACCGCTGCGGGTGCCGTGCCTTATCTGAAGCTGTGTGGCACCGTGATGGGCGCCTGGCTCATGAGCCGCGCAGCCGAAGCCGCTCAAACTCAGAAGGGGCGCCCCGGTTCCGACGACGCGTTCCTGCAGGCCAAGGTCGTCACGGCCCAGCACTTCCATCTGCACATGCTGGTGGAAGCACCGGCCTGGCGCGACCGCGTGGTCAACGGCGCACAATCGACGCTGGCTTTGAACGACGAGCAGTTCTGACCAAACGAGGGGTGAACGCGGGGGCCTCAGCCCTCGCCGTACACCACCATGGCCTGCGCATCGGGCATCAACTCCTTGATGCGCTGCAGGGCCTCGTCGGTCGGGTAGACACGCGCCCGGTCGCCGAGGTCGAGCTCACCACGCGCACTCAGCGCTTCGGTATGCCGCTCGATCACCACCCGCACACCCAAGCCTTGATAGGTGTCGGGCAGGCCGGGGTCGTCTGACTCGATGCGCTTGGCGGCGTGCTCCTTGAGCCACTCCTCCATGGGCAACTGCTGCCCACGCGCCGTCAGGCGGATGAAGCGCGCATAGCGACACCGTGCGGTCGCCAGGCTCATCACGTCTTGCACATTCAGGCGCAAGCCCCCCGAGAACCGATCCGTCTGGACCTTGCCGGAAATGATGACCAGTTCGTCATCCTTGAGCAGATCCTTGTTGGCATCCAGCGTGGTCTGGTTGGCCACGGCCTCGATCGTGTCGCTCTTGTCATCCAGACTGAAGATGGCGACCCGGCCGCGTTGGCCATTGATGATGCGCATTCCACTGACGATGCCGGCGACGACCTGAATGTCACGGCTGTCACGCAAATCGCTGATGCGCTGCTTGGCAAAGCGACGCACCTCGCCTTCGGCTTCGTCAAACAGGTGGCCTGTCAGGTAGAAGCCAATGGCGGTTTTCTCGAGGCTGAGGCGCTCCTTCAGCGTCCACGGCTCGGTGATGACCAGGTCGGGCTCATTCGTGGAAGCGGCATGGCTGTCACCGAAGTCGAACAAGCCGCCTTGGTCGGCATTGGCCGCCAGGTTGTCGGCATATTCAAACGCCAGCGCCACCGAGGCCAGCAAGCCAGCACGATGCGGGTTGAGCGCATCGAAAGCGCCCGCCTTGATCAGTGCCTCCACCACCCGCTTGTTGACTTGCTTGCGGTCCACCCGCGCGCAGAAATCGAAGAAGCTGGTGAAGGGCCCATTGGCTTCGCGTTCGCGCACGATGGCTTCGATCGCGCCCTGCCCCGTGCCCTTGACGGCACCGAGCGCGTAGCAGATGGTTTTGTCACCCGTGGGGATGAAGCGCCACTGGCCTTCGTTCACATTGGGCGGCGTGAACGTGATGCCGAAGTTGGCAACGGCGTCGTCGTGGAAGATCTTGAGCTTGTCCGTGTCATCGCTGGCAATCGTCATGTTGCCTGCGAAGAATTCGGACGTGTAGTGGTGCTTCAGCCAGGCGGTGTGATACGCCAGCAAGGCATACGCGGCCGCGTGCGACTTGTTGAAGCCGTAGCCCGCGAACTTCTCCATCAAGTCGAAGATTTCGTTGGCCAGTTCGGTGCTGATGCCGTTCTTGGCTGCACCTTCCGCGAACAAACCGCGGTGGTGCTGCATCTCTTCGACTTTCTTCTTACCCATCGCGCGGCGCAGCAAGTCGGCGCCGCCGAGCGAGTAACCGCCCAGTCGCTGCGCCACCTGCATCACCTGCTCCTGGTACACCATGATCCCGTAGGTTTCGGCGAGCACGGCTTCCATCAGCGGATGCGGATAGGTCACTTCCTCCCGTCCGTGCTTACGGGCACAGAAAGAAGGGATCAGATCCATGGGGCCCGGACGATACAACGCCACCAGGGCAATGATGTCCTCGAAGACACTGGGCTTGGCGTCGCGCAGCATGCCCTGCATCCCGCGGGATTCCAGCTGGAACACGGCCACGGTCTTGCCCTCGGACAGCAAGCGGTACGTGGGCGCATCGTCCAGCGGGATCTTGGCAAAGTCAAAGTCCTTCTGGTCCGGGTGGCGGGCCATGATGAACTCTTTGGCTGTCTCCAGAATGGTCAGCGTGGCCAGGCCCAGAAAGTCGAACTTCACCAGGCCAATCTGTTCAACGTCGTCCTTGTCGTACTGGCTCACGGCCGATTCACTGCCAGGCTGCTGATACAGCGGGCAGAAGTCGGTGATCTTGCCCGGCGCAATCAGCACGCCCCCCGCGTGCATGCCGATGTTGCGGACCATGCCTTCGACGTTTTCGGCCAACTCCAACAGCGCCGCGACTTCTTCTTCAGCCTTCTCGCGCTCATTGATCTCGGGCGCTTCGTGACGCGCGTAAATCACCTTGGCTTTGGCTGGATCGAAATCGGGCGGCAACTTGGCCAGCGTCACCGTCTTGCCCGGCGGCGCCGGAATCAGCTTGGCAATGCTGTCCACGTGGCCATAGCCCATGCCCAATACACGTCCCACATCACGCAGGGCGGCCTTGGCGGCCATGGTGCCGAAGGTGGCGATCTGCGACACAGCATCGCGCCCGTACCGATCCTTCACATAGTCGATGACACGGTCGCGGTTGCCCTGGCAGAAGTCAATGTCGAAGTCAGGCATCGACACCCGTTCCGGGTTCAGGAAGCGCTCGAACAGCAGGTTGTACTTCAGCGGGTCGAGGTCGGTGATCTTCAGCGCATAGGCCACCAGCGAACCGGCCCCCGAGCCCCGGCCCGGCCCCACAGGGCAGCCATTGTTCTTGGCCCAGTTGATGAAGTCCTGCACGATGAGGAAGTAGCCCGGGAACCCCATCTTCAGGATGGTGTTGATCTCGAACTCCAGTCGATCCACGTAGTGCGGCCGTTGGGCGTTGCGCTCTTCCTCGTTGGGGAAAAGGTGCAGCAAACGTTCTTCGAGGCCCTCGTGCGACAACTGGCGGAAGAATTCGTCCATCGGCTGCGGCTTGCCGTCCGGCATGATGGGCGTGGGGAAGTCGGGCAACTGGGGCTTGCCCAGCACCAGCGTCAGCGAACACCGGCGCGCGATGGCCACCGTGTTGGCCAGGGCCGAGGGGATGTCGGCAAACAGGGCCTCCATCTCTGCCGTGGTCTTGAAATGCTGCTCGCGCGTAAAGCGTTTGATGCGACGGGGGTTGCCCAGGGTTTCGCCCTCGGCAATGCACACACGCGCCTCATGCGCCTCAAAGTCAGCCGGGGTTTGAAACTGGATGGGGTGCGTGGCCACCACCGGCAAGCCCAGCTTGGCCGCCAGCGGCACCGCTGCACGAATGTAGGGCTCGTTGGTGTTGTGCCCCGCGCGCTGCAACTCAATGTAGAAACGGTTGGGAAACACCTCGGCCATCTTGCGCGCCCAGGCCTCGGCCTTGGCCTCGTCGCCCATTTGCAGGGCCAGCCCGATGTGACCACCTTCGGCCCCCGACAAGCAGATCAGCCCCTCGTTGCGCTCGGTCAGCGACTGCCAATGCACCCAGGCATGTGAACGGTGCCCCGGCGCCGTCCAGGCCTCGCCCAGCAACTCGCACAAACGCAGGTAGCCTTGTCGGTTCTGGATGATGAGCAACAGACGCGTGGGCGCCTTGCCCGGCTCCTCGGGTTCCAGCCAGACATCTGCGCCGATGATGGGCTGAACCCCACTTTTACGCGCAGATGAGTACAGCTTGATCGCACCAAACAGGTTACTCAGGTCGGTCACAGCCACGGCGGGCTGACCATCTTTGGCCGCCGCCTTGACCAGATCGTCGATGCGGACGGTACCGTCAACGACCGAATATTCGGAGTGAGAGCGCAGGTGAACGAAAGGCATCCGGGCATTGTATGAATGCCAGCGGTCTTACCCCTTCGCGTCAGCGGTTTTTTGCACCCGGCAGCAGCGCCAGCAAGCCGTGGTACGGCAGCATGTTGGTGCGCACCACTTTGTCGATCGGCTCTTCAAACCCGTCCTGCATCCACCGGGCGGCCAGCAGCACATTGAGGCCGATCATGCCGTCGGCCAGCAAGTTCAGGTTGATGCGGTCCATTTGCTCGGGCGACAAAATGTGCACCAAGTACTGTCGCAACAAGGCTGCGTAGTCCCGCGCCGTGGCCCCGCTGAGTGCCGCGACCTCATCGCTCACGGCCAGCGCGTCCACCAGCATGATGCGCCCACGCCGCGGATCGTCGCGAATGAACACCAGAAAAACCCGCATGGCCGACTCCAGCATGTCGATCGGCCCCGTGGCCTGAGACTGCTTCATCGCCGACAGCGTCAAGCCCATCAGTTGCTCGCGCAACTCGGCATACGTCGCCAAAAAGAGTTGCGACAAAGTCTTGAACGACTCGTAGAAATACCGCTCGGTCAGGTGCGCCGCCACGCAGATCTCGCGCACGGTGGCCGTGTGGAACCCCTTGGTGCCGAACACCTCGATCGCACCCTCGATCAATTTCGCACGACGCAAGCGTTGCCGCTCTTCGGGCAACACACCGCCGTAACGTCGACGACTGGGTTGAGAGGGTTCTGGCGTGAGGTGATCCATAGGGATCACTATATTGACATGAAGTCTTGTCAACAATAGTGTGACAACAAAAATTGTCACACCTCACCTCCCCCCAACATGAGTATCCAGGCCTTCCTGACGAATCTGATCCTGCGCCACCAGTTCAAACGCGCGGGTCGCGGCCCCCTGAACGTCCAGAAGGCCCGGTACATGGTCAACAAAATGGCCAAGCGGGCCCCGCCGTTGCCCAAAGACATCCGCCACACGCCCGTGCCAGCTCGCCCGGATCAGCAACTGTGTGGCGCCGAGTGGCTGAGCGCAGACCAGCCTCAGCGCACCATCGTGTACTTCCACGGTGGCGGCTACTTCTTCTGCGGGCTCGACACACACCGCCCGGTCGCAGGCTACCTGGCGCGCGTGGCGCAGGCACGGGTGCTGTCGGTGGACTACCGCATGGCGCCGGAGCACGTGTTCCCGGCCGCCGTGGACGACGCGGTAGCCTGGTGGCAGCAACTACTGCGCGATGGCACATCGCCCACCGAGGTGCTGTTCGCTGGGGATTCGGCCGGCGGTGGCCTGGCGCTGGCGTGCATGGTGGCCGCCCGTGATCGGGGTCTGCCCCTGCCGGCGGGCGCCATCCTGTTCTCTCCCTGGACGGACTTATCTTGCTCGGGCGACACCATGCGCACCCTGGCCGATGTGGACGTGATGTTCAATCCGGCGTCGCTGCCCGAAGCCGCTGCGCTCTACCTGAACGGACAGCCCACCGACACCCCCCTGGCGTCGCCCCTGTTTGCCGACTTGCGCGGCCTGCCCCCGCTGATGATTCACGCCAGCACGCACGAAATCCTGCTGGATGACTCGCAGCGCCTGCACAGCCAGGCACAACAGCAAGGCGTGCGCAGCGAGCTGCACCTGAAAGCCAAGATGCCGCACGTCTGGCCCACCATGCTGCTGCTCCCCGAAGCGCGGGAAACCTTGAAGCACTGTGGCGAATTTGCCCGTCAGGTCACCCCCAACCGCGCTCCCGCACCCTGAACCTGAGCTGCCGTGCGGCCAAGCATCGGAAAGCACGGCATCATTTGCACATGAATTGGCTCAAACGTCTTTGGTGGAGTGCGGTCCTGCTGGGTCTGCTGGTGGCCGTCGGGGTGTACGCCACCTGGCAGCCCGATCGGCAACTGGGCCAGTTGGTCGGGCGCTGGGCGCCTGAACCCTCCACTTTTTTGGAGCTGGACGGCATGCAGGTCCACCTCCGGGACACCGGCCCGCGTGACGACCCTCACCCCTTGCTCATGCTGCATGGCATGTCGTCGAGCCTGCACACCTTTGAAGACTGGCAATCGGCCCTGCAAGGCCAGCATCGCGTCATCACCGTGGACCTGCCGGGCTTTGGCCTGACAGGCCCCAGCCCCCAAGGCGACTACCGCATTGATGCCTACACCCGCTTTGTGTTGCGCTTGCTGGATGTGCTCAGCCTCAAGCGTGTCGTGTTGATTGGCAACGCCCTGGGTGGCGAAATCGCGTGGCAAACCGCTGTGCTGGCACCCGAGCGTGTCAGCAAGCTCGTCCTGATCGATGCCGATGGCTACCAGCCCTCGGTGCAGTCCATGCCCCTGGGCTTTCGGTTTGCCAGCATGCGCGGTCTACGCTGGATCGCCGAACGCGTCATGCCCCATAGCTTGATGGCATCCAGCGTGCGCAGCGTGTACGGTGATCCCAACAAGGCCACCCCCGACAAGATCGACCGCTATTTCGAACTGAACCTGCGCGTCGGTAACCGGCGTGCGCTGTTTCAGCGCATGGATCAGGCGCAGTTCGGCAACAGTTCGGTGCTGATTCGGCGCATTCAAACCCCCACGCTGGTCCTGTGGGGCGAGCGGGATCGCATGATCTCGTCCGATCAGGGTGCGCAGTTCTGCCACGACATCCCCCACTGCAAGCTGGTGATGTTCAAGGATCTGGGGCACATCCCTCAAGAAGAAGATCCGCCCGCCACCTTGGCACCCCTGCGCGCTTTCCTGGCGACGCCCTGAACAAAAAGCAGCATTTCCCGCTAAAAACTGCGCCCGCCACCTGCACGTTGGCCCATAAACCGGCTACCCTTCGGCCATGTTCAGTTATCGACACGGCTTTCACGCGGGCAACCACGCCGATGTGCTCAAGCACATGGTGCTGGTGCAGGTGCTTGAGCACCTGCTGCACAAAGACAAACCTTTCTGGGTGATCGACACCCACGCGGGCGGGGGCGTTTACGACCTGACCAGCGGCTACGCCACCAAGAGCGGCGAATTCGAGTCCGGCATCGCCACCTTGTGGCCCATGCGCAAGGACAAGTCCATCCCGGAAGCCGTGCGCAGCCTGCTCAAACAGGTTCAAGCCCTGAACGAGGGCGATGAGCTCAAGTGGTATCCCGGCTCCCCGCAGATCGAAGCACAAATGTTGCGCGAGGGCGATCACCTGCGCCTGTATGAGCTGCACCCCACCGAAATCAAGCTGCTTGAATCGCACTTCGACTCGGTGCGCCGTGGTGTCAGCATCCAGCACGCCGACGGCTTTGCCGGCCTGCGCGGCAGCCTGCCTCCCCCACCCCGTCGCGGGCTGATCCACATTGATCCTCCCTACGAGATCAAGGAAGACTACCGCCGCGTGCTGCAAACCCTGCAGGATGCCGTGAGCCGCTTCAGCACCGGCACCTACGCCATCTGGTATCCGGAAGTGGCCCGGCGCGAGTCCCTGCAATTCCCGGCGCAGCTCAAGCGCCTGGCTGGCGACATGCCCAAGGTGGACTGGCTGCACGCCACCCTTCGCGTCAAGGGCGCCGAGCGGGATGGCGTGGGTCTGTATGGCAGCGGCATGTTCATCATCAACCCGCCCTGGACCCTGTACGACCGCCTGGCCAAGGCCCTGCCCTGGCTGGTCGAGACCATTGGCCAGGACGACCACGCGGCTTACACCCTGGAAGCGCAGCAGAGCTGAGCTCCCGCACCGAGATGACGGAGCGACGACTCGCCCTCTCGCCGGAAGCCCTGCAGATGATGGACACCATCGCGCGCACGGGCAGTTTTGCTGCGGCCGCGCGGGAGTTGGGCAAGGTACCATCAGCCCTGACCTATGGCGTGCGCCAGCTGGAAGAAAGCTTGGACGTGCTGCTGTTTGACCGCCGCAGCCGTCAGGCCAAACTGACCGCTGCCGGCGAGGAGCTGTTGCGCGAAGGCCGTTTGTTGCTGCAGCAAATGGATGCCGTCGCCAACCGTGTCAAACGGGTGGCGTCCGGCTGGGAAACCGAACTCACGCTCGCGGTCGACAAGGTCATCGGCCACCAGGCCATTCTGGATCTGGTCGAGGCATTCTGTGCACAGCAGTCCCCTACGCGCTTGCGCATCCTCAGCGAAGTGATGAACGGCACCTGGGAAGCACTCACCAGCGGCGCCGCCGATCTGGCGATTGGTCTGCCCGGCCAGCACCTCAGCAATGCCGGCGTGCGCGCCGAGTTGATTGGTGACCTGCCTTTCACCCTGGCTGTGGCGCCACATCACCCTCTGGCCCAGGCGCCCAACCCGATCGACACAGGCACCCTGGCCGAGCACCGCATCATCGCGGTCGCCGACACGGCTCGCCGGCTGGAGCCCATGACCGTGGGCATCGTGCCCGGGCAAGATGTGCTGACCGTCCCGTCGATGTCAGCCAAACTCGAAGCACAACTGCGCGGCCTGGGCTGCGGCTTCCTGCCCCATCCGATGGTGGCCCCGCATCTGGCCACAGGACGCCTGATTCAGAAGGACGTGGCCGGCTCGCCACGCACGATTCGCCTGCACTACGCCTGGCGTCAGGGCGAATCTCAACCAGGGCTGGCCCTGTCCTGGTGGATCAAGCAACTGGGCAGCGACAAGACACGTCAGGCTTTGCTGTCGTCCCACGGGGACCTGCTGCAATAGCCCCCCGCTGAATCATGTCGTCTTACGTCGGACGTTTCGCGCCCTCACCTACCGGTCCTTTGCACGCGGGCTCGCTGGTCGCGGCACTGGCCAGTTGGCTGGATGCCCGCGCCCATCAGGGACGCTGGCTCATCCGCATCGAAGATGTCGACCGGCCGCGCTGCGTTCGGGGTGCCGATGCGGTCATCCTTCAACAACTGGCGCAAGTCGGCCTCACGTCCGATGGCCCGGTGCTGTATCAAAGCCAACGCGACACGGTCTATCAGGCCGCGCTCGACGCCTTGGTGGCCCAGGCACAGGCCTACCCCTGCGGCTGCACCCGCGCAGACATCGCACAAGCCAATGCCGCGTTGGGCCTCAACAAAGAACGGCACGGCGACCTCGTCTACCCCGGCACCTGCCGGCCCAGCCAGGGAGGGCTCAAGGGCAAGCCCGCGCGTGCCTGGCGCGTGCTGGTGCCCGAATCCGGAGCCTGGTCATGGCAAGACCGCCGCCTGGGCCCCCAAAGCCAATGCTTGGCGAGCGAGGTGGGTGACTTCGTGATCAAACGCGCCGATGGCCTGTGGGCCTATCAGTTGGCCGTGGTCGTGGACGACGCCGCGCAAGGCATCACCGACATTGTGCGAGGCGAAGACCTGACCGACAACACACCTCGCCAACAATGGCTGCAGCAATGCCTGGGCACCCCGACACCTCGCTACCTGCACACACCGCTGGTGCTCGGCCCCAATGGCGAAAAGCTCTCCAAGCAAAACGGGGCCACGCCACTGAACCTCACCGACCCGCTGGCTGCCCTGCACACCGCCGGCCAAGCCCTTGGCCTGCACCTTCAGGCCCGCACCGTGAGTGAGTGGCTGCAAACCGCCGCACAGGCCTGGCCCTGGCGGGACTGATCAGCGACGCTCGACCACCACGAAGTGCTTGCGCACAGGCTCCAGCACCTCGAACGCGCCCTCGAATCCACCGGGGATCACCGCGCCTTGCCCAGCCCGTACATCGGTGAACCCGCCTTGCGGGTCATGCAGGCGCACATGCCCTTCCAGGACGAAAAAGTACTCGTCTTTGTCGGCCGGAAACACGATGCGCCACCGGCCCACCTCGCAAGCCCAAATGCCTGCCGTCATCTGTCCGTCGGCCGACTCGTACAAGGACCATGTCTCCCGACGCGGATTGCCCAACTCCAACCGGTCCGGACGCGGAAAGTCCACCCCACCAGGCGTCGAGGGCGGATCCAGGCGAACAATGTGCGGTGCAGTCATGATCAGGGCAACAAAAAATGCTGACGGTAGTAGGCCAGCTCATCAATCGATTCGTGAATGTCGGCCAGCGCCGTGTGCTTCTGCGCCTTCTTGAAGCCGCTCACCAGCTCGGGCTTCCAGCGACGCGCCAACTCCTTCAAGGTGCTCACGTCGAGGTTGCGGTAGTGGAAGAAGGCTTCCAGCGTGGGCATATAGCGCGCCAGAAAGCGCCGATCCTGGCAAATCGAGTTGCCACACATGGGCGACTTGTTGGTTGGCACGTATTGCTTGAGAAAGGCGATGGTCGCTTTGGCCGCCTCATCCTCGGTCACGGTCGAGGCCTTGACCCGGTCGATCAAACCGCTGCGGCCATGCACCCCCTTGTTCCACTTGTCCATGCCGTTGAGCGCCTCATCCGACTGATGGATCGCAAACACCGGCCCCTCGACCCGGACCGTCAGTTGCGGGTCGGTCACCACCACCGCCACCTCGATGATGCGGTCGCTGTCCACCTTCAACCCCGTCATTTCCAGGTCGATCCAGATCAGGTTCAGGTCACTTTTGGCCAGGCTGGGTGGCACCGGCGCATCGGTCGTCAAATCGGCGGGCAAGTCACTCAAGGTCACACTCGTGCAGGCATCGCGGGGGAACAACGGTTGCCGACAAGGATTTGTCGCAACCAGAACGGGCCGATTGTGCGGGCAAACGTACACTTCGCACCATGCAATCCAGCTCTCTCACCCTGCTTTTTGCAACCTTCGTGGTTGCCTCCCTGCTGACCAAGCTGTGGCTTGATGGCCGCCAGACCCGCCACGTGGCGCGTCACCGCGATGCCGTCCCGCCCGCCTTTGCCCAAGACGTGATGCTGAGCGCCCACCAACGGGCCGCCGCGTACACCCTCGACAAGCTGAAGTTTGGCCTGGTCAGTACCAGCGTGAGCACCGCGATCCTGATCGGCTGGACCTTGCTGGGTGGACTGGACCAGCTCAATACCGTCGTGCGCGATGCCGTTTTGCCACGCTGGGGTGCACTGCCCTACCAATTGGCCTTGCTGGGCGCATTTGCCCTCATCGGCAACGTCCTGGAGTGGCCGCTGGAAGCCTGGAACACCTTCAAGCTGGAACAACGCCACGGCTTCAACCGCATGACCTGGGGCATGTGGGTGGGCGATCAGGTCAAGCAGATGCTGCTCACATTGGTTCTGGGTGGGCCGCTGGCCGCTCTCATCCTGTGGATCATGGGCGCCGCCGGACCGCAATGGTGGCTGTGGGCATGGGGCGCCTGGGTCAGCTTCACGCTGTTGCTGATGGTGATCTTCCCCATCTTCATCGCACCTCTGTTCAACAAGTTCACACCACTGGAAGACCAGGCCCTGATTGCGCGCGTGAATGCGCTGATGGCCCGTTGCGGCTTTACCGCCAAGGGCTTCTTCGTGATGGATGGCAGCCGCCGCTCGGCCCATGCCAACGCCTACTTCACCGGTCTGGGCGCGGCCAAGCGCGTCGTGTTTTTCGACACCTTGCTGAACAAACTCACCCACGGTGAAGTCGAAGCCGTACTGGCCCATGAACTCGGTCACTTCAAGCACCGCCACGTGCTCAAGCGCATGGTGATGATGTTCGTCATGAGCCTGCTGGGCTTTGCGCTGCTGGGCTGGCTGACGCAACAAATGTTCTTCTACACCGGCCTGGGTGTGCGCCCCAACCTGAGTGCCCCCAACGATGCCGTGGCCCTGCTGCTCTTCATGCTGGCCCTGCCCCCCTTCATGTTCTTTGTCTCCCCGGTGTTCGCTTACTTCTCGCGCCGTGACGAATATGAAGCCGACGCCTACGCCTGCGCGCAATCCAGCGGGCAGGATCTGTCTCAGGCGCTCATCAAACTGTACAAAGACAACTCAGCCACCCTGACGCCCGACCCCGTGTACGTGAGCTTTTACTACTCTCACCCCCCTGCCCTGGAGCGACTGAGCGCCATGCAGCAGCTCACCCAAGCGGCCACAGCATGAAGCGCCACGGCCACAACGCGCCCCAGCGGCGCTCGAACAAGTCCCGTGACGTCGACACCAGTCAGTGCCACGAGGGGCTGGTGGTGTCCACCCACGGCCGACACGTGGTGGTCGAATCGGCCGACGGTGAGCGGCTGATCTGCCACCCCCGCGGCAAGAAAAGCGAAGCAGTGGTCGGCGACCGTGTGCACTGGCAGCACACCCTGGAAGGCGGCGACGAAGGCCTGATCGTTCAGGTGCAAGAGCGCCGCAACTTGCTCTATCGCCAAGACGAGTGGCGCAGCAAATCCTTCGCAGCCAACCTCGATCAGATGCTGATGTGGATTGCCGTCGAGCCCGTGTTCAGCGAAGCCCAACTCACTCGCGCCCTGCTGGCGGCCAAATCGGCCGACATCCCCGCCACCATCGTGCTCAACAAGGTGGACCTGCCCGGCGCACCCTCCGCCCGTGAACGCCTCGCGCCCTACAAGACCATGGGCTACCCCGTGGTCGAGCTGTCGCTGAAGTCCGATACCGAGGCGGCCCGCGAGCAGGTCATGCCCCTGCTGGAAGGCAAGGCCACGTTGGTACTGGGGCCGTCCGGCTCTGGCAAAAGCACGTTGATCAACACCCTGTTGCCCCACGCCCGGGCCGAAGTGGGTGAGATCTCGCAGGCACTGAACTCGGGCCGGCACACCACCACCACCAGCCTCTGGTATTGGCTGGACGACAACCATCACAGCGCCATCATCGACTCGCCCGGCTTTCAGGAGTTTGGACTGCACCACATCGCCCCCACCGATTTGGCGCGCTGGATGCCCGACATCGCCGCGCACATGAACGATTGCCGCTTCCACAACTGCACGCACCGGCAAGAGCCGGGCTGTGCAGTCCAAGCCGCCGTCGAGCGGGGCGAAATCAGTCCCATTCGACTGAGTCTGTACACCGATCTGTTTGACGAACTCAGCCGCCCTCGCTGGTGAACCACCCCCATCTGAACGCCCCCTTCTGACGCCCCTGCCCACACCATGACCGACCGCCTTGCCGACCTGCCCGCCACGCTCGAAGCCTACCAACAAGGCAGCATGCCCTTGCCTGATCTGGTCTGGGCCTGGCGCGACGCTGCCCATGGCCATGAGCCCGCCCTGCCTCAGCGCTACCTCGATGTGCTGGAGCGGGTGCTGAACCAAATGGAAAGCGCCGCCCTGTTCACCGAAGAAAGCTGCTCGTTCAGTCAGGCTGACATGGTCGGTGCGCTGGCAGACTGGCTGAGCCGGGCGCGCGCACTCTGAGCCGCACGACATCGCCCGCACCGGGCACCTGAAAAGCAAAAGGGCCGGATGATCCGGCCCTTGTTTCGTCGGCGTGGTGCTCAGCCAATGAGGTTGGCCAAGGACAGCAGCGCCAGCAGCAGCATCCACAGGACCACCGAACGCCAGATCAAACCCACCACGCTGCGCAGGTGTGCCATTTGCGGCTCGGCGCCCGCGGTGCTGCCTTCTGCCTCAATCACTTCGGCGTCTTCACCCCGGCTCAAGGTGCGGCTCACATCGGGGCCGTCCACAGTCGGCGCCACTTGCCCGCCCAAACGGACGCCCAGCGCCCCGGCCGCTGCCGACAAGATCGTGCCCTCGTTCGGGCGCACCCACAGCACCGCATGACGGCGCCAGGCGTCCACCGCATCTTCAAAGTTGCCCACCACGGCAAAACCAAATGCGGTGAGGCGGGCCGGCACATAGTCCAGCCAGGCAAACAAGGTCTGCGACAGGTTCATCAGGCGGTCATGCGTGGCCGCACCCGTCACCTGACTGCGATACGACCAATAGCGGCTGGCGAATTCAGCCATGCGATACAAGATGGCACCTGCTGGCCCCAACCCGACGGTCGACAAGGCCACAAACCAGAAGAACACGCCAAACACGTGGCGATGCGCGGCCAGCAGCGAATACTCCAGCACGTGACGCAGAATTTCGGTGCGGGGCAGTTCGCTGGCATCCAGATGACGCCAATGTGCCAGCAACTCACGCGCACGGTCTTCCCGCCCCGCCTCCAGGGCATCACGGATATCGGTGAAGTGGTGACTGAACTGTCTGAAACCCAAGGTGAAATACAGCACGATGACGTCCAGCAGCAGTGCCAAGACCGTGCTGTACTGATTCACCAAGGCATACACCACGCCCATCAGCACCGCGGGCGCCGCGACCGTGATGGCCCACACCACCCGAGCATGCACCGGAGCACCGGCATCGAAGTTGCGACCAGCCCAACGCACCCACCCCGACAGCAAGTCGTGGATGGGGTTCTGGTTGGCGAGGGGTTTGAGCTGTTCGACCAGCAAAGCGAACAGCACGGCAAAGAAGCTCATACGCAGATGATAGCTGCCTCGTCAGGCCCGCACCTGCCGAAATGTGCAGAGCCCCTCATGCGGCCAGGAAGCGGTACAAATTACGCAACATCGCGGCCGTGGCACCCCAGATGAAGTACGGCTCGGCGCGTCCGGGCGCGGTCCAGGGCATCGCAAAAAACTCAGCCTGCCGATCCCCCACGGTGAACGCTCTGCGCTGGTGATGCTGTGGATTCATCAAAAAATCCAATGGCACC
The DNA here is from genome assembly GCF_048860245.1 of Aquabacterium sp. GTDB lineage: Bacteria > Pseudomonadota > Gammaproteobacteria > Burkholderiales > Burkholderiaceae_C > Aquabacterium. The sequence continues at coordinate 21,204 of NZ_JBLIZW010000104.1, read as the reverse complement.
TCAAAGGCTTCCGCCACCTCACCCGGATCCGGCTGCAACGCCAATCCTTGCTGCTCATGGGCAAGGGGGGTGATCAGCCCCACCACGGGTGTCACCAGAAAACCCGTGATCGTCGTGTACGTGGGCATCTGCCCCAGCACCCGCACACGATCCGGTGCAAGACCTGTCTCCTCTTGTGCCTCTCGCAAGGCCGTGACTTCGGGGCTGCCATCGTCCGGCTCGCTGCGCCCGCCCGGAAAGCTGATTTGCCCCGCGTGCTTGCTCAAGTGGGATGTCCGCTGTGTCAGCAGCACCGTGGGCTGTGGCCGCATCACCAAGGGAATCAACACCGCAGCGGGCGTGCTGCCCTGCACAGGCAACGCACGGTCCACTCGAACTTCGGGCGTCCACACCGGGGGCTGCAGAAACCGGTGAACCAACGCCTCGCGGGTCCAAGCCTCGGCAGAGACTGCAGGCAGGTGCAAGTCATAACCCAACAACTCGGCCGCATGCGGATCAAATATCAAAGCCATGGCGCCACCATAACAAAACAAAAGCCGCCTGGCTTTCGCAACAGGCGGCTTGGGAAGGCTGTTAACCGAGCGGGGCTCAGGCCAGCTTTTCCTTGATACGTGCAGACTTGCCGCTGCGCTGACGCAGGTAGTACAGCTTGGCACGACGCACATCACCACGACGCTTGACTTCGATCGAAGCGATCAGCGGGCTGTACAGTTGGAACGTACGCTCAACGCCTTCGCCGCTGGAGATCTTGCGGACGATGAAGCTGGAGTTCAGACCGCGGTTACGCTTGGCGATCACGACGCCTTCGTAAGCCTGAACGCGCTTACGGGTACCTTCAACCACGTTCACGCTGACGATCACGGTGTCGCCAGGGGCGAACGAAGGGATGTTCTTGTTCAGACGAGCAATTTCTTCTTGCTCGAGCTGTTGAATGATGTTGGCCATCAAAAGCTCCTTGATGATCTTGCCCGCGCTCAAAATCGGTCGACATGACCGGGATGAAAGAATACAGCCGGGTAGAGGATCGGAAAACCGCAGATTATAGCGTGAGTTGCGACAAAAAGTCTTCGTCTTTTTTCGATAGTTCGCCACGAGCGCGCGCAGCGTCGATCAGCTCAGGGCGACGGCGGGCCGTGATGGCCAGTTGCTGCTCCCGGCGCCAGCGCGCAATCTTGGCGTGATGCCCCGACAACAGCACATCGGGCACGGCCGCTTCAACGCCCGGCTCATCGCCTTGAGCGGGCACGCTCAGCACCTCAGGGCGACTGTAATGCGGGCAATCCAGCAAACCATCCGAGAAGCTGTCCTGCTCGTGCGAGGCCGCATCATGCAAGACACCGGGCTGCAAACGCGCCACCGCATCCATCAGGGTCAAGGCCGGCAATTCACCGCCTGACAACACGTAGTCCCCCATGCTGACTTCTTCGTCCACATGGGCGTCAATGAAACGCTGGTCAATGCCTTCGTAACGACCGCACAACAGCACCGCCCCCGGCCCTTCGGCCAATTGCTGAACCCGCTGCTGAGTCAGTGGCTTGCCCGCCGGGCTGAACAAGATCACCGGCAAACGCGGGGCGCCCCCAGCGGACTGATCCGCACGAATGGCGCGCATGCATCGCACCAAGGGCTCGACCAGCATCACCATGCCGGGCCCACCCCCAAACGGTCGGTCATCCACGCGGCGGTACACCCCTTCAGCATGATCGCGCAAAGGCCACAAGCGCATGTCCACCGCACGCGACTCGAACGCACGACGCGTCACGCCCACCGTCTGAAACGGCGCAAACAATTCGGGGAAGAGGGTGATGACGTCGAAGCGAACGGCCATGATCGGACCCGTTCAACGCCGGGTTCAGTAATCGAGGCCCCAGTTGGCCACGATGCGCTTGTCGGCCAGGCTGACGCTGTCGATGTACGCAGAAACAAACGGGATGAGTCGCTCGGTGCCCTCAGCCTCACAACGCAACACGCAGTTGGGGCCAGTCTCGATCAGGTCCACCACTTGACCAAGGGCTTCACCCTCGCGGTTGACCACATCCAGACCAATGAGATCCACCCAGTAGAACTCGTCACTGTCGGGTGTCGGAAAGGCAGAACGCGACACGAAAATGCGCGATCCCTTCAACGCCTCAGCAGCATTGCGATCGTCCAGACCTTCTGCGGTCACCACGATCACATCGCCCTGCTCTCGCGCTTGCTTGACCTTGAGGAAACGAGGCGCAGACAAACGAGGAGGCACTTTGCTGGCAGCAGGCTTGGCAGCCTCTGCCACACCAGGCTTGGTCACTGCACCGGCAGCCGCTTCGGCTGGACGCAAGAACCACTTCTTGGTGCAAAAGAGCGCCTGAGGGTCGGCCGAGAAAGGTTGAACCTTGATCCCGCCTTTGACACCCCAGGCGTCAACGACGCGCCCGACTTCCACCGCATCTTCGGGCCAGACGACTCCGTCTTCCAGCACCAGCGACTGTGTCGAGCGATCGTTCATGCAGCTTCAATCAAGCAGCAGGCGCGGCAGCCTTTTGGGCCAGGCCGATCAGGCGGTTCACAGCGTCGGAAGGTTGAGCGCCGTTCTTCACCCATGCGTCAACGCGATCCAGCGACAGGCGCAGGGTTTCAGCGTTGCCGGAAGCCACGGGGTTGTAGAAACCCACGCGCTCCAGGAAGCGACCGTCACGACGGTTCTTCTGTTCAGCGACGACGATGTTGTAGAAAGGGCGCTTCTTGGAGCCGCCACGTGCGAGTCGAATCACGACCATGATGTGTCCTTCAAATGGTGTTGAGCGGCTGATCTCCCCGGGAGACACTCAGGGTTAAACAGCCATAGGTCGAACAGGCACTTACCCGCTCAGACCGCGATCCGCCCCGCCTAGATACGCGTTGGTCCACTCTCACGCAGGTGAAAGCCCCCAACTCGGGCCGGAAAACCGCGGATTATAGAGCCAAGTCGATCGCTTTGTGTAGGTTTCATCCGCGCGTCAGGCCCGAAACATGAAATACGCCGCCCCGACCAGACACAAAGTCGCCCACACATAGTCCAGTTTGAAGGGTTGCCCAAGGTAAAAAACCGCGAACGGCACGAACACACTCAAGCTGATCACCTCCTGCATCACCTTGAGTTGTCCCACGTTGAGCGACTGTGCGCCGATGCGATTGGCGGGCACTTGCAGCAGGTATTCAAACAACGCAATGCCCCAACTGACGAGTGCGGCGACGAACCACGGCCTGCTGGCCATGTTTTTGAGGTGACCGTACCAGGCAAAGGTCATGAACACATTGGACGCCACCAGCAACAGCGCGGTTTGCAGCGGGATGGGCAAGGCAGACGAGAGGCTGGAGAAGATGCTGTTCATGGGGCACAGTCTATGCAAGCTTGCACACACCTTGCCACGAGGGGGGGCGACATCCGCTCGCCCATACCGGATAATCCCGGGTTTTGCGAACCCTCAGCTTACCGACGCGCCATGACCACGCCCACCCAACCGAACGCGCCCCTCACCTATGACCAGGCCGGTGTCAACTACGACCTGATCGACCCGCTGAAGGTCGCGGCCCAGCGCGCCGCCGCTGAAACGGGCGCCAACCTGGCCAGCCATGGTTTCTCGGAAGTGCTGGCGTCGCGTGGCGAGTCGGCTTACGTGGTCGATGTGGGCCCCATGTACCTGGCCTCGATCGTGGAATGCCTGGGCACCAAGACCCTGGTGGCCGACGAAATGGCTGCGCTGACCGGCAAGAGCTACTACGACGGCATTGCGCAAGACACGATCGCCATGGCGGTCAATGACCTGATCACCGTCGGCGCCACCCCGCTGGTGGTGCAGGCTTATTGGGCTGCCGGCGGCTCGGACTGGTTCGGCGACAAGATCCGCGCGAATGCGCTGGTCGCGGGCTGGAAAAAGGCTTGTGAAATCTGCAATGTGGCTTGGGGCGGTGGCGAAACCCCTGCACTGGCCGGCATCGTGGCCGACAACCGCGTCGACCTCGCCGCTTCGTGCACGGGCATCATCAGTCCGAAAGAACGCCTGTCGGTAGGCGACAAGCTGGGGGCGGGCGATGCCATCGTGCTGCTGGCCTCCAGCGGCATCCACGCCAACGGTCTGTCGCTGGCCCGCAAGCTGGCCGAGCGCCTGCCCAAGGGTTACCTGACCGACATCGGCAACGGCCAGACCTACGGCGAAGCCCTGCTGGCCCCCACGGTGCTGTACTCGCCCGTGACCGAAGCGCTGGCCAAGGAAGGCATCATTCCTCACTACTGCGCAAACGTGACGGGTCACGGCTGGCGCAAGCTGCTGCGTCACCCCAAGACCCTGACCTACCGCATCACCGCCCTGCCGGAAAAGACGCCCGTGCTGGCCTTCATGCAGCAGGAATGCGGCCTGGACGACCATGAAGCCTACGGCACCCTGAACATGGGCGCAGGCTTCGCCCTGTATGTGGCGGCCGATCAGGCACAGCGCGTGGTGGAAGTGGCGCAAGGCCTGGGCATTCCCGCCTTGGTGGCCGGCCGCGTGGAAGAAGGCCCCAAGCAAGTGGTCATCGAGCCTCTGAACGTCATCTACGGCGCTGAAGAGCTGCAACTGCGCTGAAAACGCAGACTCAATTTTTGCCAGGAATCGCCGATAAGGCCGCTAGGGAGCTTCAGGCCCTCTTTGGACACCATGATGGTCCTGAGAGGTTTTTTGCCTGAAACAGAAGCAGGCCATGACTCGAGCCAAGATCCTGATTGCAGACGACGATGAACTGACCCTGGAAATGCTGGATGCAGCACTCCAGGATCATTACGACGTGTGCACCGTGACAGGCGGACGCCCCGCCGTTGAGAATGTTCAGCAAGACACCTTTGACTTGGTCTTGCTGGATGTGGACATGCCTGAGATGGATGGCTATGAAGCCTGCGAGTCCATCAAAGGCCAGTTCCCCGACCTGCCTGTGATTTTCCTGTCTGCGCGCGTCAACATTGACGAGCGCCTGCGTGGCTACCGGGTTGGCGCGGACGACTACCTGACCAAGCCATTCGATGTGGCGGAGTTGACCGCCAAGATTGAACGTGCAGTCGAGCAACGCGCACGCCATCAAGCCTTGAACGGACAGTTCGAGGAGGCCATGAATACCGTTCTCAGCACGGCAGACATGTATGGCGAAGTGGGTCTGGTGCTGGAGTTTCAGCGACAGCTCTCGAGTTGCCATAGTTATCCCGAGCTGGCCAACGCTTTCTTCAGTTCCCTGGAGCGCTTGGGATTTGACGGCTGCTTGCGGCTATCTGGCCGCCAAGGCGTCTTGTCTCGCACCGCTCGCGCAGAATGCAGTGCCCTGGAGAATTCGATCCTGGACCACATCGAGGTCAAGAACGGCACCAGCATTCAGCCCGTCGGCACGGACAACACCAGCTACAAGTACGGCAACGTGATCATGCTGGTGCGCAAGCTGCCCCAAGCGCCCGATCCCAGCCACTACAGCAGCGAAGAAATCGACCGTTTGGCGCGCGCGCGCGACAACGTGGCCCTGATGGCAGAGGGGTTGCTCGCCCGGCTGCAATCTCTGGATGTCGAAAGCGAAAAGGCTGACCTTGAGCACACGCAAAGACTGGTGGACCTGACGCGAGACACACTGGTAGACATTTCGGCGCAACAGCACGCCATCCGAGTTCAACTCGGCCAAATCCTCCAGCACATGCACGCCGAAGTCGAAGAGTCGTTCATTCACCTGGGACTGAGCGAAACGCAGGAGGAAACACTGTCCAACACCCTGCGTCGTCACATCGATCAAGCCATGAGCGTCTTTGACCAGAGCAACCAGATTGACCAACACATGACGCGATTGATCGCCAAACTGGCGTCCAACGGCTAACTGCCCAAATGAGCGCTCGCACGGCAGGCCACGCCGACTCCCCCTCCACGCTAGAGCACGTTCGCTCAGGGCTCAAAGATGCCTTGACGGCAACCGTCACCTCCGTGTTGGTGGTGGCGGCGCTGGGTGGCATTTTCCTGAACATCGCACTGGCCTTCATCCCACATCAGTCGGACGATGTGCGCATTGCGCGGATGGGGAGCGGCCTGCTGCTGACACTGATTGCCCTTGGGGCACTCGTGACCAAGCGATACCTGGGCATCCGGCGAGCCATCGCCTTCTTTGGCATCGCCGTGTATGTGCTGATCGTCGGCATCAGCATTTACTTGGGGTCCGGTGTCGGTTCCTCAGCGGCGGTCGTCCCCGCATGCCTCATCGTGGTCGCCGGCTTTGTACTGAGCGCCAGAGCCGCCGTCTGGACCACACGCGTGGCCGTACTGGGAAGCCTGATGCTGTTCGGGCTGGAATTCGGCGGGTGGATCAAAGGCATCAGCCAGGGGTCTGCGCCGCCGTCGCTGTCTTACGCAGTGGTTCAGGTCATCGTGTTCATGACCATCGGAACCGTGATTGCGCACTTCAGCCGGTTGTTCTGGAATGCGATGACCACGATTGAGCAAGCTCGCATGGAGCTTGAAAAAAAAGTGGAGATGCAGGATCAGACACAAGCCCGCTTGCTGGCCAGTGAGCGAGCCCTGATCGAACACAGAGAGCAACTGGAAGAGCTGGTGCTGGAACGTACCGAACGGTTGGCCCTGCAGCAGCAACACCTGCAAACCATCATCGAAGCCATGCCCCTGAGCATGAGCATTCGCGGACTGGACAACCGCTATCAGCTGTGCAACCGAGTGTTTGCGGGCTTGGCGGGGTCCAGCATGGACAAACTGATCGGCCAACGCGTGGAAGATGTGTTCGCCCCGGCTGTGGCTGAGCAAATCATCAAACACGATCACGAACTGCTGAGTGGCACCCCGCTGCTGCGTTACGAAATCGCCAATTTCTTGCCGGATGGTTCTCGCAAAGATTACCTGACCACGTCCATCACCCTGCCAGATCGCGATGGCAATCCTGCCGCGATCATGTCGCTGACCGTCGACATTTCCGAGCAAAACGCGCTGTTGCGCGAGTTGGCCGCATCAAAAGTCGAGGCAGAGCAACTGGCCAAGGTCAAGAGCTCGTTCCTCGTGAACATGAGCCACGAAATCCGCACGCCCCTACATGGTGTCCTGGGCTTGGCGCAACTGGGGCTGAACTTGCCGCCATGCGACCCCCAGGTGAAAACGGTGCTGGAGCGCATCAGCCACTCTGGCAAGCATTTGCTTGGCGTCATCAACGACATCCTTGACTTCACCAAGATTGAAGCGGGCAAATTGCCGATTGAGCACACCCCGCTGTCACCGCGAGAGCTGGCAGAAGACGCCATGGCCGTGGTCGCCGAGCGGGCTCGTGACAAGGGGCTCGCCCTGACGCTGCACTGCGAAGCCGCGCCACCAGCCGTGATGGGTGACCCGCTCCGCATCAATCAGATCTTGCTCAACCTCTTGTCCAACGCGGTGAAGTTCACCGAGCAGGGGGAGGTCTCGCTGACCATTTCTACCGACGAGCGGCACCTGCGCTTTGCGGTCAAGGACACGGGCATTGGGATGCACCCTGACGCGCAGGCACGTGTGTTTGAGCCCTTTGAACAGGCGGACGGTTCCACCTCCCGTCGGTACGGTGGCACAGGCTTGGGCCTGAGCATCAGCAAGCAACTGGCGCAATTGATGGGCGGCACCATTGAACTGGTGAGTGCGCTGGCAGAGGGCTCCACCTTCACCCTATGCATCCCGCTGGAATTGACCCATGCCCCAGCTCCCACCGCCACGCCGCTGGCTTCCAAGGAGCAAGGCCCCCGCCTGCGAGGCTTGCACATCCTGGCCGCCGATGACGTGGAAATCAACCGCGACATCGTGGCCACGCTGCTGGAGCAAGAAGGCGCCATCGTCGACTGTGTGGAAGATGGCAAGCGCACGGTCGAGTTGTTGAAACAACATGGCAAGGGCCATTACGACATCGTACTGATGGATGTGCAAATGCCAGTGATGAACGGTTTGCAGGCCACAGAGTTGCTGCAGATGCGTGATCCGGACCTGCCCGTGGTCGCGCTGACCGCGCACGCCATGCCGGAAGAGACTCAGCGCTGCAAAGATGCCGGCATGATCGACCATCTGCCCAAACCATTCGAACCTGAGGATGTCATCCGCATGGTGTTGAAGTGGTCGCGCAGCAAGCCACAAGACACGATCAGCGGCGCGCTGGATGAGGCTCCGCCGTATCCTGCACCGACGCCTGCCCCCGAAACGGTATCGACACCCCCTGCCCCCCCACTTCTGGACATTCCCGCAGCATTGGCACGTTGCGCGGGCAAGGAGGCCCTGCTGCGCAAGTTGTTGGGCCGGTTCCTCGACGAACAGCGTGTGTCCTTGCCCAATTGGGCAACATGGGTCACGCAAGAGCCTGAACTGGCTCGCCGGCAGGCCCATACGATCAAGGGCTCAGCAGGCAACTTGGGTATGGCTGCACTGTCCGCACAAGCGGGTGCACTGGAGGAAGCCTTGGTCCTGCGAGACGCAGGCCAGATTGACGCTGCACTCGTTCAGTTCCAGGCCGCACTACAAACCCATCTGGAAGCCCTTGCAGTGTGGCTGGCCGCCGACAAGTCGTAAGCACTTCGCGTACAATCGACGTTGACGGGCCTCCCTGCATGGGGGCGCGGCCAACCGGGTCAGGTCGGGAACGAAGCAGCCCTAACCGTTAGCCAACAGTGCCAGGTCAAGGCTCGTCACCTTATTTTTGTTTGATGCCCCACGCGTCGCGGCTGGGACCGAACTTCCGCGAAGTTCGGGGCGCCACGCCTCTCTTTCAGCGACGGTCTTTTCATGGCATCGACTCCCCTCTCTCCCGCGACAGCTCCCAGCGCCGGCCACACCACGGTCGCCATCGATCTGGGTGATCGCAGCTACGACATTCTGATCGGTGAGGGGCTGCTGCAAGAGGCCGCGACCTTCGCTGGCCTGCCCAAATCATCCAAGGGTCTGATTGTCACCAACACCACAGTTGGCCCGCTGTACACAGCGCGTCTGCGTGAAGCCATTGCGCCCTTGCACAAGGAAGTGCTGGACGTTGAACTGCCCGACGGTGAACAGTACAAAGACTGGCCCGCGCTGAACCAGATCTTCACGAAACTGCTGGAAGAAGCCGCCGACCGCAAGACCGTGCTGTACGCACTGGGCGGCGGTGTCATCGGCGACATGACGGGCTTTGCGGCCGCTTGCTACATGCGCGGCGTGCCCTTTGTGCAAGTCCCCACCACGCTGCTGGCCCAGGTGGACTCGAGCGTGGGTGGTAAGACCGCCATCAACCATCCCGCCGGCAAGAACATGATCGGGGCGTTTTATCAGCCTCAACGGGTGATTTGCGACCTGGTCACACTCGATACCCTGCCCCAGCGCGAACTGCTGGCCGGCTTGGCAGAAGTCATCAAGTACGGCCCCATCGCCGATGCCGAGTTCCTGACCTGGCTGGAAGCCAATATGGACAAGCTCTTGGCCCGCGATCGCCAAGCGTTGAAGCACGCCATCAAACGCTCTTGCGAAATCAAGGCATGGGTGGTGGGTCAAGACGAGAAAGAGTCGGGCTTGCGCGCCATCTTGAACTACGGCCACACGTTTGGGCACGCCAGCGAGGCCGGCCTGGGTTATGGCGAGTGGTTGCACGGTGAAGCCGTCGGCTGTGGCATGGTCATGGCTGCAGACCTGTCTGCACGTCTGGGATTGATCGATGACGCCACGGCGGCACGCATCACCGCCCTGATTGAGCGCACCGGCCTGCCCACCAAGGGCCCCGATCTCGGCGCCGACCGCTATCTGGAATTGATGCAGGTCGACAAGAAGGCCGAGGGCGGCGAAATTCGCTTCGTGGTGATCGGGCCGCTGGGACAAGCCGGCATGCGCCCAGCACCCGAGACTGTGGTGCGCGACGTGATCGCCGCACACACCTGCTGAATCAGTCAAACGCCCATGACACTCGCTCCCTTCGCCAGCCATTCAGCGCAGACAAGGGGGCGACGCTTCCCTGAGTCACCCGCCCCCACGCGCAGCGACTTTCAGCGCGATCGTGACCGGATCGTGCACTGCACGGCCTTCCGCAGATTGGTTTACAAGACGCAGGTCTTTCTGAACCACGAGGGCGATCTGTTTCGGACACGGCTGACCCACTCTTTGGAAGTGGCGCAGCTCGGCCGCTCCATCGCACGCTCACTGGGCCTCAACGAGGACCTGGTTGAGGCCGTTGCACTGGCTCACGATCTGGGCCATACGCCATTTGGGCACGCTGGTCAGGATGTCCTCAACGAATGCATGCATGCCCACGGCGGGTTTGAGCACAACCTTCAGTCGCTGCGTGTAGTGGATGAACTGGAAGAGCGCTACCCCGCCTACAACGGCCTCAATCTGGCGTTCGAAACGCGAGAAGGCATCCTCAAGCACTGCTCTCGCAAGCACGCCGAGATGTTGGAAGCCCGTGAGCCTGGCGGCGTGGGCCGACGCTTTCTGGATGGCACGCAACCCAGCCTCGAAGCACAGTTGTGCAACCTGGCCGATGAAATCGCCTACAACGCGCACGACATCGATGACGGGGTGCGATCAGGCCTGATCACGATGACGCAGCTGGAAGCCGTACCCTTGTTCACCCGATTCCGGGATGAGGCATTGTCTGAGTATCCCGACCTCCAGGGGCGCCGATTGCTGTTTGACACCATCCGTCGCATGCTCTCACAACAGGTCTACGATGTGATTGACGCCACCCGCGCCAACCTCGATCAACATCGCCCCACATCGGCCGACGAGGCGCGCCAGTGCCCGCCCCTTGTGCGTTTCAGTCAGCCCATGCGCGAAGCCAGTACCGCTCTGAAGCGTTTCCTGTTCAAAGAGCTGTATCGCCATCCGCAGGTGAATGACACCACCGCCAAAGCCAAGCAAGTACTGTCGGAACTGTTTGCGGCCTATGTCGATCAACCATCGGCCATGCGCGATGACTTCGCCCGCCGGGACGACTTGCACCGTGCTGTGGCGGACTACATCGCTGGCATGACAGATCGCTTTGCCGTGCGCGAGCATGAGCGGCTCACCGGGCGCAAGGTGTTTTGACGATGACCACCAAACAAGGTCGCTTCAAGACGGCACTGGTGATGATTGCCCGCAATGAGGCGCGTCTCATCTCAGCCGTGCTGCACAGCATGAAGCCATGGGTGGATGAGATGATCGTGCTCGACACCGGGTCCACCGATGACACCGTCGTGCTCGCCCAGACGGCAGGCGCTCGCGTGGCCCACTTCACTTGGGTCAACGACTTTTCGGCCGCACGCAATGCCGCACTGGAGCTGAGCGACGCAGACTGGCACATCGTCGTGGATGCCGACGAAGTACTTCAGCACGGTGGCGAACAATTGCTGGCCCTGCGTGACCTGCAACCCGACTTTGTGGGACGTGTGGAGGTGTGCAGCGCCTATGGCACCAACGACACACCTGGGGCAGCAGCGCAAGAAGCATCCAGTTGGCTGCCCCGTGTGCTGCCCCGAGGGGTGCACTTTGAGGGCCGGATACACGAACAACCCTCATCGACACTGCCCAAGCGCAATCTGCCCATCCGGTTCAAGCACGACGGTTACTTGCCGGAGCAGATGCGCACCAAGGGTGACCGCAACCGCCAGTTACTGGAACTGGCCGTGCAGCAAGCCCCTCTCAACGCCTATTTGCACTACCAGTTGGGCAAGGACCATGAGGTGCATGACCGGTTTGAACCGGCTTTGCAGGCCTACAACCAGGCCCTATCGTTGCTGGGCCCGGAGACAAGCCGTGAACCCAGCTGGCGTCACGATCTGATGCTGCGAAGGCTCTTCACACTCAAGGCCTTGGGCCATCTGTCTGAAGCGGTGCAATACGCCGAGACAGAAATGCCCACCTGGCCTGATTCGCCCGACTTCTATTTCGTCTTGGGCGACGTGTTGCTGGATTTCGTCGTGGCCCATCCGGAGCAAGCCGGGCACTTGGTGCCGATGATTCGACAAGCTTGGGAGCGCTGCCTGGAGATTGGCGAGAACCCATCGCTAGAGGGCGCTGTGCATGGACGAGGCAGCGTGCTCGCCCGTCAGAACCTCAGCTTGCTGGATCAGCTACTGGGACGCTGACGCTCCTTTGCGGTCTCACAAGTAATCGCGAATGTCGCTCAGGCTGTTGAGTGATACCAGATCCATTTCGGTGGCCACGGGAATGGCCTCAACCTTGTAGCCCTTCGCCACCAAGTGACCAATCAGGTACAGGAAGCCATGCTCACCGGTGTGGCCGCCCCACTTGCCTGGCAGTTCGTCTTGCAGCAACGACATGACGGCCTCCTTGCGAAACAGGAAGAGCCCCATCTCACGCTCGCCATGCGCTTGCTTCTCACTACCGGCCTCGCGCGTTTCGACAACGCCCCTCACCTGCCCCTGCGCGTCGCGCGTGACAATGGTGTAAGGATCGTCAACGACCCGCGTCACGAAGGTGAAATCATTGTCATGGGCCCGATGCACGCGCACCATCTCACCGATCGTCTCTGCCTGCACAAAAGGGATATCACCCCAGACCAGAATCACGTGCTCGGTCTGGGCGTAGGCGGGTGAGTCCTTGAAGAAAGACACCGCATGCCCCATGCCCCGAGGCTCAGGCTGCACCACGAGGTGTGCCGCATATCCCCCCGACTGAAGGCTGGCGGCCACGTCCGCTTGACCACCAGGACTGACCACCACCGTGGGCTGCGGATCATGGGGCTTCAACACATCCAGCAAGCGCCAGAGAATGGGTTTGCCCTGAATGGGGTACAGCGTCTTGGGATACGGCAAGCCTGCACGCGTGCCGCGGCCCGCCGCCACAATCAACGCCCCGATCTTGTCGCGCGGTGTCTCGCTCATCTCAGATCCTTCAACAACGCAGCCCACGTGTCGGCTTCGATTTGGATCGTGGCCAGGCCCGCTTGATGGGCTGCTGTCAGCCCGGCAGGCGAGTCTTCAAACACCAGCGCGCGATCGGCGGACACGCCTGCCACGGCCAGCGCTTTCAGAAAGCCCTCAGGTGACGGCTTGGCTTGTGCCACGTCATCCGCGCAAATCAAGGGATTGAAGAAATCGGTGTAGCCCAACTTGCCCAATCCCAGTGCGACAGTACCTCGGGAGCCCGACGTGACCATGGCCAATCGATGGGTACGCGCAACCTGCTGAAGAAAGTCATCCGCACCCGGCAGGGCCTGCAGGTGCTGGGCCATGAGGCTGCGCACCAAGCTCTGTTTGGCCTGAACCAGTGACTGAACCTCATCCTCACGCAAAGGCACGCCACTACGCTCAGCGCAGAACCGCACCGCATCTGCGGTCTTCAGTCCTGCAATGTCTGGATAGTGAACGGCAATGCCTTTGCCCGACAGCGCTTGCGTGAATGCCTGAGCATGCAAAGGCGAGGTGTCCGCGATCGTGCCATCGAAGTCAAAGATCAGCAGTTGCTTGGACTGCAGCAGACGCATCAAGGCCGAGGACATGTCACCTCACCAGCGCATCAATGCATGCCACCGAACGGAACGGTGCGCTCATCATGCAAGCTCATCACGAGTTGCGTGACCTTGTCACCATCATGTCGCCCCTTGGCATTGAGGTTCTCGAACACATCCACGATGCGACGCACTGGCACGTCCTGGAAGCCAGCCTCGTCGTAGTCAACGTAGTTCTCGCCCTCGCCAGACTGGTTGACGAGCACGCAATCGAACAGCTCGTGCATGCCGTAAAAGCGCGCATCCGACAGGTTGAGATACTTGTGCGCACCTTTGATGTAGTCGGACGCATGGTACGAAGGTGTCTCGTAGTCGGCGCCGATGTTGGTCACGAAGACCTTCAGCGCATGCTTGTTGTCTGCGATGTTGCGCGCAATGCCCGAAGACATGTAAGTGGGGTACAGCGATGAGTGCTGCGTGCCTGCCGCGTAAATGATGATGTCGGCTTGTTGCAGGGCCAGCTCGACCTTGGGCGATGCCGGCACACGGCAGTGGTGCCGCTCCAGGTAATAGCGCTTCTCTGCGGCCGACAGCGTCTCGAAGCGGGCCTTGTCCAATGACTCATCGAGCAGGTAGACGCGCTCCACACGCACGCTGGAACGCAGCTCGACAATCTCGGCCTCGCTGTAAAGGATCTCACCGTTTTCGCGCAAGGCGACCAGCTTCTTGTCCTCGATGCTGGTGGGCAGAACCGTCCCCTTGAGCTTGAACAAGCGATCGATGAACAGCGTGGCCAACTCAATGTTGCGCTGGAAGACCAGGAACGCACCGGCATAGATGCAGTTCATGATTGAGCAGTCTGCAAACTTCAGTTGCTCACCCCGGATCTTTTCGATCACGTTCAGCCCGGCCAGGAACTCACTGACGAACGAGCGCAGCGCTGACCGAATCTTGGCCTGCTGAAATTGGATGTGCAGCAGCTTGTCGGTTTCCCCGCTGGCAAAGGCGTTGAGCTGCGCCAGAACGGTTTCCCGCTGCGCATCATCAGGAAAACGGTAGCTGAAGACTTCGCAGTTGGCCGCGTAGTCCGGATCATCCTCTGGCAGCATCAACTCCTGCACCTTGCGGAGATCGGACGGGCCCAGCATGCCGAAGAACTTGCGGATTTCGCCCGTCGACTTGCCATCGTCATAAGCATTCACGATTGACGTGACATGCAGACCTTGCCGACGCAGCAGCGCGGGAATCAAAGTTCCGGCACCCCGCCCACCGTTGATGACGACCACGTTCAACATACGAAACTCCGCATCCTCAATTGAACAAGCGCGTGCCTTGCGACAAGGTGATCCAGTGCGCTGCACGTGCAGACCAACTGTGTGCCGTCAGCACATCAGCACGAGGCACATTCATCCGGGGCTTGGGATCCAGAATGCCATGCGCCTCCACAAGCTCACCCAGGTTGGGCTTGTTCGCGTTGTAAGTCACCACCAAATCTGATGGCAGCTGAGCCTCGGGCAAGGCTTCGTTGGTATTGGTCAGTGACACAGCGCCCAATGCACAGGCTGTGTACACGCGATCATGAACACCGGCCTCCCAGTTGGGATCGAAGTTCAACAACCCACGGTAATGCGGCATGAGTTTGGCAATGTCCTGGTGCTTGACTTGACCAAAATAACGGAAGCCGTCGATGTCACCGAGCAACTCCTTCCAGCCGAACCCGAAGAAATCCACGGCGTGGCCCGCCAGACTCTTCATGGCTTCGATGCGCTTGTTGCGCTTGATCCATGAGTCAACGGCGATGATGAGCGAGAGATTCGACAAGGCCTCTTTTGCATTCCAGCCAAAGTGCTCACACAAGGTCAGCGCCGGAATTTGCTTGGCATCCGCCGCGAAGAGGCGGTCTGTCAGCTCATCACGACGCTGCGCAACGCCAACGTTGAAGCGCGCGAACAGGTCCGCCAGTGACTCGTGAGCGGGACTGAACCCCAGTTCACTGCCCACCGTCCCCACCACGCACAGCTTGTTCTGCGTTTCGGCTTGCTCAACGGGAGTATTGAGTTGAGAGAAATGCCCAAACGGCATGTAATCCCAGCGCACACCCAGGCTGGGGCCCAGCCACTGCGCATAGCCTCGCTCGGGTGACGCAAAGCCCAGTCGGTGGTCGGCCTGTGCTGCAACGATGTACTCGGACATGGCCGGCACGCGTGCCATGTCATAAATGATGGCATCCAGGAAGTACATGGTGACCGGCCCATTGGTGCACTCCCAAAGGCGCTTGTTGCCTACCCGGCAAGACAGTGGGGGGCTACCCAAGGACATGATCCCGGAGATCATGTCTGGTGACATGCGAGCCATCTTCTCGGCATCGCGTGGCAGGCAACATGCGACCGCATGCAAACCCTGGCAACTCAAACCAAATGCAATGCGCTCGGCCACGCTTTCAACCACATTCAGAGGGTGGTCAAAAGCCACGACAAGATAGACAGGGTTGGTGCTCATGTGAAGACCCACAGACAAAAGGCTGCAATGCGCTCACATTAGCGGACCTGACACATGACCGATCTCGGAAACAAACCGTTGAATCAACGCCTATTGGACCCGACCCGCAACCGCCGAGGCGATCACATCAAGTCAAGGTCTTCTGGCAATCCAAAGTCTGCTCGCTTGACCCGTGCATGCGTGCGCTCCTGGAGCGTCGTCTCCACTTTGGTCAGAACCAGTCGCATGTAGGACGCGGACTCGGCCTGGCAAGGCTGCATGCGTTCATCCAGGTAGCTCATGCTGCCCACATTGAATCGGTGCTCAAGCCAATCCATGTGCCAGAACCAATCCGTGTAGTGCAGCCACGAGCGCTCATTGAAGGCACGCACATTCTCGGGATCCTGCCAGGCAGCCTTTGCCTTTTCATGCGGCACATCCACCAGGAGTTGCCCCCCTACCTTGAGCAGGGTCAGGCAGTTGCTCATCAACTGTCGAATGTCTCGTGTCTTGGCCAGTACACCACTGGCCTTGATGACCGACACCGATTCAGGCGCCAGTTGCACAGGTCCGGCATAGCTGGTCTCAAAGTACAAAGGCCAGTCAATCTGCTCACTGAGATCCAACAAGGCATCGGGCTGTGTCGAGACGGTGCGATCCAGATTCAGAACACCCGGAATGTACTCGTCCCCGGCACTCAGATTGATCCCCTCAGGCGACCAGGCCTCTTGGGGGCGTCTCGCCTGATGGGTCGGACCATACCCGGCAGCAAATGCCAGCACATCTGCGTAGGCCTCGATCGGATCGAACGTCTTGAAGTTGTCGAGCTGACGCTGTGCAGCTTCGTAATAAGCCGGGGTGCCAAACACCTCGGAAAAGAACGGCACCAGCGTGTCGCCATTGACCCAGAAGACACTGTCCTCATAGGCAGGGTGCGGCCCCGACATCGGCAGTCGCTCCGACACCAGAGGTGTCCCCAGCGACAGACAGAGCGATGCACGCGCCTGCTCGAATCGACTGGATTCGTAAAAGTGCGCATTGAAGACGCATTTGGCCTGCTGAATGAACACATCCCGCTCGGGCCCATACAGCGGTGCATCAAACATCGCGACACGGGCACCGGTCGATTCAATCTGATCCAGCATCACCTTGCGCCGCTCGTTGAGGCTGCCGATGAACAGCACATCGATCGGGCGATCGGCCAGCGGAATCAGGTCAGCTCGCTGAAGATACGGCGCATGCAGGATAGGGACAATTGGCACATCGTCCACATGAGGCGTGTAAGCCGGCACATTGCGCTCGTCATAGTCCACGACGGCAGACGAACCCAGCAGAGACATGTAGTCTGACGTGACGTTGGCACCGCCCGCCCCCAATTGCTCCAGGTTCACGAAGATGCAGGTATAGCGCTGGCGCAAGCCCGGATCAAATCCAAGGTGCGCCCCAAAGATCACATTGACCGCATCATGGCGCAAGCGATTCTTCGCCAGTGTGACCTCAGCACCCATGCGTCGAAACTGGTGCCTAAAGTACCGTGCCTGGTCAAGGAAGCCCAGCGAGTGAATGTAGCCTGCTGGCTGAACAATGCACACATGGATCGTCGGCAGTGTCGTCATGCTGGTTCTTTCTCTGCGGGCAATGGTGCGGGTGGCAGCCCTTGGTCCGATCGCGCAACCATACGCTGAATCAATTGCCCGAGGTCTACAGCAAAGCGTGAGCTGTCAAACAAGGGTGCACTGTCACGCGCATCCAGCAAAGCCTGTCGCATGGCCATGCGAAGCGCCGTTTCTTGCGCCAAAGCCACGGCCTTGTTTTCGTACTCCGTGAAGTTCTGGCAAATGAGTTCCGGCAACCCCACCGCAGACAGCAAGCTACCTGCCACACGTGAGGCAAAGGTCTGCCCCATGAGGCTCACAACTGGCACCCCCGACCACAAGGTGTCACTGGTCGTGGTGTGACCACCGCAAGGGAAGGTATCGAGCGCCAAGTCAGCCAAGGCAATGCGTTGCCGATGGCGGTCAATCTGTTCGAAATCAGCAAAGTACAGGCGATCCGGCGAAATGCCACGTCGCGCGGCTTCCAACCTCAAGCGCTGACGCACAGCCTCATCCGGCACCAGCAACCACAAGACCCCTGCAGGCACCCGCTGCAAGATGCGACACCACGCATCAAACAATTCACGCGTGATCTTGTACGACTGGTTAAAGCAAGCCATCACGACGGCATCTGGCGGCAAGCCACACTCCTGCCGTGTGCGCGCCACGTCACGATGTCGGCTACTGTCATTGGGCTGATAGCAAATCGGCATTTGCGCGATGTGCTCGGTGTACGCCGACTGAGACGACAACGGGGTCACCATCGGATCTCCGATGATGTAGTCAATGAACGGGGCGCCGCAGGTGCCCGGGTAGCCCAGCCATGCAACCTGCACCGGCGCGGGGCGGAAGGCAAACGTCGCCAGGCGCGTGTCCTGCGTAAAGCCCTTCAATTCAAACAGCACGTCGATGCCATCTGCTCGAATGCGGTCGGCCTGCTCTCTCGGCAGCATCTTGGCGCACTCTACAAAGTGATCTGCTGAAGCCACCACACGCCGACGAAGCGCACTCCCATCATCCGGACCGTGCGAATACAGGAAGACCTCAAACTTCTGCTTATCCAATCGCTCCAGCACCTCGACCAAGAGCATGCTGGTTGCGTGGTGATGGAAGTCGCATGACACCATGCCGACCTTGATCCGAGCCTGCGTATCCCGCTTGGGATAGTGACCTGGGTCCTGCGGATGGATATGACGATAGCGCCTCATGTCCCACATCGCCATCCATTTCTGCAGTTCCGGATCATCCGAAATGGACAGAAGACAGAACGGACTGATGGGTTCTGAGACGGACGCTTCCGTCAGCAAATCCATGGTGTCTGCCAACCGACCTTTGTCGTGATCCACCATGTCCCAGTCACATGCCCACGCGCTGTAGTGCACCGCATACATGGCCACGTCCAAGGCTGTGGGATCCAGAACGGACAATGTTCTGAAGCACTCTGCAGCTTGCGCGTGCTGGCGCAATTTCATGAGGCTGAAGCCCAACTGGCTGTAGGCCTCCTTGTCGTCGTGCTTGATCTGCAGCGCATTCAAGAAATGCGAAATCGCCTCTTGATGCTTACCCATCTCGGCCAAACAAGCCCCGGTCAAAACATGGTGCCGCTCATCTCGCGTCACATCCGGTGGCAGTGCATTCAACACTGCCAGTGCCTCAGCCGGATCTCTTTGATCTCGATATAGCTGAACCAGCAAATGGTTGGTCACCAGGTTCTTTGCATCCAGGTCCAATGACGTACGTGCGGCATCCATCGCTTCCGTGCGCTGCCCCAGCTTGTTCAATGCATGAGCCAGATTCAGCCAGTACAACGCATCGCGGGGTTCTAGCTTCACAGCCTCTTTGAATGAGGCACATGCTTTGAGCCACTGCCCTGACTTCTTGTAAGCAAGGCCATCGCTCCACAACTGATGTGCGCGCTTCGCATTCGAAGTTGATGCAGAAACACCCCCCCTTGAATGAGGGATCAAGTTTCGCGAAGCACGCGCCATGTCATTTCTCCTTCAAGTGTGCGATCGAGTGACCGATAAGGGGTTGCCGGTTCAGTCAGTGATCCGCGCCCTGCCAACTCTAGGTGACTGGTGTTTCAGCAAGGCTCGAATAAGACAGGCAAAGCCGGCACAGATTGCGACGCACCACATTTGCAAAAGTTGTCAAGCACCAGCCCTAAAGTTTTCGTGAGGTGCTCCCGATAACAGGTTCAACGAGCTAGCAAATGCGTGTTCGTGGTCCGGTTAGCCGGCCAATGGCTCAACAAGGCAAACGCCATTGATCCCTGAGGTTGACTAACGCCGGATGGCCATCAGGCCGCTCGCGTCTGCTTGATGAATGTCCGGCTGTCGCCGGTTAGTGATCGACCCAAAGGAGTTTTACCATGGCATCCACTGTCAACACCAACCTGGTTTCGCTCAACGCACAGCGCAACCTCTCTACCTCTCAATCTTCGCTGTCCACTTCCATGCAGCGCCTGTCTTCGGGTCTGCGTGTGAACTCCGCCAAGGACGACGCCGCCGGTCTGGCCATCTCTGAGCGCATGAATGCTCAGGTCAAGGGCATGAACGTCGCTGTTCGCAACGCCAACGACGGCATCTCGCTGGCTCAAACTGCTGAAGGCGCTCTGGCCAAGGTTGGCGACGCGCTGCAACGTATGCGTGAACTGGCTGTGCAAGCCCGTAACGCCACCAACAGCAGCAGCGACCGCGACTCCCTGGACAAGGAATTCGGCGAACTGGCCAAGGAAATCCAGCGTGTTGTGGGTGGCACCACCTTCAACGGCAAGCACGTCATCGGCAGCGATGCCGGCACCCTGACTTTCCAAGTTGGCGCCAACACCACCTCCGATGACACCATCGACCTGGTGACCACCAACATGGGCAGCGCTGCCACCCTGACCTCTGTGGCTGGCACCGACAACACTGGCTCCGGTCGTGCCGTGATCGACAGCTCGGCCACCGCAGGTGTGATCGCTACCGTGATCGACAACATCGACAAGGCCATCGACATGGTCAACGGTGAGCGCGCCACGATGGGTGCTTCGCAAAACCGCTTCGACGCCGTGATCTCAAACCTGCAGGTTTCGGTGGAGAACCAATCCGCCGCCAAGGCTCGCATCACCGATGCAGACTTCGCCACAGAAACTGCGAACCTGTCTCGAGCACAGATCCTGCAACAAGCTGGCAACGCGATGGTCGCTCAGGCCAACCAACTGCCACAGCAAGTGCTGAAGCTGCTGAGCTGATCAGTCAGCCGACAAAGAAGGCCCCGCCCCGGCGGGGCTTTTTTATTGATCAGCCGAGATTTGACCGCCATTTCAGCCCCTTATTGCGGTTTTGCCCGTCGAACGCCTTGCCGACAATCACTCCAACAGGTTTCAAACCGTAGGACCTGTGGTCCGGCTCAGGGTCGGGTGTTGAACACAACACCGCAGGCGCTTCCGCCGGGAGTCACCGGCTTCTTGTGGAGTGTTCGAAATGGCACAAACGATCAACACCAATCTGGTTTCGCTCAATGCGCAGCGCAACCTCAATACGTCCCAGTCATCCCTGTCGACCGCCATGCAGCGCCTGTCCTCTGGCCTGCGCGTCAACTCGGCCAAGGATGATGCGGCCGGTCTGGCCATCGCTGAGCGCATGACTTCGCAGGTGCGCGGCATGTCGGTGGCATCGCGCAATGCCAACGATGCCATTTCCATGGCGCAGACGGCTGAAGGCGCTCTGGGCAAGGTCGGCGAGTCGCTGCAGCG
>NZ_JBLIZW010000103.1:0-5751 GCF_048860245.1 Aquabacterium sp. | reverse complement strand
GTCG
Organism: Aquabacterium sp.; assembly: GCF_048860245.1. GTDB lineage: Bacteria > Pseudomonadota > Gammaproteobacteria > Burkholderiales > Burkholderiaceae_C > Aquabacterium. The sequence goes on along the minus strand of NZ_JBLIZW010000103.1, from coordinate 5,747 downwards.
CGGTGTGGCAGCGTCGGCCACACCGGGTAAGTTCCCAATGGCATCGAAACGGGATGTGTCTTGCGGCCCCGGCAAGGGCGCCTTCAAGGCGGCAACCATCAAGGCAATCAATCGACTCAGGAGAAGTGCTTCGCTGTCGCCCTGCCCCTGCGTGAACTCGCGCATCAGGCGCTGCGTGTTGCCGCCGGCCAAAATGCCAGCCAGTGCGCCCATCGCGAAGTTCAGGCGGAAGCCCAGATCCTGACGATCCAGTTCAGGCAAAGTCTTCTGAAACGCGAAGAAGAATCGCGCCAGCGTCTCGATATAGTGGGTGTCGATGAAGGTGCGAACCACCGTAGACGGATCGGTGTACGCGCGCCCCAGGAAGTGAAGAAACCGCTCTGCACCAGGGGTGCCGCTGCGGCTGGCCCGCACTGCGGGCAGGAACATGGCGATCAACACATGCTCACACGTCATGCGGTCACCGAGCTGACCTTCGAACGTGCTCAGCAGCGCGTTGCGTGCGTCGTTCAAGGGGTCGAGTTGGCGAGCCAGAACGGCCTCAATGAGGGCGTCCTTGCTACCAAAGTGGTAGTTCACCGCCGCGAGGTTCACGCTTGCAGAGGTGGTGATTTGCCGCATCGACAATGAGTCAAAGCCGCCGTCGATGAACAGCGCTTCGGCTGCATCGAGGATGCGGGTTTTGGTGTCGGCCGGGGTCAGACGTGCGGTCGCCTGTGTCATCGAAATGCTGTCTCCTCGGTACGTTCGTTTCAAACGACCGTTTTATGAATGGAGCGTATGGTATTCGACTCGACGCGTTATGTGTGACGCGATGGAGCGCTGCGTCGCTTTTCCCCCGACATGGGGGGATCCAACGATCAAGGCTTGTCGGCCGCCGCCTCGTCGTGGTCGATGGCCCCGGTCATGGCCGAGGGCACTTTTTCCCGGCTCACCATGACTTGGTCGATCCGGTAGCTGTCAACGTCCAGCACCTCGAAGCGGAAGCCGCTGCATGACACAGCGTCTGTTCGGCGGGGGATGCGTCGCAGCATCACCATCAGGAAGCCGGCCAGCGTTTCGTACTCTCCCTGGCTCGGTAGCTCATCCAGATCGAGTGCGCGCAAAACGTCTTCAATTGGCGTAATGCCGTCGATCAGCCAGGAATCTGCGTCACGCTGGACGATCTGTTCTTCCTCGGGGGGCGCCATGAGACTGCCCATCACCGTGCTCATCACATCGTTGATGGTGATGATCCCTACGACCAGACTGTATTCATTGACGATGACGGCGTAGTCCTCGTACGCCTGTCTAAATTGCTGAAGCATTTCCGACAAGGTCAAACGGTCCGGAACCATCAACACTTTCTGGATGAGCCCCTCAGAGCTCAAGGTGATGGGCTCGCCTTTCAGAACGCGGCTGAGCAGGTGCTTGGAATCGACATAGCCCACGACATGATCGATGTCGCCGTCGCAAACCAGATACGTGGAGTGTGGGTACTCGTCAATGCGTGCGCGGATGAGCGCCTCGCTGTCGTCCACCAGAAAGTGGATGATGCTGTCGCGTGCCGTCATGGCACTGGTCACAAGACGGGTGTCGAGCTCCAGCACGTTTTCGATCACGCGGTGTTCCGTTGCCGCCAGGGCGCCCGATTCGGCACCCGCAGTTGCCATCGCCAGGATGTCGTCCGAGGTCACGGCCTCATCTCGACGTGCAGGCAAACCCAGGATGCGAAACAAGCCGTCCGTGACGCGGGTAAAGAACCACACGATCGGGCGCACCAAGGACAAGAACAGGTGCATGGGGCCGACGATCCAGACAGCGACGCGCTCAGGTGCATTCAAGCCCAAACGTTTGGGCGCCAGATCGGCCAGCAGAATGAACAGGCTGGTGACCAGAACGAACGAGCCCACCGAGCTCAAGGTCGTGACCCACTCATTGGCCAGTTGTGTCCGCGACAGGGCCTCGCGGAGCAGCGGCGCGAAGGCATCTTCACCCACCACACCGCCCAGAATGGCGACGGTGTTCATGCCGATCTGCACAGCCGTAAAGAAGTCGCCGGGCTCGTCCTGCACGTTCAGGACACGTTGCGCGCGGTCGTCACCCTGCTCTGCCATCTGTCGCAGGCGAACGCGCCGGGATGCGGCAACGGCCAGTTCAGAAATGGCAAAGAAAGCGCTGGCTGCAATCAGCACAACGATCAGGAGCAGGCTGCTTGTAGAGTCCATGGCACACAGTGTAGCCAGCCAGGATGAATGTGACGCGTGCGGGTGGGGTGAATCAAAGCACCTTCAATTCATCAACCGGACACGATCTGGCGAGCCAACTCTCCCAGTCTTCGCGCAGCCGCTGCGCTTCAGCGACGGCTTGGGTCCACGCCTGGGTGCGGTCAGCAAAGTTCATCCGCGTGAAGTCCTTCCGATCAGGCAATTTGCCGCCCGGCAAGGTGGCCACCCATTCGGGATTGGGCGCCAGCACGATCACGTTATCGAGCCAGGGGCTCGCGTTGTGGCGCCACTTCAATGCCTTGTCGAGCCAACCGGGAACGACCTGCTGTTGAAAGTGCGGGTACAGCACCAGGCCCTCTTTCATGGCTGAGTAGTGCCAATGAAAGTGGTAGTCCACGATGCCGCCATCCCAATGCGATCCCCGCGGGGCGCCCGGAATGTCATCCACCGGGTTCAGCATGAACGGGATCGAGCACGAGGCCAGCATGGCTGGAATGAAATTGGTGGGGGTGAGTTCGACTCGCCCGGTTGGCAGGTCGTTCAGCGGCACGGGTAACGACTCGCCCGAGGTCGAGAACACCGTTCGCTCCAGAAACAAACCCACCGCCTTGCGGGTGACTGCATTGCTCAGCGCCAAGCCGGTAAAGCCCATGGCGGTTCGCGCTGGCGTTCCCCGGTGCAACACTTGTTTGCCGCGCGAGGTCAGGATGTGAAGTTGGTACTGGGGGTGCTGCAACATGGCATTCACCTCGGTACCGAAAAATCCACGCAGGGTATCGATGAAGCCTTGCGAAACCTTGCCCGGGGTCGGCATCTTGCGCCCTGGCTCGGGCTCGAAATGCTGCTGGATGTAGCCTGACGCCAGGTCCTTGAAGGCTTGTTCAGCTTGTGGCATGGCCGCGGTCGCCATGCGCCATGCGCCAATGGATGCGCCAACCAGATGCACGACATGACCGCTTTGCGGCAACCATTCACCAAACAACTGCTGATCCAGATGATTGAGGATCAGCCCTTTGGGCCCACCAGCGGCAGCGGGCACCACGCGAACGTGTTGCGGGGACAGTCCATGCGAAGCGATGTGTTGACGTGCACGGGCACCAACGTAGATGTGCAAAGCTTTCATGGCCGGTGAGCATACCGGTTTCACCGATTGTGCTCACAGACTGCCAGCCATGCCCGAGCAGCATGCGAGAGGTATCGGTCTGCTCGCCAGATCAGGCCAACTTGCCACAACAAGTCTGGTACGTGCAAGGGCCTGACCACGGCATCGGCGGGCATCTGCAAGCGATCCAGCAAGGGTTGGGGCAGCAACGCGGTGCCCATGCCCGCCAGTGCCATCGACAGCAAAAAGTCCCACTGACCGCTTTGAGCCACCACATGAGGGCGGACACCCGCTTGATCCAGTGCCATTTGCAGGCGGCGAGACAGGGAGTAATCGTCGTTCAGCATGACCACATCCTGGCCATGCAGCACGCCCAAGCCCGGCATCGGCTGATCCGCCCAAGCCGATCTGGCTGTACCCACCAGACAAATCGGAAAACTGCCCAGTTCTGACGAGGCCAAACCACTTTGAGGCGCCACAGGCAAAACGGTCACGCCGACTTCCAGCTCGCCGGATTGCACGCGCTCTTCGATAACCTTGCCACCCGCCTCTTGGATGGTGAGCTCGATCAATGGATACGCCCGCCGAAAGCTCTGGATGATCGCCGGGAAAAACAAATTGACTGTGGGTGGGATGCCAACCGTCAGCTGACCCCGAGACAGCTCCGTCAGGTCGGCAATGTCGCGTTGCAGGCGCTGCATCACGCCGAGTGCCTCTTGCCCGCGCTCGAACACCACTCGCCCGATGTCTGTCAGGCGCACTCCGCGGCCTTCACGATGCAGCAAGGCGTGACCAAGCTCGTCTTCCAACTGCCGAACCATCTTGCTCACGGTGGACTGCGTCACGCACAACTCGTTGGCTGCGTGGGTGAAGCTGTTGTGCCGAACGGTTTCAACGAAGTAGCGGATGGCGCGGATGTCCATGATCTGGTATGCGAAATATGAATGGCAGCCATGAATATAAGTCGCACATGGAATTAACGTCGATTTTTATACTGAATCCATTAGAGGTGCATGGCCCCTGGCATTGCCACGCCCAGCCCCTGTTGCCCCCCTCTTTTGGAGACTCGATGTACGAAGATCGCATTCGTTTGGCTCGGTTGCGCGACAAAGTCATGTCCGCTCACGATGCTGCATCCTTGTTTGAAGACGGCATGACGGTCGGCATGAGTGGGTTCACTCGTGCAGGCGACTGCAAGGCGGTGCCGTTGGCCCTGGCAGAACGTGCGCGCCACGAACCGCTGCAGATCACGTTGATGACAGGCGCCTCGCTTGGTAACGACATCGACAAAGTGCTCAGCGAAGCCAATGCGATCTCCCGTCGCATGCCGTTCCAGTCAGACGCCACCCTGCGCCGCAAGATCAACCACGGCGAGGTGATGTTTCTGGATCAGCATTTGTCTGAAACGGTGGCGCAACTTCGTTCCGGGCAGCTTCCGCCGGTGGACATTGCGGTCATTGAAGCGACCGCCATCACGGAGACAGGCGCCATCATCCCCACGACCTCCGTGGGGAACTCGGCCAGTTTTGCGATCCTGGCGCGCAAGGTCATCGTCGAAATCAATCTGAAGATGCCGCTGGGCCTGGAAGGTTTGCACGACATCTTCATTCCGACGTACCGCCCCTACCGTCAACCCATTCCACTGATTTCACCCGAGCAAAGAATTGGCGTGCCGCACATCGCCATCGATCCCAGCAAAATTGCTGCGATCGTGATCACCGAGAAGGCCGACAGTCCTTCCAACGTGTTGCCGCCGGACGAGGAAACCAACGCCATTGCAGGTCACCTCGACGAGTTCTTGCGCCACGAAGTCAAGTCAGGCCGGCTCTCACCCGCCCTGCAGCCCTTGCAATCCGGCATTGGGACGATCTCCAATGCCGTGCTGCATGGTTTCATTGACTCCCCCTTCCAGAAACTCAAGATGTACTCGGAGGTGCTGCAAGACAGTGCCATCGAGTTGATTGACAGCGGCAAGCTGGAATTTGCGTCGGCATCGTCGATCACGCTGTCGAGAGACACCTACGATCGCGTGCTTGCCAACATCGAGCAGTACAAGCCACGACTGGTGTTGCGCCCACAAGAGGTCAGCAATCACCCCGAGATCATTCGCCGCCTGGGCCTCATCACCATCAACACGGCGCTGGAGTGCGACATCTACGGCAACATCAATTCCACACACGTGGGCGGCACGCACATGATGAATGGCATTGGTGGCTCGGGCGACTTTGCGCGCAACGCCCATCTGTCGGTATTCGTCACCAAGTCCACTGCTCGGTATGGCGCCATCTCCAGCATCGTACCCATGGTGACCCACGTGGACCACACGGAGCATGACGTCGACGTGATCGTGACCGAGCATGGCTTGGCGGACCTGCGCGGACTGGCGCCGCGTGAGCGCGCCGTTCAGATCATTCGCCACTGCGTGGATCCAGCCTACC
>NZ_JBLIZW010000102.1:0-18987 GCF_048860245.1 Aquabacterium sp. | reverse complement strand
GACGCTCTTCCGATCTGACCATTGGCATTGGTGCCGGCTCGCAAACCGCCGGTCAGGTCCTGGTGCTGCACGACATGCTCAACATCACGCGCGGCAAGTTGCCGCGTTTTGTGCGCAACTTTGCCGCTGAAGGTGGTTCGGCCGATGACGCCATCCGCCGTTATGTGGCAGCCGTGAAAGACGGCAGCTTCCCTGACGAAGCCGTTCACGCTTACTGACATCGTTTTCTGGCAGATTGACATGAAGATCATCCACACCATCGCCGAATTGCGTGCCGAGCTGGCCCAGGCGCCCGCTGCACCGGCCTTCGTGCCCACCATGGGCAATCTGCACGACGGTCACCTGGCCCTGATCGCACAGGCGCGCACGCTGGTGGGAGACTCGGGTAGCCCGGTGGTGGCCAGCATCTTCGTCAACCGCCTGCAATTCGGTCCCAACGAAGACTTCGACACCTACCCCCGCACGCTTGAGCGCGACGCCGATCTGCTGCGTCAGGCAGGTTGCGACATCCTGTTTGCCCCCAACGAGTCTGAACTCTACCCACAGCCCCAGGGCTACAAGGTGGTGCCGCCCACCGAGCTGGCCGACATCCTGGAAGGCGCATTCCGTCCCGGTTTCTTCACCGGCGTGTGCACGGTGGTGCTCAAGCTGTTCAACATCGTGCAGCCGCGTCTGGCGGTCTTCGGCAAGAAGGACTACCAGCAACTCATGGTGCTGCGCAACATGGTCAATCAGATGGCTTTGCCCATCCAGATTCACGGTGGCGAAACTTTGCGTGCGGAAGACGGGCTGGCGCTGTCTTCGCGCAATGGCTATCTGAATGCTGCCGAGCGTGCCGAAGCCACGCAGATGATTGCCACCCTGCGCACCGTGAAGGCCCAGGTGGCAGCGGCCCGTTCAGCAGGGCAACTGGATCAGGGCGCCGTGGCACGCATCGAGGCCAAGGCTTCGGCAGCCTTGAACGAGCGCGGCTGGAAGACGGACTATGTACTGGTGCGCCGTCAGCGTGACCTGTTGCTGCCCACCGATGCCGAGCTGAGCCATGGCGAGCCCCTGGTGGTGCTGGCGGCTTCGCGCTTGGGTACGACACGCTTGATCGACAACCTCGAGCTCTGAAACCGCTCGCGGATTTGATGTGCCTCATGTCTGAGGCACTGTTGTTGAAACATTGGGAATTTCGGGCTGGTTCACTTTTTGCAGAGCGATAAGGGTTGTTCCTTACCTTGCAGTACAAGATGAACCGTTCTCTACCGCGTTTGGGCGCCGCCATGGTGTTGGCGCTCTCCATGACCCACTTCGGTGCATGGGCCCAGCCTGCCAGCGCACCGTCTTCGGCTTTGGATGCTGCCAGCGTCGTCCCATCGGCGGTTGCTGCAGCTTCCGCTGAAGCCAGTGAGCCTGTTGCCGTCTTGCCTGCATCCATGGCCAGTGCGGCTGCCTCAACGGCCGCTGACACAGCGATCCCCGTCGCACCTCCGCCCCCCATGACGGCGCCGTCCAAGGTGCCGATGTCTCAGATCAATGCTGGGGATACCGCATGGGTCAGCGTCTCGGCTGTCTTGGTGCTGCTCATGAGCGTGCCCGGTTTGGCCTTGTTCTACGCTGGCATGGTGCGCAAGAAGAACATTTTGTCCACCATGGCTCAGACCCTGGCCGTGTGCGGCCTGGTCACCTTGCTGTGGTTTGTGGCGGGCTACAGCCTGGCCTTCCTGCCTGGCAACGACTACATCGGTAGCCTGGACGGCATCTTCTTGAAGAGCCTGGTCTTTGACAAGCTGGCCGGGGAAGTCTCCGTGCACCACTTGGCACCCACTGTGCCCGAGTCGGTGTTCGTGATGTTCCAGCTGACGTTTGCCATCATCACGCCAGCCCTGATTGCAGGGGCCTTTGCCGAGCGCATGCGCTTCTCGGCCTTGCTGTGGTTCATGGGCCTGTGGTCCATGCTGGTCTACGTGCCGGTGGCGCACTGGGTGTGGGAGCCAACGGGTTGGCTGGCTCGCATGGGCGCGCTGGACTTCGCTGGCGGTACCGTGGTGCACATCAATGCCGGCATCGCCGGGTTGGCCTGCGCATGGATGCTGGGTCGTCGCATGGGCTATGGTCAGGAGCCCCTGATGCCCGCGAACCTCGGCTACACCATGATGGGCGCATCGCTGCTGTGGGTGGGCTGGATGGGCTTCAACGGTGGCTCGGCGGGTGCGGCGGATGGCCGTGCAGGCATGGCCATCCTGGTGACCCAGATTGCGGCAGCGGCTGCGGCCTTGAGCTGGATGGCTGCCGAGTGGTTTGTGCGTGGCACGCCCACCCTGTTGGGCCTGTGTAGCGGTGTGGTGGCCGGTCTGGTTGCCATCACACCCGCCTCCGGTTTTGTGGGGCCTCAAGCGGCCGTCGTCATCGGCATCATTTCCGGCATTGCCTGCTACTGGGGCGCTACGGGCCTGAAGCACCTCCTGGAAGTCGATGACTCGCTGGACGTGTTCGGCGTGCACGGCGTGGGCGGCATCGTCGGGGCCATCCTCACAGGGGTCTTCGCCAATCCGTCGATCGGTGGCGTGTCTGGCTCGATCTACACCCAGCTGATGGCCGTGATGGTCACGTTGGCGTACAGCGTCATCATGACCACCGTCATCCTGATTGTGGTGGGTCGCATCGTGGGCTTGCGTGTCAGCAAGCAAGACGAACGTGATGGTCTCGACTTGAGCCAGCACGGCGAGCGCGTCGAATAAGTCCCGAATTGATCAGTGCTTTCAGGAGGTCTTGATGCTCGAGAGCGAAAAGTTTGCGATTGCCGCGCATCTCCATGTGGTGCTGCGCCGTGTCAACGGTCGTGTCACCGACGTGGAGTGGATGGTCAAGAGCCCGGAGTACGCCAAGGAAGTGGTGCGGGTGGCGCGGCTTGAAAGCAACCCCGATTTGCTGGGGTTGGCCGACAAGCTGGAAGCGGCACTGTGCCCGCCGGCGCCGCGTGCGCCCAAACCCGCCGCTCAGAGTGCGGCGGGCCCCAGCACCTTGACGGGCGCGGAACCATCGGGCTTTTTGGGCTCGAGCTTTGACCCGAGCAGCCCGACCGGCCGCAAGCAGCGCTACATCGGGTCCTTGCGCTGAGGCCTTCCGGCCTCAGAGTGTCAGCAGGAAGTCGATGACTTCTTGCTGCACACGCGTGCGCCGCATGGGTGGCAGGCTCTGCCAGATGCGGCGCCCATATGGCTTGTCGATCAGGCGGGTGTCGCAGATCATCAGCACGCCCCGATCGGTTTCGCTGCGGATCAGGCGCCCGGCACCTTGCTTGAGCGCGATGATGGCCTGCGGGACCTGATGGCTCATGAACGGGTTGCCCCCTTCCTGCGCCAGCAATTCCAGTCGCTTGGCCAGGACCGGGTCATCCGGTGGGGCGAAGGGCAGCTTGTCGATGACCACCAGCGTCAAGGCGTCGCCTTTGACGTCGATGCCTTCCCAAAAGCTGTGACTGCCAACCAGCACGGCATTGCCGGCGCGGCGGAAGTCTTCCAGCAGCGTGGGGCGGGGCGCATCGCCTTGTTGCAGCACCGGGAAGGGATCCCCGGCTACTTTGAACAACTCCCTGAGCTTCTCGGCAGCTTTGCTGACGGCGCGCAGCGAAGTGCACAGCACAAAGGCCCGTCCGCGATTGGCCCGAATCAGGGGCAAGGCGGCTTCCACCACGGCATCCGTGTGACGCGGGTCCGACGGCTGCGGCACGTCGTGTGGCACGTACAGCACGGCCTGGTTGGGGTAGTCGTAAGGACTGGCCCAGCTGTGGCATTCGGCATCTTGCAAGCCCAGCGCCTCGGTGAAGTGGCGGAAGTCGCTCTTCACGGCCAGCGTGGCCGAGGTGAAGATCCATGCGCGGCGCGGCGGGGGGGCGGCAGGCGCCTCGTCTGAATCGGCCGCCACGCTCGCGCCTGACCGTGTGGGGGCCGCGTCGGCACCTGCCATCAGGGCTTGCAAATCGTCTTCCTCGTCGGCGTCGTGGCTGGCAAACGCGGCCACCATGTCGGCTTCGTCCGACTCGTCCACGGCATCGCGCAGGGCGCGGTCTTCGGCATCGGCGTCATCGGGGGCGATGTCGGCATGGCCCAATCCGAGGCGCTGCCGACGGAACACGTCGGCCACCGAGATGGGCGTGCGGTGCAATTGCACCCCGTGCGAGCCCACATCGATCCAGCACAGCTCCGGCTCGCCCGCGCGCTCGGGGGCACCCCAGGCACAGACGCGCTGCATCATGTCGTCAGCCCGGCGGTGCAGTTGCGCCAGATCCGGGCCGCGCTCGGCCTGGGTGTCGAGCACGTCGCGCACGTGGGCGAGGGCGTCGCGCAGTTTGTCCAGCGCAGGCCACAGTGGGTGGTCGAGCCCCAGTTGTGCTTGTGACAGGCGCTGCAACGGTTGACCAAAGCACAAGCGCAGATCCCGCGCCGCACGGTCCAGGGGGGCGAGCACATCGTTCCAGTTGGCGCCGTCTCGGGCCTGTGCCTGACCGGTGGCCAAGGCATCACGCAAGAAGTCCAGAAACTGTGCGGTGGACACCGAGTCGCCAAAGAACAGCGTGGCGGTATCTGGTAGTTGGTGGGCTTCGTCGAAGATGATGGTCTGCGCGTTGGGCAGCAACTCGGGCACCCCTTCTTCGCGCAACATCAGGTCAGCAAAGAACAGGTGGTGGTTCACCACGACCACGTCGGCATCCTGCGCCTCGCGGCGGGCCTTGACCACAAAGCACTCGCTGTAGCGCGGGCAGTCACTGCCCAGGCAGTTTTCGCGGGTGGAGGTGACGCGGGCCCAGATGGTGGCGTGCTCGGGCACTGTCGGGCATTCCGCTTTGTCGCCGGTGGGGCTGCGGTGGATGAAGCTGTTGATCAGGCCCAGATCACGCACTTCCTGGCGGCTGCCCAGCAGCGTGGCATCTTGATTGGTGCGGTCCAGATGATGCCAGCACAGGTAGTTGCTGCGACCTTTGAGCAGGGCCACCTTGACGGGCACACCCAAGGCCTCGCGCACGGCGGGCAGGTCGCGGTGAAACAGCTGGTCTTGCAGCGCCTTGGTGCCGGTGGAGATGATGACTTTGCCCCCCTCCATCAGGGACGGCACCAAGTACGCCGCTGTCTTGCCGACACCCGTGCCGGCTTCCAGCACGACCGTGCTGGCTTCGCGAATGGCCTTCTGGATGGCTTGTGACATTTCGATCTGCTCCTGCCGTTCGCAGTAGCCGTCGAAAGCCCGGGCAAGCGGTCCGGTGGCTGAGAACAGGGCAGAGAGATCCATGGGCGTGACGTGACGAAGAGCCGCTATTGTCCACGCCCCAGGTGCTGTCTGGCGCGTGCGGCCCCCAAGAGAGGGCGCGCACGTCGGATCAGGGTCACAGACCCGATCGCACCATGGTCGCTTGCAAGGCCTGTGTCAGCGTGTCGATGCAGTCCTGGCGGTGGGCCTGCTCGGTGGCGTCGGCCGAGGCCCCCATGCTACGCAGTCGCTTCAGCAACTGCTGCGCTTGCTGCCGCATCACGGCGCGGGTGTCGGCGCGGTCACCGGCGGGGCGCACCACCGCCAGCGCCAGGCGATTCACGTGTTCACGCTGGAGGTTGCGCTGCCAGCTGGCGCTGTCCGCGGTGCGTGAAGGGCGAGCCCACACCGCATCGCTCACCTGTTGGGCCATTTCGGCGACCGTCAGCGGGCGAACCTTGCGGTCTTGCAACTTGTCTGCGTTGTCGAGCAGGCGCTCGGCCACGTCATCGCTCATCAGGTAGTTGAGGATGCCGCGCTGCATGGCCAGCAGTTGTTCGGCCACCGAGAAATCGGTGGCGCCCAGGCCAGGGCCGTCGGCATCAGACCGCTCCAGATAATCCGGGGCGAGTTTGCGTTGCAGCGAGGCCGGGATGTGGACGGCATCCACCGACACAAAGTCCCTCAGCAGCATCTGCAAGGCGGCGCGCTGCACGGCCTGATCGACGGGTTCCAGCAGGTCACGGCCACTGGCAGGGCCATCGCGACGGGTGATCAAACCGCCAATCTGGCGCATCAACAGCTGACCGTTGCGGGCCAGGTCCCGCAAGGCATAGCTCACGCTGCGACGCAGCAGGGTGGGGTCGTCCTTGGCGGTCAGTTGCCGGTGAGACTGGCGCTCGATCAGGTCTCGCACAATCGCCACGCGGGTGCGCGCGAAGGCAATCGGGTCGTTGCCCAAGTCAAACGTGACGGACTGTGGGTCCAGTCCCAGCGCATTGTCTTCGTCGGTGCCGAAAGCCAGCGCGTCCGCCCATTTGGGATCGCTGCTGCGTTGTGCAATGGTCTGCAGCGTCTCCGCCGCTTTGGCGCGATCGTCCGGCAAGTCGCTGTAGCCGTACTCGATGGCCCAGTAGTCATATGGACCCAGCGTGGTCTGAAAGGGCGCGCCGGCCGATTCACCCGGCGCAGGCAGGTTGATGGGCGCGTACTCCATCACCGAGGCACTGTTGCCCTTTTCTTTGGTCAACAGGGGGTGACGCAGCTCTTCGGGCGAATGCCAGCGTGACGCACGGAAGTTGTGACGCAGCCCCAGCGTGTGACCCACCTCATGCATGGTGGTGTCTTTCAGATAGGCCAGCACGAATTCCTTGACCTGCGGGCTGTCGGGCTCGAGTACACCCTGGGCTTCCAGCACATCCAGCGCGAGCCCCAACTGCTCGGCAGCGTATTGACCGTGCTGGCACGATTCATCGACGTGGTCAGTATGGTGCTCGTGTTCTGCGTGTGTGGCCAGGCCTTCTGACTTGACCGGGTTCAGCATTTGATCGCGTACCGCCCGAATGGCCCGGGACGACAGGCTTTCCAGCGCGATGTTGGCGTCCAGGATCTCTCCGGTGCGAGGGTCCACATGCGTGGGGCCAATGGCACCAAAACTCGGCTGGGCATTGGTCATCCAGCGAATGGCGGCGTGACCGGTTTTCAGTGTGTCAAATGGCTTGTCTGCCGGGGGCGTCTTGACCTCGATGGCATGGGTGTAGCCAATCGCGGCAAAGGCCTTGTTCCACTCCAGGATGCCTTCTGTGATGGTGGGGCGATACGCCTCGGGAATGCTGGGGTCCAGCCAGAAGACAATGGGTTTGACGGGGTCGGATTGCGCCGCCTTGGGGTCTTTCTTTTCCAGACGCCAGCGGTTGATGAAGCGTTGGCGCGGCGTACGGGCCAGATCATCGGTGAAGTCGGTGATGGTGGTGGTGAAGTACCCCACGCGGGCATCGGCTTCACGCGTCTTCATGGGCTTGTCGGGCAAGGGCGTGAGCGTGTAATGCACGTTCACGAACATGCTGCGAGCATCCGGCAGGGTGCTGGGCGTGCTGGGGGCTGGCGTGCCGGGGGGCTGACCGCCCGCGCCGGGCAGGCTGATGGCCGATGTGGCGAAATGCTGACTGACTTCAAATACGGCCGAGTCCGCACTCACATGTGCCTGATGAATGGCTGAATTGCGGACGTCCAGACCGTAGCCTTGACGATAGACGCGCTGCAGTTGGGCACCAATGCCCAGCAGGTCACCCAAGAGCAGAGGACTGATCTCGACGAGCACGGCACCGGTTTGCGGATGAGGTGCACTGCTGATGGGCGCGCTGGACAGCAAGCTGGGTGAAAACGCAGCCTGCACGGCCTTGGCTTGCGGGGTATCGGTCTGTGCGGTGTAGGCCGCATTGATGGCCAACAGCTGGATCTGCTGCTGCGACTTGTGGAACGTCACCCACTGCGGGCGACCCACCGGCGCCCAACGGCTTTGCATCAAGCCGCCATACACCCCCGCCTCGCCAATGCCGGATGCCAGCTTGGGCGACAGGAAGAAGGGGCGCTCCAGCGTGGTCTTGGGGTTCAGCTCCAGCCAGATCTTGTCCTGCTTGCGCCAGATGGGCAGCAGGCCGTCTTGTCGTTCGGCACCGCGTGTGATCAGTTCAAACGCCGGTAACGTGGCGATGCCGGCGGCTGTGGCTGCGGCGGCCATCGCCTGCTGATGCGCCGCCATGGCTGCAGCTTGCTGCTGCTGCGCAGACATTGAGCTGCAGCCCTCCAGTGCTGCCAGAGAACAGGCCAAGGCAATCCAACGCAGGGTCGGGCGGGCAAGAACTTCGTGTCGAATCATGAGCAGAACCTTACCATCTGTCTGCATGGGTTCCCGTCAAGCAAAAACCCGACTGATGCGATGCATTCAGTCGGGTTTGCGAGGGGGCGAAAGCGCTTACTGAGCGATCGGATGCGGCAGCCAATCCTTCAGGAATGCCAGGGCAGGGAAGTCAGCCACGGCCAACGGGCCAAAGGACACGACCACCAGCCCGACGGTCATCACAGCCAACGGCAAGATCCAGCGCTCATATCGACGGTAGAAGCCCATGTGACGCACCTCTTCGTCCGCCTCGTTGACCTCTTCCTCGCCAATCACCTGGCGGGTCAGCAACTGGTTGATGGCCACGGGTGGCAACAGGTAACCCAGTTCGAACGCCACCAGCACCATCATCCAGAAGTGCAGCGGGTCGATGTTGTTGGCATAGGCGATGGGCGCCAAGGTGCCCGACACCAACACCACCGCGCCGAACGGATCCATGATCATGCCCAGCACCACCTTGGTCACCACCAGGAAGGCCATGGCCGTCCAATGGTTCTCGAAGACCTTGGGGAAATGGTTCATGACTTCGGAGCGTTCGATCACGCCACCCATGGCCAGCGACAAGGTCATCAGGCTCAGCAGGGCACCGATGTGGCCAATGGTTTCGTTGGTGGCGTAACGGATCGACTTTTCAACGCCTTCCTGACGGTGGCTGGCGTAGTCGGGCGTCAGTTCGGCCTTGCCCTTGTTGGTCAGCTTGTCGAACACCAGGATGATGATCAGCATCACCGGCATGATAGTAGGGGCTGTGATTTCGTTCAGCTTGGTGTCCAGCGCCACCTCATAGATCGCCACCACGGCGACGACCAGGATCAGGTAAGGCACCAGCGGCACGATCTGGCGCAGCATGGCGGGCACGGCGATGCCGAACGACTCGATGTTGGCGCGCTGGGTGCGCAGCAACTGCGAAGCGATGAAGAACAGCGTGGACGTCAGCAAGAAGACGTAGAAGCCCCAGTGGTACAGGCCACTGGTGGTCACTTGCTTGTTCAGCGCAGCGATGAACACCACCAGCAGGCAAGGACGCAGCACCACGCCGAGCGAGCCCGACATGGCCGTCGCGGCCAGCGCGAACTGACGCGACCCACCCGAAGCGCGCACCTCGTGGTAGATGATGCCGCCCGCGGCGATCACGAAAATCCCCGAGGCGCCGGTGTACGCCGTGGCCACCGAGGCGCCAATCAGAATGATGTAGGTCAGCAGTTGCGGTGACAGGTTCCACGGACGCAGCACGTTCATGAACAGGTCCACGATGCGGCTTTGCTTGAGCAGCATGCCTGCCCAGATGAACAGACCCAGGTTCATGAAGATGCTGGGCAACTCCATCAACTGGTTCACATAGATGGCCAGACCGGCGTGGTGACCGTTGATGAGGAAGTACACACCGGACACGATGGCCATTTGCGCATACAGCGGCACAGACCACAAGGCAGTCGAGATCGTGCCCTCACCGTGCGGCGACTTCACGGGCATCACCACGCGCTTGAGGTTGATCAGCAGCAGGGTGGCAAACAGTGCCATCCAGACGTAATGGATGACCGGGTGCTCCAGAGGGACGCCTGACTCCTGCAGGATCTGGTAGTAGCGCACCGACGAGAACAGCAGCAAGCCGCTGGCCATGGCTTGCGTGAGCGACTGCGCCCAGTAATCACGCGTGTAATGACCAGGGCGGATGCCGATGTGGTGGAAGCCCAGCGTGGTGGTGATGGCCGCAATCGACACCATCAGCAACAGGATCAGCGAGCGGTTTTCGGTGCCCAGCTGAAACAGACCAAAGAAGCTGGTTTCCAGTGTGCGGTAAGCCTTGACCTTGGCGGTCTGGTGCTCCAGGACCTTCTGATACAGGTCGTGCTTGGCTTGGCAGATGGCTTGTGCCTGCTCGATGGACTTGCGCAGCACGGCCGGGTCATTGGCCTGTGGGGCATCGCCAAACAGGTTGTCAATGTCGTCGCCAGCGGCAGCTGTTCCGCCACCTGCGGTCTGCTTGGCCACCTCGGCGTCGATGTCCACCTTGGGGTTGCAATCAGGCTTGCTTGGGTCGGCGCGCAGCATGAAGTACTGCACCCCCGCTTGTGGATCACCAAACAGGGATTCACCGGCCTTCAGCAGTTGGCCGTGGACCATTTCGCCGGTGCCGATGATCAGGGTCAGCAACAACAGGATGAAAACAGGCAGGCTGGAGAACCATTCCAGGATGGTCCTGCCCATGATCAGGCGCGAAGGTTGAGTTTGCATGGCAGAGCTATCGGCAAGGCCGATCAGAAATCAGTCTTGGTAAATCAGAAACGAGACAGAAGGGGAGGCGTCTCCCCGTTCATCACTTCCAGTCTTCTTCGGACTTGGTCGTGCACTCGGGATCAGTGGGGTTCACGTTGCATCGAACCTTCTTGATCACCTTCAGGCCCCGCTTGTCGTACAGACCCTTTTGCGCGATGTCGATGCGAGACTCGCGCAGCATGAGGGTGTACTTGTAAGAGTTCTCGGCGCTCAGCTCCATCCAGGTTGCTGGCGGAATGCTGGCGTCAGCTTGCTTGATGAGTTGCAGTGCACGATCGAACTGGCCTGCCCAGTACTCACGCGACTTCAGGCCAAACCCATCGGGGAATTTGGCCTTGTTGAGGACCATCTGATAGGTCAGGATCATGATCGGGAAACGGGTGATGGCGCCGTTCTTGCCGATGCCCTTGGCCAACTCCAATGGCTTGTAGGCCAGCGTGGGCGCAGCGATCATGTCCACTGTGCCGTTGTTGAACTTGGTCGAGAAATTGGTGATGTCTGCGGAGACCGGCTGGGCACCGATGCGTTGAATCATCACAGCTTGTGCCTTGTCATGATCGAACGCGGCGATCTTCTTGCCAGCCAGGGCTTCGACCGTGTTGATCTTGCGGTCATTCACGATGGGGTATGCCGCACCCAAAGGGATCATGCCGCCCACCTCGAAGTTGCCGTCCACCATGAGCTTGGATGCGGCCGGCGCAGCAAACGTTTGCACCAGCTTGCGCACCACGTCGTAGCTGGCACCGATGTCGATCTTGCCGTCGCGCACGATGGTGGTGGCACCCAAGGTGTCCACCGAACCGGCCACCGCATTGAACTGGCGTGTACGGAACGCCGTGGCGATCACGGCGTCGCATTGACCGGTGCGGAAGTCTTCCGTGGCCACACGCTCGTCGGTGTAGCCCTTCAGTTCAACCTGAGCGCCTGCCTTTTGCATGGCCACGGCATAGTCCTTGGCCATGTTGAACAGATCACCTGATGCACCCAAGATGTCGTAAACGCAGACCTTCTGAGCGGCATGCGCGACTGTTGCACACAGGGTCAGCGCAATGGCTGCACCGATCTTGTTTGTTCTGTTGCCCAACTTCATGATGTCTCCTCGGTACCTGAAAAAGCAGAGGGCCTCGACTGCAGGCCCTCTCTGACGCGTCCGTGGTGAGCGTCCAATCTGATCACCCGTGTGATCCAAACAGTCGTTTGCAACTATATCTTTGGATACATTCGGCGGGGTGAATTGGCGGCACACACACAGGGGAAGGGAATTCCCTTGTGTGCATCACCGCCGACGTGCATCAATTCAGGAAACTGCCGGCATCAATATCGCCACCAATCTTGTCATCCCAAAACTTGCCCAGGCTGCCGATGGGGGTGCGGCTGCCGGTGTTGTGGGTCCACATGCGATCGGAGATGTTGGTCATCTGCGATTCGGCAATGGCATCGATCAGACGATAGTCGGTGTTTTGCTTGAAGTCCTTCACGTTGGCGAAGCGCTTGATCACCTCGCGCAGGCGGTCCTTTTCGTCGGTGGACTGGGCGGAGATGGCAGCCATCACGTGGGCCAGACGCACGCCCTTGTATTCGCCGATGGTCATGGCGCTGTCGAAGGTGCCCTTGGTGTCCTTGCCTTCACCGGCGCCGGGAATGATGCTCCAGACTGTGGCGCGGCCAGCTTGGGGGGCGCCCCACCACTTGGCGTTGTCCAGGCAGTTCATCGCACGCTCGACCATGGGCGCCACGTCGGTGGGCACACCCACGGATTGCTGGGCGGCGATGTCGTTCTGAATGGCTTGCAAGCCACCAATCGAGCCCATCAGGTAGACCAGCTCGTCAAAGTCACGCTTGAACTTGGGGCAGGATTCGCCGTACTTGATGAAGTACTTCTGCTCCATCTTGTTCTTCATGCGCAGGAAGGCGCCGTATTGGCGTTCTGCCGCAGCGGCCAGGTAGCGCTTCTGGGCAATGCGGGCATCCTGGGCTTCGTCGGCACGCTTGTCACGGGCAGCGCGCAGGTAACGCATTTCTTCGCCCATGGCCTGGTTCTCTGAGCACACGCCGGCAGACGACAGCATCACGGTTTCCATCAGAGACGGGTCACCGTAGAAGTTGCGTGCGGCACCGACCAGAGGGGCGTTGACCATCGAGAAATTGCAAGCCATGTCCACGTCGCGTTCTTGCAGAACGGGTGGGGTGACACCGTCTTCCAGAATGGATAAGGTCGTGTTGGCGACATTGGATTGGATCATGGCGCAGCCGCCCATCGTCAGGGCCGAAACGGCCAGAGCGGTGGTGGTGAGCAGGCGGGTCAGCCGAGCGGTCATCAAGTGGTCTCCAAGGGTGTGGCAAGTGCCAAAAACTGCACAAAATTCTAGCCAGCACCCTTTCTGACTTCGGGTGTCATCACACTAGGGATAGCCCGCGACACACCTGAATCAGGGAATGAAAAAGGCCCGTCTGGGACGGGCCTTTGTGTGGGTTAATCCGGGGGGGATCAACGGATGGGCTTGAAGCGTACGCGCTTGGGGCGTGCGCCTTCTTCGCCCAGGCGCTTCTTCTTGTCGGCTTCGTACTCTTGGTAATTGCCGTCGAAGAAGAACCACTGCGAGTCGCCTTCGCAAGCCAGGATGTGCGTACAGATGCGATCCAGGAACCAGCGATCGTGGGAGATGATCATGGCGCTGCCGGCGAATTCCAGCAGAGCGTCTTCCAGCGCGCGCAGGGTTTCGACGTCCAAATCGTTGGACGGTTCGTCCAGCATCAGCACGTTGCCGCCCTGAGCCAGCGTCTTGGCCAAGTGCAGGCGACCACGTTCACCACCGGACAGGTTGCCCACCAGCTTTTGCTGGTCGTTGCCCTTGAAGTTGAAGCGGCCGATGTAGGCGCGCGAGGGCATCACGAACTTGCCCACGACGATGTTGTCGAGGCCACCCGAAACGTCTTCCCACACGGTCTTGTCGGCGGCCAGGCCCTCACGGCTCTGGTCGACGAAGGCCAGCTTGGCGGTCTTGCCGATGCTCACTTCGCCGCTGTCAGGCTGCTCGACGCCTTGGATCATGCGGAACAGGGTCGACTTACCAGCACCGTTCGGGCCGATGATGCCGACGATGGCGCCCGCAGGCACCTTGAACGACAGGTTGTCGATCAGGCAACGGTCGCCGAAAGACTTGGTGACGTTCTTGAACTCGATGACCTCATTGCCCAGGCGATCGGCCACGGGGATGAAGATTTCGTTCGTCTCGTTGCGCTTTTGGTATTCGACGTCGCTCAGCTCTTCGAAGCGGGCCAGACGGGCCTTGGACTTGGCCTGACGACCCTTCGCGTTCTTGCGAACCCATTCCAATTCCTGCTTCAGTGCCTTGGCGCGTGCGTCTTCGGTCTTCTGCTCTTGCTCCAGACGGCGTTCCTTGGCGTCCAGCCAGTCGGAGTAGTTGCCCTTGTAGGGGATGCCTTGGCCGCGGTCGAGTTCCAGAATCCACTCGGCTGCGTTGTCCAGGAAGTAGCGATCGTGGGTGATGGCCACCACGGTGCCCGAGAAGCGGCTGAGGAATTGCTCCAGCCAGTCGACGGATTCAGCATCCAAGTGGTTGGTGGGTTCGTCGAGCAGCAGCATGTCGGGCTTGGACAGCAGCAGGCGACACAAGGCAACGCGACGCTTTTCACCACCGGACAGGTTGCCGATGATGGCATCCCAGGCTGGCAGGCGCAGGGCGTCAGCGGCCAGTTCCAGTTGCAGGTCGGTGTTTTCAGAGCCAGCGGCAGCGATGATGGCTTCCAGCTCGCCTTGCTCGGCGGCCAGTGCGTCAAAGTCGGCATCGGGCTCGGCGTAAGCGGCGTACACCTCGTCCAGACGCTTTTTGGCAGCGAGCACGCCACCAATGCCTTCTTCCACGGCTTCACGCACGGTTTGCTCGGGGTTCATCACCGGTTCCTGGGGCAGGTAACCGATCTTGATGCCGGGCATCGGGACCGCATCCCCCTCGATGTCCTTGTCCACACCCGCCATGATCTTCAGGAAGGTGGACTTACCGGAGCCGTTCACACCCAGCACGCCGATCTTGGCGCCCGGGAAAAAGCTCAGGGTGATGTCTTTGAGAATTTGGCGCTTCGGGGGAACGATCTTCCCGACGCGGTTCATGGTGAATACGTACTGGGCCATGGAGTGCTTGAATTGGGTGGCGACGAGATTGCGCCAAACCTCGTAGCTTACGGCATGTTGGGGCGCCTGGGGTCGAGCGGGTTACACCTTCAGGCGTTGAAACAGGCTTTCGACCTCTTGCTGGGCCTGATGGCGCGCCTGTTCGTCGGTGACACTGGCCAGATCCAGCAGGGATAGCTTGAGATTCATGAGTCCGTCTCGGAGTGCGAACAATGCGGTCTGAATTTCGTGAAGCTGTGCGGACTGCGAGTCCGGAGACGATGGCTGGTGCATGGGGTACATCCAGGCCCCGTACTGCTTTGCCAGCAAATGGCGGGCCGCTGACAGGAGCCTTGTGTCAGCCGCTTGCCGACAATGTACCGGGGTAACCCTTGGTGCTGATAGCGCTTGGATGAGGGGTATGGCGGCGCGTTTTCAGCGCGTGACTTTTAGTTTTGCAATGCGATTTGAGTGCTCAGCCAGGCGCTCACATCGTCCATCGGCGCATCCACCGACCACTGTTTACGACGCCCCGACGCGCCACGCAAGAGTTCCACGCGCGATTGCGGAACCCCCAATTGTGTTGCGAGCCATTTGCGCAATGCATCGTTGGCTGCACCGTCGACCGGTGGGGCGGCCAGTCGTAGACGCAAGGCGCCATCGTGCCAGCCAACGATTTCGGTCTTCTTGGCGTTGGGTGACACACTGATGTCGATCACGACTTTTTGATTCGGTGCTTTGCCATCCGTGCGCAAGCAGGACCAGGAGGTCGGGGTGTTCATGATGCGATGCTGCCATGAAAAAACCCGGCCGAAGCCGGGCTTGAGACGGGTTCACACGCTCTGAAAAATCAGGGCTTGTTGCCTGTCGGGAAAGGCCATGCGGCTTGTGGGCTCAGCGTGGTCTTGGCTGCAGGGGCTGCAGGCTTTTTGGCTGGAGCAGCCTTCTTGGCAGGCGCGGCAGCTTTCTTGGGGGCTGCAGGCTTCTTGGCAGGCGCGGCAGCCTTCTTCGGTGCAGCAGCGGCCTTCTTGGCAGGCGCGGCAGCCTTCTTAGGTGCAGCAGCGGCCTTCTTGGCAGGCGCAGCAGCCTTCTTAGGCGCAGCAGCAACCTTCTTGGCAGGTGCAGCAGCCTTCTTAGCGGGGGCAGCGGCCTTCTTGGCAGGCGCAGCAGCCTTCTTGGCTGGAGCAGCGGCCTTCTTGGGTGCAGCAGCCTTCTTGGGTGCAGCAGCCTTCTTGGCGGGTGCGGCAGCCTTCTTCACAGGAGCGGCAGCCTTCTTAGCGGGCGCAGCAGCCTTCTTGGCAGGTGCAGCAGCCTTCTTGGCGGGTGCAGCAGCCTTCTTCACAGCGGCCTTTTTGGCCGGAGCGGCTTTCTTTGCTGCCGCTTTTTTTGCAGTTGCCATACGTATCTCCTTGATCAAGTTGCAAAGAGCACTGCACTGCAGCATGCAGCACAGGGATTCATCACCCACAGCCCCCTAGGATCTGGGCGGGGTGTGATGAATGGGGTGGGTCGGGGCAGCATGTCCTGGTCGATCCGATGTGCTCTTTGCATACTCGGATCAATCCCAGGACAGGGCGCCGCCCGACTGGTATTCGATAACGCGGGTCTCGAAGAAGTTACGTTCCTTCTTCAAGTCAATCATTTCACTCATCCAAGGGAAGGGGTTCTCTTCATTCGGGAACAACTCTTCCAGACCGATTTGCGTGGCGCGGCGATTGGCGATGTAGCGCAAATAGCCCTTGAACATCGACGCGTTCAGACCCAGAACGCCGCGTGGCATGGTGTCTTCAGCGTACGCATACTCCAGATCCACGGCCTTGTGGAACAGCGCCTTGATCTCAGCCTTGAAGGATGACGTCCACAGGTGTGGGTTTTCCAGCTTCAGTTGATTGATCAAGTCGATGCCGAAGTTGCAGTGCATCGACTCGTCGCGGAGGATGTACTGGTACTGCTCGGCCGCGCCGGTCATCTTGTTTTGGCGTCCCAGAGCCAGGATCTGCGTGAAGCCCACATAGAAGAACAAGCCTTCCATCAAGCAGGCGAAAACGATCAAAGACTTCAGCAGCGCCTGATCGTTTTCAAAAGTACCTGTCTTGAAGTTGGGGTCCATGATTGCGTCAATGAACGGAATCAGGAACTCGTCCTTCGCACGGATCGATGGCACCTCGTGATAGGCATTGAAGATCTCGCCTTCGTCCAGTCCCAGGCTTTCAACGATGTATTGATAGGCGTGGGTGTGAATGGCTTCTTCAAAGGCCTGGCGCAGCAAGAACTGGCGGCACTCGGGCGCCGTGATGTGGCGGTAGGTGCCCAAGGTGATGTTGTTGGCGGCCAAAGAGTCTGCCGTCACGAAGAAGCCGAGGTTGCGCTTGATGATGCGGCGCTCGTCTTCGCTCAAACCATTGGGGTCTTTCCACAGCGCGATGTCGCGAGACATGTTGATCTCTTGCGGCATCCAGTGGTTGGCACAGGTGGCCAAGTATTTGTCCCAGGCCCACTTGTACTTGAAGGGCACCAACTGGTTGACGTCGGTCTGACCATTGATGATGCGCTTGTCAGCCACGTTGACGCGGCGATTGCTCACGCTGGCAGCCGATTGGGATTGGGGATTGGCGGATGGGATCACGCTTGCTGCAGGCACAGCAGATTGCAGTGTCGGTGCGGCAACAGTCGAAGCAGAAGCGTTCCGTGCATCGCCGAGCGAGGGGGGCACAGAAGCAGGCGGCTTAGAGGTGGCGTTGGAGGATTCGTCGTCCCAGACCAGCATGGTGAACATCCTATGGATTCGGATTATGGAAGGGTGTTGTGAAAAACACCAAGCACTTCTTGACATCGAGCCCGCTTGCTTGTTGCAAGCCAACATCGAAAGTGGTCGAGCGGTGCGAAAAGAGGGGCGTTTTCGACGTGCGTGGCCACAAGGCCTCAAGCAGTCAGGTGTGCTTGAGAAGCCTTGAGGCTCACCGCATGATCGACTGCAAACGCCTTATTGGCAGGCTTCGCAGTCAGGGTTGTCGATAGAGCAGAACTTCACGTCGGTGGCAGGTTCTGCTTGCGCTTCAACGGGTGTGTTGACGTTGTTGGACACCGCATTGAGTTGGCCGCGCGACACCGTGGATTTCTCGGCATGGGTGGCGCCAATGGTGCGCAGGTAGTAGGTTGTCTTCAGCCCACGGATCCACGCCAGCTTGTAGGTTTCATCGAGCTTCTTGCCCGATGCGCCGGCCATGTAGATGTTGAGCGACTGCGCCTGGTCGATCCACTTCTGGCGACGCGATGCGGCTTCGACCAGCCACACGGGCTCGACTTCGAAGGCAGTGGCGTACAGGCTCTTGAGGTCTTCGGGCACACGATCAATGCGACGCAGCGAACCGTCGAAGTGTTTGAGATCCATGATCATCACGTCGTCCCACAGGCCCAGTTTCTTCAGGTCGCGCACCAGGTACTCGTTGACCACGGTGAACTCGCCCGACAGGTTGGACTTGACCGACAGGTTGCCGAAGCATGGCTCGATCGACGCGTCCACACCAATGATGTTGGAGATGGTGGCGGTGGGCGCAATGGCGACGCAGTTGGAGTTGCGCATGCCGTATTGCGACACACGTGCGCGCAGAGCGTCCCAGTCCATCGTCACGGATTGATCGACTTCGACGTAGCCACCGCGCTGCTCGGCCAGCAACTTCACCGAGTCGATGGGCAGGATGCCACGGTCCCACAGCGAACCACGATAGCTGCTGTAGCGGCCGCGCTCTTCGGCCAGTTCGGTCGAGGCCCAGTAGGCGTAGTAGCACAGGGCTTCGGTCGAGCGGTCGGCAAACTCCACGGCTTCCTGGCTGGCGTAGGGGACGCGCAGTTGGTACAGCGCGTCCTGGAAGGCCATCAGGCCCAAGCCAACGGGGCGGTGACGCAGGTTCGAATCACGAGCCTTCTTGACCGCGTAGTAGTTGATGTCGATCACGTTGTCGAGCATGCGCATGGCCGTGCGAACCGTCTTGCGCAGCTTGTCGTGGTCGATGCCGCCGTCTTTGAGATGTTGTGACAGGTTGACCGAGCCGAGGTTGCAGACGGCGATCTCGCTGTCATTGGTGTTCAGGGTGATCTCGGTGCACAGGTTCGACGAGTGCACAACCCCCACGTGCTGCTGAGGCGAGCGCACGTTGCATGGATCCTTGAACGTGATCCAGGGGTGGCCGGTTTCAAACAGCATCGTCAGCATCTTGCGCCACAGGTCGACCGCCTTGATGCGCTTGAAGGGCTTGAGTTCACCCCGATCGGCCTTGGCTTCATAGGCGGTATAGGCCTCTTCAAATGCCAGGCCGAACTTGTCATGCAGGTCTGGGCAGGATGAGGGCGAGAACAGGGTCCAGTCGCCACCTTCTATCACGCGCTTCATGAACAGGTCGGGGATCCAGTTGGCCGTGTTCATGTCGTGGGTGCGACGGCGATCGTC
>NZ_JBLIZW010000101.1:0-29726 GCF_048860245.1 Aquabacterium sp. | reverse complement strand
TCGCGTCGGGTGCGATCCACCAGCACGCCCATCTTGCGAGCGTCGATGAACAGCACTTGCCCGCGCCGGTCGCGCAGACCCCCTGCCTTCCCATGCGCGGGGTTCTTGTTGCGGGCCAAGAACCACAGGCAAGCGGGGATTTGCGTGGAATAAAAGAGCTGCCCAGGTAGCGCCACCATGCAATCCACCGCATCGGCTTCAAGCATCGCCTTGCGAATCTCGCCTTCGCCGGATTGGTTGGAACTCATCGAGCCGTTGGCCAGCACCACGCCCGCCGTGCCGTTGGGCGCGAGGTGATGGTAGATGTGCTGGAGCCACGCGTAGTTGGCGTTACCCACTGGCGGCGCGCCGAACTTCCAGCGTACGTCTTCACGCAGGCGGTCGCCGCCCCAGTCCGAAATGTTGAACGGAGGGTTGGCGAGGATGAAGTCGGCCTTGAGGTCGCGCAGTTCGTCCTTGTGGAAGCTGCCCTCGTTGTTCCAGCGGATGTCGGAGTCGATGCCGCGCACGGCCAAGTTCATCTTGGCCAGCCGCCACGTGGTGTAGTTCGATTCCTGCCCGTAAATCGCAATGTCGCCAATGCGACCGCCGTGCTCCTGCACGAACTTTTCCGACTGCACGAACATCCCGCCCGAGCCGCAGCACGGGTCGTAGACGCGGCCTGAGTAGGGCTCCAGCATTTCGACCAGCACACGCACCACAGAACGCGGGGTGTAGAACTCGCCGCCACGCTTGCCTTCAGCACCGGCGAACTGGCCGAGGAAATATTCGTATACACGCCCGAGAATGTCCTTCGAGCGGTCGCCTTCCTCGTTGAGCGCAATGCCGGAGATCAGATCGATCAACTCGCCCAGCATCACCTTGTTGAGCGCGGGGCGCGCGTAGTCCTTGGGCAGCACTCCCTTGAGCGACTCGTTGTCCTTCTCGATGGCGCGCATCGCGTCATCGATCAAGGTGCCGATGGTCGGCAGCTTTGCGTTGGCCTGCAGGTGCGACCAGCGCGCCTCCTTCGGTACCCAGAACACGTTGTCGGCAAGGTACTCGTCTTTGTCCTCGGCGGCCTGGGCGTCTTCCGCTAGCAGTGCCTTGTGTTTGGCCTCGAAGGCATCGGAGATGTACTTCAAGAAGATGAGCCCGAGCGCGACGTGCTTGTAGTCGCTTGGCTCCATGTTGCCGCGCAGCTTGTCGGCGGCCTTGAAAAGATCAGCCTCGAAGCCGAGGTTGCCTCCGTTGCCGTTCTTGGCGGTGTCGTTCTGTGCCATCGTGTTCTTATCCTTTGCGTGATGTCTTTGCTGCCGGAGCTTGATACCCCGGCGCGAGCTTTGCGTTCTCGACGCCGTACAGCGCCAGCGGATCGCTGAGCCATATGCGGTACTGTTCTTCCTTGAGACGGTGGTCGGGCGAGCAGTCCACGCTCCAGCGCAGCAGCATGTAGCCCGCGACGGCGGCACGGACGCGCATCCGGATTGAGCCGTCGGTCATCCCGTAGTCCATCTTGATGATCTCGGGGCGCTCAAGGCGCGGGTGCGGCACGAAGTCCAGCTCGACGATGCGCGTCCACTGGATGTCGTTGTCCGGCCGTTCGTTGGCCTGTGGCTCCTCGTCGAGCAGCGTTGGCGTTTCGATACGGGTGACGACAAAGTCCCGAAACTCTCCGCTCTTGCGATCAAAGGCACGGACATGCCAGCGCAGGCCAGTATCCACCAGCGCAAAGGGCACGATGACCCGCTCGGACTCTCCGCTGCTCATCGAGTGGTAGCGGATGCCCACTGGCCGCTTGGCGTGGATTGCTCGGCAGACCGGGGCCAGCACGTCCATCCTGGGGTTGCTCAGGGCGGTGGGCGACTCGCACGGCAGCAGCGGTTGCGTTGCGCCATTCACGCCATAGCCGAAGCCCAGCGCCAGCGCCGACAGCACGCGCTGCGATGCGTGATCGAACAGCGGGGAGAACGCCTGCCCGATGCGGTAGATCTTGTTGCTACCGTCGAAGGTGATGTTCTGCGGCGCGATTTCCCGGTACAGCGCCAAGTCGCGTGTCGCCCCTGCCGGAGCCACACCGAAACGGTCGATCAGGTCTGGTCGACCGATCTCACCGAAGAAGTAGAGCCGGAAGTCGATGTAGGCCAGCCGCTCGCGCTGGGCGTGGCTCAAGCTCTCGACGCGCTGGGGTTGAGTCACCGAAGGCTCCTCATCCAAGACGGACGACCGAAAGACTGAGATTGGTTTTATGTTTGTCCATTGCTAGGCGGTTTACATCATCAAAATGATGACATTATGCGCCACTGCTTGTAGCTGAGCAAGCAATCGAAGTGGACAAATCGTCAAATCCACGCCCTCAAGGCCAAGGCGTTACTATCTGG
Organism: Aquabacterium sp.; assembly: GCF_048860245.1. Taxonomy (GTDB): domain Bacteria; phylum Pseudomonadota; class Gammaproteobacteria; order Burkholderiales; family Burkholderiaceae_C; genus Aquabacterium. Next base: position 27,366 of record NZ_JBLIZW010000101.1, on the reverse strand, counting down.
CTCGGCAAACGGACGCGGGTTCGGTTCCGTGTTCCGCCACCAATACACTAACCCCAACTCTCCTGAGTTGGGGTTTTTTTACAACCGTTGGCAGGGGTTGCCAGTGGTTGTTGCGGGTTCGTGAGTATTCCTGCGGACTTCGCGGTCACGGCCTTTGGCCACGTATTGTCCCCGGTTCTCTCTGTTTGGACCACTTCTCTCCACACCCCGGTGGTTCGTAGCCGAGGTGAAGTCCGCAAGTTGCGTCTGTGGTGGTCAATAAAATCAACGGCTTACACGTTGACCGATCCTTGAAATTTTCCGTCAACATTGGGTGTGCGTGAGAAAATCCAGGTTTCGAACCCACTCGTGCCGCACCAATGGTCACTCTCTTTACGGTTCAAAAGGGCCCCAGTGGTAGAATTGATAAGAATTTCTATGGTTGCTGAAGTGATCACCCGCGGTAGTTACAAAGGTGGCTTGGCGGCTCCTTGCCAATCATCATATGCACTTTCCAAGAAAACATAGCAAACAGCGCGCCCTCCGCACCTTTGTACTCACGGTTGCAATGGCATTTGGTTTTTCGGCTACACAGGCCCAAGACGCAGCCATTCTTACGGCGCCTGGTATGGCTGCAAACGCTGGCGCATCGGCAAGCACACTGAACATGGGCGCCACCAACGCGGCAGCGCAAGCAGCCTTGATGGAGGCCGCCCGAACACAAGCCCAGCAAGGTGCTGAAAAAGCCGCTCTCAACGCAGGCGCACAGCAACTGGGCAAAGGCGAGGGGCCTAACAATGGCCCTAACGCTGCAGCTATCGGTGGCGCTCCTGCTGACCAGGCGGCACAAGTACCCAACCAGTTCCAGCTCTTTGTGCAGCAAAGCACGGGGCGTATCTTGCCCATTCATGGTGAACGCCTGTTTGGCGGGCGTGCCTTCAGCTCGCTGGCCAACGTGCCAGTGCCCTCGGCCTACGTGGTGGGCCCTGGTGACGATATTGACCTTAAAGTCTGGGGCTCGGTGGACATGGCCCTGCGCCTCACGGTAGACCGCAACGGTCAGATCATGATCCCCAAAATCGGCCCCGTCACGGTGGCCGGCACCCGCGCTGACGAGCTGGACAAAGTGCTGGCCAAAAACGTCTCGCGCGTGTACCGCAACTTCGAGCTCACGGCCACCCTGGGCGGCCTGCGCTCCATTCAGGTGTACGTGGTGGGCCAGGCCAAGCGGCCGGGGCTGTACACCGTTTCGGGCCTCTCCACACTGCTCAGCGCCGTGTTCGAAAGCGGCGGCCCGTCGGCCACCGGCTCCATGCGCCGCATCGAACTCATGCGCCGTGGCCAAAAGATCACCAGCCTGGACGTGTACGACTTCATGCAAAACGGCAGCACCGCGCAAGACGCCGCCCTGCAGCCCGGTGACGTGATCGTCATCCCCCCCGCTGGCACCCGCGTGGCCCTGCTGGGCGCGCTGGACAAGCCCGCCATCTACGAACTCAAAAGCGATACAGAAAACCTGCAAGCCCTGCTGGGCTACAGCGGCGGCCTGCGCGTGCTCACCAACCCGCACAAGGTGCAAATCGAGCGCGTGGACAGCAGCGCCAAAGCAGCCCCTCGGACCGTCGAGTCCCGCACGCTCGATGCCGCCGGCCTGCAAAGCACCCTGCGCGACGGCGACGTGCTCACCCTGTTCCCCATCAGCCCCGCCTTTGCCAACGCCGTCACCCTGCGCGGCAACGTGGCCGCGCCGCTGCGCTACGCCTTTGCCAAAGGCATGCGCGTGGCGGATCTGATTCCGGAGCCCGCCGCGCTCATCCAGTCGGACTACTACCAGCGCAAGAACATCATCGTGCAGTTCGAGTCCGGCAAAACAGCGGCGGACGATCGCGTGGTGAGCGAAGTCAAAAACCTGCTGGAAGAAATCAACTGGGACTACGCTGCCGTCGAACGCCTGAACGCCAAAGAGGTCAAAACCGAGCTGATCCCGTTCAACCTCTCCAAAGCCATTCGCGACAAAGACCCCGCCAACAACATCGAGCTGCAGCCCGGCGACGTGGTCACCATTTTTGGCGTCAAAGACGTGCCCGTGCCCATGGCCAAGCGCTCGCACTTTGTCAACATTGGCGGCGAAGTCAATGTGCCCGGCATCTACCAAATCCAGCCTGGCGAAACGCTTAATGCGCTGATTCAACGTGCGGGCGGCCTTACCGTCAACGCCTACGCTTATGGCACCACCTTTAGCCGTGAATCTACACGTCGGCAACAACAAGCCAACCTGAACGAAGCTATTGAGCAGATGCAGGCGCAGTCCGAAGCCGTAGCCACCAGCTTGTTGCAAAACCAAAGCACCACAGATGCAGCCGCCATTCAAGCCCAAGTGGCAGCCCAGCGCCAAACCCTTGCCCGCATGCGCGCGCTTAGAGCCTCGGGCCGCATCGCACTGGAAATGCACCCCGACAAGCACGAGTTCCCCGCCCTCATGCTCGAAGACGGCGACACCATCACCGTGCCCCTGCGCCCCAGCTTTGTGGCCGTGTTTGGCTCGGTGCTGGCCAAAACAAGCTTCATTTACCGCAAGGGCGACACCGTGGGCGACTACATCAACCGCGCCGGACCCACCCGAGACGCTGATCTGGAGGGTGCCCTGCTCATTCGCGCCGATGGCACCGTGGTGGCCAACGAAGCGCAGCGCAGTTTTGTCGGCTTTGGCAACCGCAGCTTTATGACCACAGAGCTCAAACCCGGCGACGGCGTGTTCGTGCCCGAAGTGCTCGACAAACGCACCAGCTACACCCGCTTCATGCAAGGCGCCAAAGACTGGACCGCGCTGCTCTACCAATTCGGCTTGGGTGCCGCCGGCTTCAAGGCGCTGGGGTACTGACATGAGTGAGATCCAAGACACCCAAGCTCAGTCTTTGGTCGAAGACGACGAAATTAACCTCTTGGACCTCGTCCAAACCGTGGTCGACAACCTGCGCCTGCTGGTGGTCGGGCCGCTGGCCGTGGGCGTGGCGGCGCTGGGCATCAGCTTTTTGGTCACGCCCACCTTTACCGCGCAAGTGAGCTTTTTGCCCCCGCAGCAAAGCCAGGGCATGGCCGCCAGCCTTTTAAACAGCCTGGGTGCCCTGGGCGGTATGGCCGGTGCTGCCGCCGGCCTTAAAAACCCGGCCGACCAATACGTGTCCTTTTTAAAAAGCAACTCCATCGAAGACGCGCTCATTGACCGCTTCAAACTCATGGACCGCTACAAGGCCGACTACAAGCAAGACGCCCGCAAAACCCTGGAAGGCAACGTCAAAATTGCCAGTGGCAAAGACGGCATCATTACCGTGGACGTGGACGACCACGACCCCCAGTTTGCCGCCGACCTGGCCAATGCGCATGTGGAAGAGCTCACCCGCCTCATGGGCCGCCTGGCCGTGACCGAGGCGCAGCAGCGCCGCCAGTTCTTTGAGCAACAACTCAAAGGCACCAAAGACAAACTGGCTGCCGCCGAAATCGCCCTGGGCGAGACGGGCGTGAATGCCAGCGTGCTCAAAAGCGACCCCACCAGCGCCGTGGCCGCCGTTGCCACGCTGCAAGCGCAAGTGACTGCGCAAGAAGTCAAGCTCGGCGCCATGCGCGGCTACCTGGCCGAAAGCGCGCCCGAGTTCAAGCAAGCCATGACCGAGCTCTTAAACCTGCGCGCCCAGCTGGCCAAACAGTCCAAAGACGGGGCCGAACCTAAAGCCGTGCAGGGCGATTACATCAACCGCTACCGCGACTTCAAATACCAGGAAACGCTGTACGAGCTGTTTGCCAAACAGTTCGAAATGGCCAAGCTCGACGAAGCCCGCGAAGGCGCCACCATCCAGGTGGTGGACGTCGCTCAGCCGCCCGAGCGCAAAGCGAAGCCCAAGAAAGCGCTGATCGCGATCATCGCGACGCTGGCCTCGGGCTTTGCGCTGTTGCTGTTTGTGTTTGCGCGCCAGTCCCTTGCTAACGCAGCAAAGGACGAGGATTCGGCGCAGCGCATGACGCAGATACGGGCTTCTTGGCGCCGTGCGATCGGCAGGACCTTTTGAGTGTGGGAATGGGAGGTAATTGGGGGGTAAGTTGAGCCATCGTGCATTTCAGATTATCTGAGGGCAAATAGATACAGCCACTGTTGCCTGCTTGAAGCTCGTATTAAAAATGGCCATCTCTGAAATCCAGCGGGGGTGTTGATTATAATTTTGGATATTATGAGCCTGCCCAGCCTGCCCAGCCTGCCCAGCCTGCCGCCGTCCGTGTACGTCGCAGGTATCGTGGCATTTCTGGTGGCTGTTTTATTGGTATTTACCAAACACTGGCATGGTCATTTTTCAATGGATGGTCTGGTGGGTATCCAAAAGAACCACACCATACCCACGCCCAGAATCGGTGGGGTATCTGTATTTGTGGGTGTGATCGCAGCCTACTGGGTGGAACAACCAGAACGGGCACAGATCTTGAGCCAACTTTTGCTGGCCGGGCTGCCTGCATTTGTCTTTGGCCTGGCCGAAGACATCACCAAAAAAGTGGGGGTCATGGCCCGCCTCCTGGCCACGATGGCATCGGGCGTGTTGGGGTGGTGGCTGACTGGCGTGTCGTTGACAGGTGTGGACATTCCCCTGTTCGACAGCTTGCTGAGTTACACGCTGATCTCTGTTGCTTTCACTGCTTTTGCGGTGGGTGGCGTGGCCAATGCGGTCAACATCGTTGACGGCTTCAACGGATTGGCGAGTGGCTTTGTGATCATTGCCTTGATTGGCCTGGCCCTCGTTTCAGCCATGGTGGGGGACGTCAATCTGGCGTTTGCATGCCTGGCAATTGCCACGGCGACACTGGGTTTTTGGCTCGTCAACTGGCCATGGGGGCACTTGTTCTTGGGGGATGGTGGCAGCTATTTCGGCGGTTTCGCTCTGGCATGGGCCAGTGTCATGCTGATCGAAAGGAATAGCGGCGTTTCCGCCTTCGTGCCTCTGCTCATTTGCATCCATCCTGTGACGGAAGTGTTGTTCAGCATTTATCGCCGTCGCATGACCAGAGTCTCGCCTGGGCACCCTGACCGCCTGCATTTGCATACCTTGGTGATGCGACGCGTCGTACGGCCCAGGGTGCGGCGAATGTTCCCAGACGAGCCCAAGATGGTCAATCGACTGCGCAATTCAGTCACGGGTTTGGTTTTGGCCATGGCCACTGTTCCGGCCGTGCTGATGGCGCTTTGGGTTGTCGGCAGTCCCTTGTTCGCTGCGCTGGCCTGTTTGGGATTTGCATTGGGCTACGTGACCGTGTACGCGCGTTTGGTGCGCTTTCATTGGTGTTCGCCCATCGACTTCCTGTTTGTTCGGCTGGAGCGTAAAACAGCGTTCAGCTGAGCCGAAACAGCTGTTGCGGAAATTCATTTGCGCAACAGCTCCCGCTGCTCATCCCACAGCAACGGCGTGCCCGACGCCAGATCAAACAGCGTCACGTGGTTGGGCAACGCCTCATCCAGGATGGCCGTCACGATGTCCGGCGCCAAGGTGGTGAGATTCACCATTCGGCTGACGTAGGCACGGTCCATCCCGACTTGCTCGGCAACCTCTGACAGATTCTTCGCCTTGCCGGATTCCAACAGCCCGAGCCACTGATGCCCCCTGGCCAGCGCCAGTTGAACGGGCGTTGGGTCGCGATCCCATGCACGTGGTTTAAACGCGGTGCCGTCCGGCAGCGTGACCGCCTTGCGCCGACCACGGCGCGTGATCTTGATCGGGATGGTCACGTGGTAGCTGCCGTTGCTGGCCGTGGCAATGTCGGCGTCGCCGATGGCCTTGATGTTGATCCCGGTCATGCTGCCACCTCCTCAGCCACCGCCTTGCGATCCTTGACCATCATCTCGGTGGCCAGGATTTCAACTCCGTTGGGTCGGAATTGCACCTCGATCGTGTACGGCGTGACGACCACCTTTTTGATCAGCAAGCGCACGATGCGTTCCTGCTCTGCTGGAAACAGCTGGTCCCAGATCTGGTCGATTTTTAGCATGGCCACGCACACCTGCGCTTCGTCAATGCTCGGGTCCAATGCATTCATGGCCTTGGCAACCCTGGTTTTGAGATCCGGGGCGCGCAGGATTTGCCGGACTTGGTCCATGACATTGCCCTCCAATTCGATGGCCGGCAACCGGGGCAGGCCGGATGCGCCTGCATATTCCTTGTTTTCGCGGGTGTGGATGTAGTACCGATACAGCCGTCCGGCGCCCTTGCGCGTCCAGGCGGGTGTCAGCTTGCGGCCGTCGGCCCCTTCCACAAGGCCCTTCAACAAGAACGGAATGGCGGCCCGGGTGTTGTTGGCGCGCACGCGTGGGCTGACCTGCAGCACTGACTGCGCAGCCTCCCAGGCGCTGAGCTTGATCAAAGGCATGTGCTCCGCCTTGAACCACGCATCCTTGTGCCGCAACTCCCCCAGGTAGGTGCGGTTACTCAGAACTTTGTAAATCAAGCTTTTGTCGATCGGCTTGCCCTCTCGCTGCCTGCCGTCCTGTGTGGTCCATGATTTGGACTTCAGACCGTCCAGTTGCAACTCCTTCACCAACTTGGTCCCGGAGCCCAGCTCCACGAATCGCTTAAAAATGTGCCGTACGATTTTGGCTTCCCGCTCGTTCGGAATCAGCCGGCGATTGTCGACGTCATAACCCAGGGGTGGCACGCCACCCATCCACATGCCTTTGCGCTTGCTGGCGGCAATCTTGTCGCGGATCCGTTCACCTGTCACCTCGCGTTCGAACTGCGCAAAGGACAACAAGACGTTCAGCATCAACCTACCCATGGACGTGGTGGTGTTGAACTGCTGGGTCACGGAAACGAATGACACGCCAGCGCGTTCGAACACTTCGACCATCTTCGAAAAATCGGCCAGGCTGCGCGTGAGGCGGTCTATTTTGTAGACCACCACGATGTCGATCTTGCCGGCCTCGATGTCTTGCATCAGCCGACGCAAGCCAGGACGCTCCATGTTGCCGCCGGAGAATCCGCCATCGTCGTAGTCGTCGGCCACCGGAATCCAGCCTTCGCTGCGCTGGCTGGCCACATAGGCATGCCCGGCTTCTTTCTGGGCGTCGATCGAATTGAAGGCCTGATCCAGTCGTTCGTCGCTGGACACGCGGCAGTACACCGCACAGCGCTGGCGGCGTTTGAATGTATCACTCATGCACGCGCTCCCTTCTTCTTGTTCTTGGCCGACTTTTGCGTTTTCAGCCCGAAAAAGACCGGCCCTGACCACGCGGTACCCGTGATTTCACGTGCGATGCGCGACAGGCTGCGGTATGGGCGGCCCTCATATTCAAATTGGCCGTCCGGCAACACCATCACGCGGTGTTCCTTGTCTTGGTATTCGCGTACTAGCACGGTGCCCGCCATCAGTGGCGCGTCGCCGTTGTCCTGCGTGTTGCGGCCGGTGTCCAGGATGGCTTGGATGCGGCGCTTGTTGCGGTCGATCAGATGGCGGTCGACCTTGCAGAAGGCGATTTCCTGCAGCCGGTAGGCAATCCGCCTTTCCAGGAACTGACGGTTGTGGGTCGGGGTGTCTTCTTCAAACAATTCCAGCCAGAGCGCTTTGATGTCCGCCATGGACAGGTCTGGCAGCGCAGTGATTTGTGCCAGCACCGATGGCGGTGTGACGTAGGGTGATCTGATGCTCATTACTGGGACTCCGTGACTTCGTTGAACGTGTCCGTATGAAGGCGCTGGGTGCCAGAAAAGCCAAGTCCCAACGTGCTCTTTCCGTCACTGCCGTTGGTATGTGCCACACGCAGGCGCTGCAGGCCTCTGGCCAGCAACTGGGCCACCTCATCGAGGCGTTCATCGGTCCGCATCTTGTCGGGCGGAGTCTGGTTGACATCGTTCATTGGTAGGGGCTCCTGAAAGAAAAACTGCATACGCAAATTCTCAGGAAGAGGCCACGGCAACACCAGAAGGGAGTTGGGGAAGGCTGGGGACAGATGAGGAAGGCTGCGGGAACGACGCCAAATTTTCTTGCTCGGCCTGGCGGTTTTGCCGATTTTTGAGATTTGCTTGCATGGCGAACGTACGTTCTCTATAATCAAGATCATCATGAAAGCCCTCCACGATCACGAACATCTGGCGACCCTGCAGCGCTACTACGCCCAGCACCGGGTGCTGCCGTCCTACGCCCGGCTGATGGAAGTCCTGGGCTATGCCTCCAAATCGGCCGTGAAGAAAGTGCTCGAACGTCTGGAAGTTGCCGGCATGTTGGAGCGCACGCCCGATGGCGACTGGGCGCCGACCGAGCGTTTTTTCGAGCGCGTGGTGGCCAACGAACCGGTGCCCGCAGGCATGCCCGTGACCACGCTGGACGCTGGCGTGGAGCAGATGACCATCGACCGCTACCTGATCCAGGAGCCGGGGCAGACGGTGCTGATCCGCGTCAAGGGCGATTCCATGATCAATGCCGGCATTCACAGCGGCGACATTGCCGTGGTGGAGCGCCGTCAAGATGCACAAGTGGGTGAACAGGTGGTCGCCGTGGTGGACGACCAATTCACCCTCAAGACCCTCGGCCGTGACAGAGGGGGCTATTGCCTGCTGCCGGCCAACCCCGAATTCGACGTCATTCGACCCAATGGCAAGTTGGAGATCTTCGGTGTCGTGGTGGGCCTGGTGCGCAGATACCCGTAACTCAGACCCACAACACCCCGGAGACAAAATGAAAATCTTCAACCCCCGCCATTTCCTGCGCTATATCGCCATACCTGTTCTGCAGGACTTTGTCTCTGTCCACCCCCTGGGCGTGCATCTCACACTGGACTGGAATGTGCCGGAAAAGATTGCACGCAAAGCGCTGGCCGATGCCGTGGACGCTTTGCAGACCAAGCTGCAGGATGATCTGAGCCTGACCACGGCGCAGAAGGTCGAGTTGGAAGAAGGCCTGTTCAGCTGGAACGAAACTTTGCGTCGAGCACGCATCACGGGCACCGAGGCTGGCGCTCGGGAGTTTGCGTTGGCGCTGGCCCATGATGCGGCTGCGATTGATCATCTACAGGGCCTGGATCCGCGCGAGCAGGCGCTGTGGGTGCTTGCTCACCACGAGCAGACATTTCGGGACATCGAATTGCACCTGGCATTTCGGGCTAAGAGCGACGGTCGAGCTTGGGACCAGAATGAGGTGCTGGCCAACCTTGTGCCCCATCTCGATCGTGAATCCCTGGAAGCGTTCAAGCAGGACGTGGCGGCGCTCTACCAAAAGAGCGGTGCGGGTATTGGCTCTCACATCGAGGTCAGTCACTACGGTGCTGATGGCAGCATCCAGTTCACGCTGTATGTAGAGGGGCCGATCACGACTATCGCCCAGTTCCGTAAACACGACTTCAAACGCATCGTCACCCGCATTGCCCTGGAAAATGCGCTGGTTTACCACCCGAAATCGGGCGTGGTGGAAACCGTGGTCAAGGGCGGCAAGGACAACCACAAGAAAGTGATTGCCCTGTTTGGCAAGCACCTGGTCAAAACCGAACTGGATCCTCAGCCAATCACGCCCAGCAGGTTCAGGCTTGGTGCGCTCAGCGACGGGCTACTGGCGCCCAAAGAAGACTGGTCGACGCAGGGCATCCAGAAGGTTCGGCTGCGTCGGGCGAAGTTCACACCGGCCGACCAGCGCAGCAGCGCCATCCAGATCGAAGCCAGTCCCGAGGCCAATCGTGAGGACGCCATATACGTGGCCCGCGACAAGCTGAAAGTCGCGCATTCCTTCGACACCGAATTCGAAATGGATCGCGCCACGCTCATGGTCTACACGCGTGACCAGCAAAGCCGCCGTGAGGGCCACTTCAGTTTCGACGTGTACGCCAGCGGCTCAACCACCATCAAGAACCTGTCGCACCGCAATCAGCTGCTGGCGCAGTGTGTAATGCGCGGCCTGGGCATTGTCGAATCACCCGGTGCGGCGGCATGAGTCAAATGCAAATCGAGGCCACGGCCCTGTTGTGCCGGATGCTGGAGAGCACCGCCAAGGAAATCTCGGGCCCTCTGCTGACCGACTTGGGTAACCAGGATGCGCTGGCCCAGTTGCGGCGTGAACACCTGATCGGCTTTGGTGAGCCGCTCAACTGGTTGCAGTGCCCGGAGTGCCGCGATGACATGGCACGCGTGGTGCGTGAACTGCCGGGCGACAAGGTGCTTCTTTTGTGTGGCGGCGACTGCGAAGATTTCGAGGCACCACGCAGCGTGCGCCAAACCACGGTTGTCAACTTCGAACGGGTGGTCGGCCATCTGGCTACGGGGCTGGATCTGAATCGTCATCAGCTCGAGTGCTTGGTGCCCGAACTGGCCTGGCGGATTGGTATCGTCGAGGAGCGGCGTGGCAAACCGATCACATGGTATTTCTCACGCCACCTCAACCGTGACGCCACAGTCCGCAAACTGCTGGTTCACCTGGCCCAGCATCGCGCAGATCGCAGTGCACGCATCCTGACCAGCAGCCCGGTGCCACTGCCCGTCAGTTCTGCGCTGGCGCAGTACGACGTGGTGCATCTGGCCGATCTGATGCGCGTGTCGCAAAACCGCTTCGAGTTCTTTGCTGACCGCGTCATGGAGCCAGCCGCCGTGTACCAAGTGCATGATTCGGCACCGGACCTGGGCACGACGCTGCGGTATGTCCGGTCCGAGCGCAAGGCCTACATCGACGGCGTGGCCTATCCGCTGGAAGCCATGCAAGCCAACATTCTGCTGGCGCTGATGGACGACTTTGATCACCGGATGGAAGGTAGCGCGCTGCGCCATGCGTGTGGGTCGACGGCGAGGAATTTCCGGCCGGTCAAGCAATTCGACCGCAACAAGCTCGTCTACGAAACCTTCATCCGCTACATCCCTGGCGACAAGGAGTACGAGCTGGTGATTTCGCCAGATGACAGCGGTTGGTTGGTATCACGCTGAGCGCGATCCAATCATCCAGGAAGGGCTTCGCTCACAGCCCGTGCCATCCATGCGGGCATCATTCTTCTTGTCGAAAGCAAGTCTTGCCAGTCTTCTGGCGATAGCTGTTTCCAGAGACGACGCAAGGTCGCTTGGGATGCCTCCGGCCCCAACCATCCCAATGCACGGATGACTTGACCCGCACGTCGTTTGCCCAGCACCGATTGCCACCGATTGCCGTGCTTTATCTCGATCACTCGTTCGCCCAAACGCAGCATCCGCGGAGGCCCTGAGGTCAAAAGCACATCACGTGTTGGCACTTGTGTCGTCAAGCCGAGTGCATTGGCCTCCGCCGCACCGTTATTCACAACGGTATGACCGCTGACGGCTTCAATGGCATCAATGACGGTGTCCATGGATGGCGGGCGGGCACCAAACCGACCAACCACAGGGCGCGTGTAGGAGCCACGTCCTACACGCAATAGATGGCCGTCTTTCGTCAGGCGCGACAGTGTTTTATCCACTGCGGAACGGCTGGCCAAGTGCAGGAATTCTTTGGGCGACAGCAAACCTCCTTCTGGCAAGGTCTCGGCTGTTGCAAGGATTGATTCGGTCAGGGTACTCATCATTGCGCTCTTGGTGTCAGAAATTTAGTTTGATATCTGACATTTGGCAAGCTCAGGTCTCCGCGCATACATGGAGGCAACACCGCACGCTGCAGGTTTGTGGACTGTTTCTGTGGACTCTGCGGACTGGTTTGTGGACTCCCGATTGATGCAATGCCAGCACTGGTTAGCACCGCTCCCAAGCGGTCTGAAACCAGGGCCCATCAACCATCAAGGAGATTCACGTGCAAGCGTCCGAAACCGTTTCACACATCTCACAGAGTCAGCTGGCAGAGCGTTGGCAACTCAGTGAATCCACCATCGAGCGGTGGCGTGCCGAGGGCATCGGCCCCGTCTTTCTGAAACTGCGCGGCCAGGTCCGCTATCGCCTCGAAGACATCCAGGCCTTCGAGGAAGACAGCATGCGCGCCAGCACAAGCAAGGCGGTGGCCGCATGAACACCGTCGCCATCACCCCCACCACCGAATCCTCGGCACTCGAGGCGGCTTTCCAGCGCAGTGGCATTTCACTGCCCGTGCAGTTCATGGACTTGTCGGCTGCGGTCATCCGCGATCTGCCGCTTGCCCATGTGGCCGATCTCAAGCGATTCGAGGCAGCTGCCAAATCCGAGCTGGCGGCGCTGTCCAACATGATCCAGACCGGCCTGGACTTGCGCTACGGCGAACAGGCCAAGGCGCAACTGCTCGCCGAAAACAAGGACACCGGCACCACGCATGTGTTCGACGGCGAGTTCGATGTGGCCGTGGAGGTCAGCAAGGACGTGACCTGGGACCAGAAGGCACTGCAAACCATCTGGAGCCGCATAGTGGCCGCCGGCCAGGATCCGACCGAATTCATCACGGCCAAGTACAGCGTGAGCGAATCTCGCTTCAAGGCCTGGCCCGAGGTGTTTCGCCAGCCCTTCATGGCCGCGCGCACCGTCAAGCCCAAGGCTGCGAAATTCACCCTGCGCAAGCCCACGGCGGCAGAGGGAGCACAGTGATGTTGCCCATCATTTCTGCCGAAGAACGGCTCAAAGAACGGCACAGCGCCAAGGTCGGCCTGGTCGGGTTCCCCGGCGTGGGCAAAACCACCCAGTTGCGGACCTTGCCGCCAGCTTCCACCTTGTTCGTCGATCTGGAAGCGGGCGATCTGTCGGTCAAGGACTGGCCCGGTGACACGGTGCGCCCACGCACTTGGCAGGAATTCCGCGACCTGGTGGTGTTCCTGGCCGGCCCCATGCCAACGGCCTCTGCGGACCAGGCCTTTTCCAAGGCGCATTTCGACCATGTCTGTGCCACCTATGGCGACCCGGCGCAGCTGGCTAAGTACGACACCTACTTTGTCGACAGCCTGACGGTGCTCTCAAGGTTGTGCCTGGCCTGGTGCAAAACCCAGCCGCAAGCCTTCAGCGAGAAAACCGGCAAGCCCGACAACCGGGGGGCGTATGGCTTGCTGGGCCAGGAAATGATCACGGCGCTCACGCATTTGCAGCACGTGCGCGACAAGCACGTCATCTACGTCGCGATCCTCGAAGAGAAGACCGACGACTTCAACCGCCGCTACTACCAGCTGCAACTCGAAGGCAGCAAGACGGCGCTGGAACTTCCCGGCGTGCTCGATGAGGTGGTGACTCTGGCCGTGCTCAAGGCGGACGACGGCACGAGCTACCGGGGTTTTGTGACCGGCGCCGACAACAGCTTTGGCTTCCCCAGCAAAGACCGCAGCGGCCGTCTCGACCCCATTGAAGAACCCCACCTGGGCCGGCTCATCGCCAAGTGCCTGGGTCAGACCCCCGGCGCCAACCCCAACACCGAACACACCAACTGAAAGGACACCCCATGAACACCTACGACCACGCCACGGCTCCCGCCAGCTGGAACGATTTCAATGACGCCGAAGCTCAGCAAGGTGGCTTCGACCTGATCCCTCGCGGCATCACCGTGCCAGTGCGCATGACCATCAAACCCGGCGGCCATGACGACCACACCCAGGGCTGGACCGGCGGTTACGCCACCCAGTCCTTTGACACCGGCGCCGTGTACCTGGCTTGTGAATTTGTCGTCACCGATGGCCCGTTTGCCAAGCGCAAGATGTGGTCCAACGTCGGTTTGCTCTCGCCCAAAGGGCCCGCCTGGGGCCAGATGGGGCGCAGCTTCATCCGGGCTGTGCTGAACAGCGCACGCAACGTGCAGCCGCAAGACAACTCGCCGCAGGCCGCCGCTGCCCGGCGCATCAACAGCTTTGCCGACCTGGATGGCATCGAGTTCTTGGCCCGCGTCGATGTGGAAAAGGACGGCAAAGGCGAGGACCGCAATGTGGTCAAGATCGCCATCGAGCCCGATCACAAGGACTACGTGGCCATGGCTGGTGCAACTCGTGGCCCTGGCGGGAATATGGGCGGCGGTGGCCACTCTGGTGCGCCGGTGCAACCTGTCCCCGCATACGCCCAGAAAACGCAACCCGCGCGCCCTGTGGTGCCCACGGGCAAGCCCACCTGGGCGCAGTGAGGAGGCGACATGCATGCGAGGCAAATGCTGGGTGTGCAGTCGCCAGGCTCGGGGCCTGGGGCACAGCGACAACCGTTATTCAACCGGCAACCCCAAGCGCTACCCGCTGGACTGGGTGTTTTGCAGTCGCCGCTGCCAGGATGCCTTCCACAAGATGTACGGCAACTGGGTCGACGCGCAACGGTTCAACCAGGAGGTCGAGATGATCGATGCCTCTGATGTTGAACGCACTGCGATGCGTTCGTGCCTGCGGGCCTTTGGCGATGTGGCCGGTGACATTGGCTTTGATAAACCGCTGGGCGCCTACTCTGAAAAAGAGGCCCTGCAGGTCATCGACGCCATCGTCACCCGCTACACCGATGCCATGGCCGCCTACCACCAGGAGGCCAAGTACCCACCGGTGCGTGGCATGACGCCCATGGTCGACGATCCTTTCGCCGATTTGGAAAGCGATCTGCCCTGGGAGACGAACTGATGCTGGACTTCAACGCATCAGCCAGCCTCTCCGGCCGCATCGAGGCACTGATGGATCAGGCGCTGGAGCAGGAGCGCGATGCCACGCCGCCACGCCAATACCTGGGCGGCTCCCGCCTGGGGGTGTCGTGCGAGCGGCAGTTGCAGTTCGAGTATGCGCAGGCACCGGTCGACCCCGGCAAGGGTTTCGGTGGCCGGCTGCTGCGCATCTTCGAGCGTGGGCATCAGACCGAGACCATGGTCATTCGCTGGTTGCGGATGGCCGGCTTCATCCTCAAAACGGAAGACGCCGATGGCCGGCAGTTTGGCTTCAGCGTGGCCCAAGGCCGCCTGCGCGGTCATATCGATGGCGTGCTGGTGGGTGGACCCGAGGGCTTCGCCTACCCAGCGCTCTGGGAAAACAAGTGCCTGGGGTCCAAGTCCTGGCGTGAGTTGCAAAAGCACAAGCTGGCCGTGGCCAAGCCGGTCTACGCCGCGCAGGTTGCGGTCTACCAGAGCTACCTGACCCTGTACGAGCACCCGGCGCTCTTCACGGCGGTCAACGCCGACACCATGGAAATTTACGCCGAGCTGGTCCCCTTCGATGCGGGGCTTGCCCAGCGAATGTCCGACCGGGCCGCCAAGGTCATTCAGGCCACCGAAGCAGGCGAGCTGCTGCCGCGCAGCTTTGCCGAATCCACCCACTTTGAATGCAAGTTCTGCGCATGGGCGCAGCGTTGCTGGAAATGAATTTCATGAAAACAAGCATCCACCCACCACACAAGCAAATGGCCGAGGAGCCATTCATCACCCTGCAGGAAGGGGCCTACTTGGCACAAATCCCACAGTACTGGTTGACCGATGTGCAGCTGCGCATTGAACGGCATATTCCGCATCACCGGATTAATGGTCGCGTCCGATTCAAGCTTTCAGAACTTGTGCGTTGGAAAGCGCAACGCAAGGAGGCCCACGGTGAGTGACTATCGCATCAGGATCACGGTGCGCAACGCACGTTTGCTACGCGCCATCGAAGCCGCCGGCCATCAGCCGGGCAATCACTTTGCCATGGCGGCAGGCATCAGCTACGGGGGGCATTTGCTGCCGTACCTCAATTTGACACGGTCGCCCCTCAATCGCGAGGGCTTGCTGCGCGAATGTGCGTGGGCCTTGTGCGATTTCTTGGGTGCGTCCCCGTCTGACCTCTGGTCGGATGAACAGCTACAGCCCCTGCAAAAAAACCATGCCGATGTTGATCTGGACTTTGGACAGGTGGGCGCGCTCATGCATTCCCACGGGCATCTCGTTGACCCGGTTCAGGTGGCCAGCAGAGACCAGGCCAAGCGCTTGTTGCTCAACAGTCTGGATGCGTTGACACCCAAAGAATCTAAGATTGTGTATGCGCGCTATTTCGAAGACTGGACGCTCGAGGAGTTGTCCGATCACTTCAATCTGAGTCGGGAGCGGATTCGTCAGGTTGAGATGAAAGCGCTGCGCAAGTTGCGCACCGCGCATCGCAGTTCACCGGCGTTGGAGGGGATGGCAGACGTCATTGGAGGGGTGGTCAATGCTTGATTTCAACGATACCCCCGCAGTACTGCCACCCGAATCCGGCGTGACACGCGAGTCGATTCGCGCTGATCTGGTCGCACGGCTGGAGTCCATCCTGGCCACGCTGTTCCCGGCCGGCAAAAAGCGCAAGGGCAAATTCCTCATCGGCGACGTGCTGGGCAGCCCTGGCGACAGTCTCGAAGTGGTCCTCGATGGTGAGAAAGCTGGTCTGTGGACCGACCGTGCCACCGGCGACGGTGGCGACATCTTTGATCTGATTGCGGTCAATCTGGGCGCCGATGCACACACGGATTTCCCGCGCGTCATGCAGCATGCTGCTGACCTGCTTGGCCAGGCACAACAGCTGCCACTGAGATCCGCAGGCAAGTCCAAGAAGGAAGTCCCTGTTGATGACTTGGGCCCGGCCACAGCCAAGTGGGACTATCTCGATGCAGCGGGTCAACTGATCGCCATCGTCTACCGCTACGACCCGCCTGGAGGCAAGAAGGAGTTTCGGCCCTGGGACGTCAAGCGGCGCAAGTTGGCACCACCCGATCCCAGACCACTGTACAACCAGCCGGGGATGAAGGATGCGGCCCAAGTGGTGCTGGTGGAAGGCGAAAAATGTGCACAGGCGCTGATCAGCGCCGGTGTCACCGCCACCACCGCCATGCACGGTGCCAACGCACCCGTCGACAAAACCGACTGGTCGCCACTGTCCGGCAAGGCCGTGCTGATTTGGCCTGACCGCGATAAGCCGGGCTGGGAGTACGCGGCCAATGCTGCGCAGGCGGTGCTGGACGCAGGCGCCAGGTCTTGCCACATCCTGTATCCACCCCAGGACGCCGCCGAGGGTTGGGATGCGGCGGACGCCGTTGCCGAAGGCTTTGATGTCGCGTCATTCCTCGTGCATGGCCCACGCATGCAGATCCACGCCGTGGCAGAAGATGCCGAACCGGTGGTCAGCAGCGACGAGTCAGTGTGGGGCACGGAGGATGCGCTGGCGCTGGCCTTCACCCGCCGCTACCACCGCGACTGGCGCTATGTGGCCGCATGGGGCCGATGGTTGGTGTGGGACGGACAGCGCTGGCGCAATGAGGACACGCTCGCCGCCACCGATCTGATCCGCAGCGTGTGCCGCCAGACCGCCCTGCGTGCGGACGACCGCAAGGTTGCAGCCAAGTTGGCCAGTTGTGGCACCGTGGGTGGTGTGGAGCGACTGGCACGTGCGGATCGTCGCCATGCCGCCACCACGGATGAATGGGACGCCGACCCCTGGTTGCTCAACACCCCTGGTGGCGTGGTCGATCTCAAGACGGGTCGCACGCGCGCCAACGACCGAGCCGACCGCATGACCAAAATCACCACGGCCACGCCGCGCGGTGAGTGCCCACAGTGGCGCTCGTTCCTGCATGACGTGACCGGCGGTGACCAAAACCTGCAGGATTATTTGCAGCGCATGGTGGGCTATGCCCTGACCGGCTCCACCCGCGAGCATGCCTTGTTCTTTCTGTACGGAACCGGTGCCAACGGCAAGTCGGTTTTTGTAAACACGCTGGCCGACATCCTGGGGGACTACGCCACCAACGCGCCCATGGACACGTTTATGGAGACGCGCACCGACCGGCACCCGACCGATATGGCAGGCCTGCGCGGCGCGCGCTTTGTGGCGGCGATCGAGACTGAGCAGGGCCGGCGCTGGGCCGAGTCCAAGGTCAAAAACCTGACCGGGGGCGACAAGATCGCGGCGCGCTTCATGCGCCAGGACTTCTTCGAGTTCTTCCCGCAGTTCAAGTTGTTTGTGGCGGGCAACCACAAACCAGCGATTCGCAACATCGACGAGGCCATGAAGCGGCGGCTGCACCTGATCCCGTTCACGATCACCGTGCCGCCTGAAAAACGCGACAAGCACCTGCAACAAAAGCTGCTGGCTGAGCGTGACGGCATCCTGGCCTGGGCGCTTGAGGGCTGTCTCGCCTGGCAACGCCTGGGCCGGCTGGATCCGCCGCAGCAAGTGCTGGACGCCACGGACGAGTACTTCGAAGGCGAAGATGCCCTGGGTCGCTGGATCGAGGAGCGTTGTGTCCGCCAACCCAACGCCAAGTCATTGACGGCTGAGCTCTTCACGGATTGGAAGCAATGGGCAGAAGCCGCAGGCGAATTCGTGGGATCGCAAAAACGCTTTGCCGACCTGCTGCTCACCCGTGGGCTTGAGAAGTGGCGCAACGGTGTTGGCCTGCGCGGCTTTCGTGGCATTGGGCTGAAGGCTCCACCCACCCCTGCCTATACCCCGTACGCGGACAACTGACCGCCATGACAACACCCCATCTGACAGGTTGGACAGGTCATGTCGAAACCCCCTTATACCGCGCGTCACGCGCCCGCGTGGGGAGTTACGACGTGGCTCGTCATATCTGTCAGACCGAACCCAAAACAAGGACTGACAACATGAACACAACGACCATTCTCGCCCTCGATCTGGGCACCACAACCGGCTGGGCATTGGCCTGCCGCGACGGCAGCATCTCCAGTGGCAGCCAATCATTCAAACCCCAACGCTTCGAAGGCGGCGGCATGCGCTTTCTGCGGTTCAAGCGTTGGCTCACCGACATCAAGCAGTGCAACGATGGCATCGATCGGGTGGTGTTCGAAGAAGTCCGCCGCCACGTCGGCGTGGATGCCGCGCATGCGTATGGCGGCTTCATGGGCCAGCTGACCGCCTGGTGCGAGCACCACCAGATCCCGTATCAGGGCATCCCAGTCGGCACGATCAAGAACCACGCGACCGGTAAGGGCAACGCCAGCAAGGACGAGATGGTGGCATCCATCCGTGCCCGTGGCCACGCCCCGGTTGATGACAACGAGGCAGACGCCATCGCGTTGCTGTACCTGGCCCGTGACATGGCTGTGGAGGGGGTGTGACATGAAAGTGCCCCAATACCGCTACCGCTGCCCGCTGGGCAATCTGCAGCCCACCACGCCGGATCTGGACGCCGTCAAACGCGAGGGTTGGCGCAACGACCACATCCTGGTGGTCTCGGAAGAAGACGAACGCCTGGACTGGATCGAAAAGCAGTTCGTGCGCCGTCTGGGCGACCGTCTGTACGGGGATGGAGGCAAGCACCATGGCTGAGACCAAAACCGAATGGACGGTCGATGATGTGGCCGCCCGCTTTGCCGACGCTGCCGAAACCGCGCATAAGCTGCCCCGGGTCAGACCGGGTGGCTACTTCAACCCATGGATGACGTTGGCCATGCAGGTGCCCGAGCGCTACCCAGATCCAGAGCGGTTGTATCGGCCTATGCCGCCCAGCCCTCAAGCCGTGGAGCGGATGCTCGAGACCATGCGCTGGGTGCAGTGGCTTGAAGTGGAGCAGCGGCACCTGGTCTGGATGCGCGCCAACCGCTACGAGTGGCAGCAGATCGGTAGGCGCTTCGCCTGTGACCGAAACACGGCTGCTCGGCGGTGGAACAAAGCGATCGAAAAGGTGGCGGCGGAACTGAATGCTTGTCTGCCATCGTGAGAAATGGGGCTTGCATACCGTTGTCTTTGTATCTACAATGTAGAAACATCTAAAGGGGATTCGCCATGGAAGCCGTCATCCGCAAATGGGGTAACAGTCCCGCTCTTCGCTTGCCAACCAACGTTTTGAGGGAGGCGGGTTATCAACTCGAGCAGAAGGTTGACCTGATTGTTTCACGCGGCCGCATCGTCATCCAGCCGTCTGAAAAGGTGGAATACGACCTTGATGCGCTCATCAGTGGTATCAACTTGTCTAATGTCCATGACGAAGTGAGCTTCGGCTCGCCGGTCGGGAAC
This sequence comes from Aquabacterium sp., assembly GCF_048860245.1. Classification (GTDB taxonomy): domain Bacteria; phylum Pseudomonadota; class Gammaproteobacteria; order Burkholderiales; family Burkholderiaceae_C; genus Aquabacterium. The sequence goes on along the minus strand of NZ_JBLIZW010000101.1, from coordinate 7,544 downwards.
GAGGCTCTTTGATGCCGCGCGCTTATGTTCCTGACACAGGCGAGGTGGTTTGGCTTGAATTTGATCCTCAGGCGGGGCATGAACAGGCAGGCCATCGGCCTGCATTGGTCATCAGTCCTGCAAGCTACAACGGCAAAACTGGATTGATGGTGTGCTGCCCGATGTCGACCAAGATCAAAGGGCACCCATTTGAAGTCGTCACCCAGGTCGATGGAGTGGATTGCGCGGTGCTTTCGGATCAAGTGAAATCGCTCGACTGGAAAGTCCGGCGCGCAAAAAAGAAGGCTGTCGTTTCCGAGGATGTCCTCGTGCATGTCAGGGCCAAGATGAAGGCTTTGCTGCAAATCTCGTGATGGCTGACCGCCCGCGCGGTCAAGTTGATCTGCGGTACTATAGTCCCACGTCTCACCTCTTGACCGTCTGGTTTGGCCAGATGCTCTTGGGACGACAGGCCGCCTCCGGGCGGCTTTGTCATGTATGGGGGGAGTTGAGGCAAGTTAGGTGAAGTTGCTAAGCACTGATAACAAGTGCTGGCCAATGGGGACGATTGCCAAAACTGCCTGTGCAGCACGAAGGCCCATTTGGGGGTACAGTTTCAGCTATGGTCAGGACAGCGGTGTGAGCAACGAGCAGATCGTTTGATCGCCAACTGTCATGACGACAGATGCGGATCGCTGCGTACAGCTGATGGCTGATGCGTAGAGGGCTATTGAGGAGCCCTGCGGAAAGTTGATGGGTCCTTCCTGCCCATGAGGGTATGCGGGGGGCAACAGCGCGAGATTTCGATAGCGACTGCCCTGAAAAACAGGTTACCACCCGGCCAGGTTACCGGCCTGTGGTTACCACCGCCCCTGACAGTTACCACCCCTTCAAAATTTCTCACCCGCCCGGCGGCAACGCTCGGCGGGTTTTTCAATTCCATGACGCCAAACCTGCAGATCGAATATCGTGCGATCGATGCGCTGCTGCCGTACGCAAGAAATCCGCGCACACATTCTCCGGCTCAGATTGCCAAGATCGCGGCCAGCATTGTGGAGTTTGGCTGGACGCAACCCATCCTGGTCGATGGCGACAACGGCATCATTGCCGGCCACGGTCGCCTGGCAGCGGCGCGCAAGCTGGAACTGCCGAATGTCCCGGTCATTGAACTGGGGCACCTGACCCCTGCGCAAAAGCGCGCCTACGTGATTGCCGACAACCGCCTGGCGCTGGACGCTGGTTGGGATGAAGAACTGCTTGCCTTGGAATTGGCAGAGCTGTCTGAGGCCGGTTACGACTTGCTGATGACTGGCTTTGACGATGATGAGCTGGCCCAGATGCTGGCCGACATCGGAGAGACGGAGGGTTCGGATACCGATGAAGAACCAGCCAGCGATGAGGTCGATGAGATACCCGAGCCACCCAAGCAGCCGATCTGCCGACCAGGGGACGTCTGGCAACTGGGCCCGCATCGCCTGATTTGTGGCGATGCCAGCGATCAGTCTGTCGTCGCCAACCTGATGCAGGGCGAGCAAGCGAGCCTGTGTTTCACCTCGCCGCCCTACGGCAACCAGCGCGACTACACCTCCGGCGGCATCGCCGACTGGGATGGCCTGATGCGCGGCGTGTTCACCCAATTGCCCATGGCCACCGATGGCCAGGTGTTGGTCAACCTTGGGCTCATCCACCGCGACAACGAGTTCATCCCGTATTGGGACCAGTGGCTCGATTGGATGCGCACTCAAGGATGGCGGCGTTTTGCCTGGTACGTCTGGGACCAGGGGCCGGGCATGCCTGGTGACTGGCAAGGACGCCTGGCGCCCAGCTTTGAATTCATCTTCCACTTCAACCGACAGACGCGCAAACCCAACAAGACAGTGCCTTGCAAGTTCGCTGGCCAGGAGACTCACCTGCGTGCCGATGGCTCATCGACCGCAATGCGTGGCAAGGACGGTCAGGTCAACGGCTGGACCGCTGCGGGTCAGCCCACACAAGACCACCGTATCCCTGATTCGGTCATCCGGGTCATGCGCCACAAAGGAAAGATCGGCAAGGACATCGACCATCCAGCCGTGTTCCCGGTGACGCTACCGGTGGAGGTCATCGAGGCCTACACGCAGGAAGGCGACATCGTTTTCGAACCCTTTGGCGGCAGCGGCACCACGCTGATGGCCGCGCAGCGAACCGGTCGAATTGGTCGAGCTGTGGAAATCGCCCCCGAGTACGTCGACGTGGCCCTGATCCGCTTCCAACAGAACTTCCCTGGCGTGCCAGTCAGCCTGGCCTCCACAGGCGAGACCTTTGAGGCTATTGCCCAACAGCGACAAAGCGAATCCATCCATGTCTGAACCCTGGCTTTCCACCCACATTGAGCGCTGGCCGACGGCCAAGCTCGTGCCCTATGCAAGAAATGCCCGCACTCACTCCGAAGAGCAAGTGGCGCAGATTGCAGCGTCCATCGTCGAGTTCGGGTTCACCAATCCGATCCTGGCGGGGTCCGATGGTGTGATCGTCGCCGGTCACGGTCGCCTGGCTGCCGCGCAAAAGCTGGGCTTGGACACCGTGCCGGTGGTCGTGCTTGATCACTTGACGCCCACCCAGCGCCGCGCGCTCATCATTGCGGACAACCGCATCGCAGAAAACGCTGGCTGGGACGACGCCATGCTGCGCATCGAACTGCAGTCCTTGCAGGAAGACGGCTTCAATCTGGACATCACCGGATTTGACGCCGATGCCCTGGCCGAGATCATGGCTGGCGAAGAGACCACAGTCGATGGCCAGACCGACGACGATGCCGTTCCCGAGGTATCGGCTACCCCGATCTCCCGCCCAGGTGATGTCTGGGAGCTGGGCAATCACCGCCTGGTGTGCGGCGATGCCACCGACCCCAAGAGCTACGAGCTGCTGATGGCCGATGCCAAGGCAGACATGGTCTTTACCGATCCACCGTACAACGTGGACTACGCCAACAGCGCCAAGGACAAGATGCGCGGCAAGGACCGCCCGATCCTGAACGACAACCTGGGCGATGGTTTCTACGATTTCCTGCTGGCAGCCATGACGCCGATGCTGGAGCGCTGTAGCGGAGCCGTCTATGTGGCCATGTCATCCAGCGAACTCGACACGCTGCAGTCTGCATTCCGCGCTGCCGGTGGCAAATGGTCCACCTTCATCATCTGGGCCAAGAACACCTTCACGCTCGGCCGCGCCGACTACCAGCGCCAGTACGAGCCCATCCTGTATGGCTGGCCCGAAGGAGAGAGCCGCCACTGGTGCGGTGACCGCGACCAAGGCGACGTGTGGAACATCAAGAAGCCACAGAAAAACGACCTTCACCCGACCATGAAGCCGGTGGAGTTGGTCGAGCGCGCGATCCGCAATTCCAGCCGACCGGGCGACATCGTGCTCGACCCCTTCGGCGGATCCGGTACCACCCTCATCGCCGCTGAAAAAACCGGTCGTATCGGCTGGCTCATCGAACTCGATCCCAAGTACGTCGACGTGATCGTGCGCCGTTGGCAGGACTGGAGTGGGCAGGAGGCTTACCGGGAAGCCGATGCGGTCAAGTTCAACGACCTGGCTGGTGTTGTCGATGTTGCCGGGGATGACGCGGAGGTGGCCGCATGAAGCAGTCGCGTCTGATGTCCCTTGCCGAGTCGCTGGCCAATGTGCTGGTGGGCTACGGGGTGGCGGTGGCCACGCAGATGGCGGTCTTCCCCCTGTTCAGTCTGACGGTCACTGTCACAGAAAACCTGCTGATTGGCTTGATCTTCACGGCCGTCTCGATCGTGCGCAGCTACGCTCTGCGCCGGGGCTTTGAAGCCCTGCGGGTGCGTCAGTCTGCCCTACCTTCAGACGGACGTGCGGAGAATTCGCTATAATATATACGCAATAAATGCGGTGATTGTCTTGACCTTGCGTCGAAGGTCGCCCATAATCTCCGCATGAAAAGCGAAGATAAACGGTATGTCTGGCAACTCAACGACTGGCCGCACTGGTCGTATGACCGCAAACGGTTAGCACCATTGCTGGCCCAAGTGCATCGTGCACAGGGTCATCTATTGGGGCGCATGCACGATCTGGGTTTGGATTTGCGAGGCCAGGCCACGCTGCGCGTTTTGACCGATGATGTGCTCAAGACCAGCGAGATCGAAGGCGAGAAGCTCAACCCCGATTCGGTTCGCTCATCGATTGCCCGCAGATTAGGCGTCGACATCGGAGCCCTGGCACCGACAGACCGTCAGGTGGACGGCGTGGTGGATATGGTTCTCGATGCCACGCAACGTCATCATGAGCCGCTAACGGCTGACCGCTTGTTCGGCTGGCACGCCGCGCTTTTTCCTACAGGCTACAGCAGCCTGACCAAGATACGCATTGGCCAGTGGCGCGACGACGCGCAAGGTCCTATGCAGGTGGTCTCTGGTCCCATCCATCGGCAAAAGGTCCACTACGAAGCACCGCCGGCGCACTTGCTGGACGCTGAAATGTTGGACTTCCTGAACTGGTTCAACGTGGATCAGCATGACGACCCAGTGGTCAAAGCCGGGCTGGCGCACCTGTGGTTTGTCACCATCCATCCGTTTGAAGACGGCAATGGCCGTATCGCACGGGCGGTGGGCGACATGGCGCTGGCACGCGCCGAGCAATCGGCACAGCGCTACTACAGCCTGTCGGCCCAGATACAGCGCGAGCGTAACGACTATTACGACCGCCTCGAAGCCACCCAGAAGGGGAGCCTGGATGTCACCGATTGGCTGGCGTGGTTTTTAGCCTGCTTGCTTCGGGCCGTTCAAGGGGCCGAGCAAACGCTGGCGCAGGTGTTGGTCAAGGCGCGTTTTTGGCAACACTGGGCGGGCGTGCCGATGAACGATCGGCAGATCAAGCTGCTCAACAAGTTGCTCGATGGCTTCGATGGCAAGCTGACCAGCAGCAAGTTGGCGGCAATTGGCAAGTGCTCGCAGGACACCGCGTTGCGCGACATAACCGACTTGGTGGAACGTGGAGTGTTGAAAAAGTCAGAGGCCAGTGGTCGCAGCACGAGCTACGAGTTGATGCCGATGGATGGACCAACCTGATCGTTGCCATGTTCACGCTTCACTGCACCCAAAAACTGCTCGATCGGATGGGTCATCCGGTCGGTACGCCCGTGCCTGCATCGACACTTCTGGGCAACTGGTACGCCACAGCCCTGTTCTGGAAGCCACAGATGTCGCTCTTGGTGAATGAGCGGACGCTGTTGCCTGTGGTGTTGTCCCTGGCGCCATCGGCCAGATTAGCCCAGCGATTTCCGGGAGCGTTGAAAGAGATATTGCAGGCACTGGAATTGCCCGCTGAATTCATCGATACAGAAATCGGGGGCATGAACGAGGTGGTTTATGCCAAGACATCAAACCGCAGTGTGGTAGGCATGATGAATGAATTTGCGTTCCTCGCCGAGGCTTTCCGAGATCGTGGCGGTCTCGTCGATCCTCTGGCGTTGTCACTGAAATTGGCTGCCGTGCCTTGCGGGCCACTGAGCAAGGGCGCTGGATCCCCAGACAGAGCGGTTCGTGAGTTGGTGTCTGGCCGTGGCGTTCATTGAGCGGATCCTGTCAGTCGGCCATGGACTCCTCGACGATCTCGCAGTGAATCACAAAGCCGGTCAGGTAAGGCAGACCTTTGGGGATACCGTGCTGCTTGCTGGTCTGGCGGCCAATGGTCCAGCCCATCCAGCGTTGGATGGCCTGCTCGATGGCGTCCTTGAGGTTGGCGCCGGCGTACAGCCCGTTGTGCACGTCGTCGGCAAAGTGGCGGCCGTGGCGACTGTCGAGAAAGGCACGCACGGATTCGAGTGGCTGGTGGGTGGCGTCTGAAATCGCCGTCATGGCGATGGGCCAGGCCACCTCGGCTTGGTCGCGCAGACTGCCAAAAAATCCCCAATCGGGGTTGTTCGTTGCTGGTATCTTGGTGGTGTTCATCATCGGCTCCGTGTCTGTGTTGGCCATGACTCCATTGACGCGCTGCTGCTATGCAAAGCCAAGGCTTTGATGGAAGAAGATGAACAGCGTAGCGTCACAGCCACTAGCCCAGGCGGGCCGCGTAGCGGGCGTAGTCGCCGCCAGACGGATCGACATACAGGTACGGGCGACCGGGGGCGTGGACTTCCACACACAAACGTGCCTGGCCGACATAGCCACCCTTGCCGGCCAGCCAGTCGCGCGAGACCAGCAGGTTGGCGGCAAAGCCATCAAACTCTTCGGGCGTCATGGTCCGGGTCTCGGTGACGTAGACGATGTAGTCGCCGCTGGCGCTCATGTCCTTGAGGTTCTCAGGCTTGCGCGCAAAGGGCAGTCGGCCCCCAAGCTGCTCGACCTGAATCTCCTGGCCCTCCCACTGGAGGGTCAACGGGGTGCGTTCAATGGTGATGGACATGCTGGGCATGACGGGCCTTTCTGGTTTGATTGGAGACTTGGTTGGTTGCTCGGAACTTGGGGCTGGCGACCTTGGCCTGCAAGGCTTCGACGCCAGCCAGTGCCAGGGTCAGCACGGCGTTGTGAAACGCCGCCTCGGCCAAACAGGGCGCGAGCCGCGCGTCTTCCAGCAGCCTGTCGATGGCTGGTGCCACCTTGGTGCGCATCGCGGCACACACCGCCTCCTGGCGCGCCGGGCTGGCGCTGCGGATTTCTGGGCACAGACTGATCAGGGTGCGAAACGCCTGATCGGCCAGGCGCTGTCCCAGTTCATCAATCCGCGCCAAGTTGGGACGGGCGTTCATGCGGCCTCCGATTCAGTGGTGGTGGCGGTGGCATTGGCAGAGGCCGTGTACTCGATGCGGTACACCCGCTGACCGCCGGGCTCCTTGGCTGATGTGATGGTCAGTCCGAGGCGCTTCTTGAGCGTGCCGGCCAATGTGCCGCGCACGGTGTGTTGCTGCCAGCCGGTGGCCTCCATGATCTGCGCGATGGTGGCGCCCTCGGGGCGCTGCAGCAGGCCAATCACCAGAGCCTGTTTGCTGTCGGCGCGGGTACGAACCGTCTTGTCCTTGACGGGCTGTTGCCAACTGGCCTCTGCACTGGCGACATCGGCCTCCAGTTCCGGATCGTCCAGCGTGATGGTCGGTGGCAAGGCGCCCGGTCGGGGCAAGCCCAGGGCGTCGTAGCCCTCGGCGGCCACCACCCAGTCATCGCCATCGGGCGTGATCAGGGCGCGTTTGAACAAGCCTTCGAGCACCTTGGCACGGGCGCCGCCCTTGATGTGCTCGGGGAACCAAGCGATCTTGCCGCCGCTGTCTTGCACGGCGTGCTCCAGGATGGCCTGCTGGTTGGGGTTGAGTGAGATGGTCATGGTTCCCTCACGCTTGCAGGGTGGCGGCGCTGCCGTTGCCACTGGTTTGATGTGCTGCGGTGACTTTGCGCACGCGGTGCACGGTCTGTTTCGGCGCGCCACCTGCCGCACGCAGCCCAGCATCAAACGCGGCTTGCAGGGCGCTTTTGACACCCCAGACGCTGACGTCGTGGAAGTCCAGGCTGTCGCGGTGGCGGGTTTGCAGGGTTTCGATGAACAGGTGGTCCAGGGCGATCGATTCG
>NZ_JBLIZW010000100.1:0-5999 GCF_048860245.1 Aquabacterium sp. | reverse complement strand
GATTACTGCCAGGAACCGATGTCGGCATCGCGGCCTTCACCACCGCTTTGACCATCAGCACCAAAGCTGAACACGTCGACTGCGCCCTTCACGCCAGGGTTCACATACTGGTAGGGGCGGCCCCATGGGTCATTCGGAAGCTTTTCCAGATACGACTTCCAGTTCGGCGGAATCGGCGCGGCCGTCGGCTTGGTCACCAGCGCCTGCAAGCCTTGCTCACTGCTCGGGAATCGCTGGTTGTCCAGCTTGTAGAGCTTCAGGGCCTGCATGATGTTGCTCACATCAGTGCGTGCAGCGGTCACGCGTGCATCATCGGCACGGTCCAGCACGTTGGGCACGATCAGCGCGGCCAGCAACCCGATGATCACCAACACCACCATCAGTTCGATCAGTGTGAAACCTCGTTGCAGGGCGCGCATGGCCTTCTGCCCCCCTTGCGGCATTTGCACAAACTTCATGTGTCGATCCTAAACAGACTTGAACGGTCCACAGGTGCTTCGCTTCTCCCTTGAAGCATCCCGGCGCGCCAGCATGCCCGAGCGCACAGCCCCCATGATGCGGGATGAACCCGAGGTTTGATGCGTCGTTTAGCCAGACTGGCGCAATGAACACCCATCATAATGGTCAGATCATGGCGTCACGCATCTTTGCACTCATCACTTGGGCCGCAGTCGCAGCCAGTCTGGCGTACTGGGGCCTGCGCTGGCTGGCGCATCCTGCCGCCGTCCCCCCCCATGCCAATCGCGTGTCACTCGAGAGCGATGTGCGGGGTGACTTCCAACGACTGCTCGCCGGCCCAGCGAAAGCAGCATCCAGCGTCGAGCCCAATGCCGCATCACAGTTGGCAGGGCGCATTCGGCTGATTGGTGCCGTGGCACCGCGTGGATCCGATCAAAGCGGTGGCGTGGCACTGATTTCCGTGGACGGCAAGCCCCCGCGGGCCGTGCGCGTCGGCGGCGCCGTGGATGGTGACCTGGTCTTGCAAAGTGTGTCTCAGCGCCAGGCACAAATCGGCCGCCCTGATGCGTCACCTTCGGTGACCTTGACGCTGCCCAGCCTGCCGATGGCTGCCACCGGGACCCTGCCAGCGCCCACAGGGGTGACCCGCAATGCCGGTGCCTCGACATATGCGCAAGCGGGCCCCATGGGCGGCGTCATGCCCAGCGCCCAAGCTGGAGGCGGCATGCCGCCACCGCCCATGCGCCCGGCCGGGAACACCAACCGGGACTGACCCGCGTCAGCGCAGGAAGAGTCGGTAAACCGGATTGCGGGACTCGTCCACCCACACGTAGCCCAGCTTGTCCAGGAAGGACTTGATGGACTTGGTCTCTGCCTTGGGAACCTGCAACCCAACCAGGATGCGACCATAGTCGGCACCTTGATTCCGATAATGGAACAGGCTGATGTTCCAGCCCGGTGGCAAGCTGGTCAAGAAGGTCATCAATGCCCCTGGACGCTCGGGAAACACGAAGCTGAACAGACGCTCCCCCTCCGCCAGGGACGATCGCCCGCCCACCATGTGACGGATGTGCGTCTTGGCCAGTTCGTCGTGGGTCAAGTCCACGGTATTGAAGCCTTGTTGCTCGAACTGACGGGCAATCTTCTTCGACTCCCCCTTTTCCTTCGTGGTCAGCCCCACAAACACGTGGGCCTGCTTCTCGTCGGAAATGCGGTAGTTGAACTCCGTGACGCTGCGTGGGCCGATCGTCTCGCAGAATCGCTTGAATGACCCGCGTTCTTCCGGGATGCTGACCGCCAGCAAGGCCTCGCGCTCTTCACCCACTTCGGCCCGCTCGGCCACAAAGCGCAAGCGGTCAAAGTTCATGTTGGCACCGCAATTGATCGCGATGTAGGTCTTCCCCTGGCCGCCATGGCGCTCTGCATACTGCTTCAGCGCGGCAACCCCCAGGGCGCCGGCAGGCTCAACGATCGAGCGGGTATCCTGATAGATGTCCTTGATGGCCGCACACACCGCATCGGTGTTGACGATCACGAAGTCGTCCACCAGATCCTTGGCCAAGCGCATGGTTTCTTCGCCGACCAACTTCACAGCCGTACCATCGGAGAACAAGCCGACATCGTCCAGCGTCACGCGCTTGCCTGCCTTGACCGACCGGGCCATGGCATCCGAGTCGCTCATCTGAACACCGATGACCTTGATCTCGGGGCGAACCGCCTTGATGTACGCCGCGACGCCGCTGATCAGCCCACCACCCCCGATGGCCACAAACACCGCATCGATCGGGCCGGAATGCTGACGCAGGATTTCCATGGCAATCGTGCCTTGACCCGCGATCACATCCGGATCATCAAAGGGGTGGACAAAGGTCATCCCTTTTTTCTTTTCCAGCTCTTTCGCGTGGCCTGCCGCATCAGAGTAGCTGTCGCCGTGCAGCACGATCTGAACGTTCTCGCCGCCAAACGCGCGCACCGCATCAATCTTCACCTGGGGTGTGGTCGTCGGCATCACGATCGTGGCCTGGCACCCCAGTCGTTTGGCCCCCAGCGCCACACCTTGGGCATGGTTGCCAGCGGAGGCACAGATCACCCCCTTGGCCAACTGCTGCTTGCTGAGCTTCGCCATCTTGTTGTAGGCGCCCCGCAGCTTGAAGCTGAACACCGGCTGCTGGTCTTCCCGCTTGAGGTAGACCTGATGGCCCAAGCGGCGCGACAGATTACGCGCCTCGTCCAGGGAGCTTTCCACCGCCACGTCGTACACACGGCTGGTCAGGATTTTCTGAAGATAGTCCTGCACGGTGAGCACAGGTGCTTTCGCGGCCTTGCGAGGAGCCTTGGCGGGCTGCTTGGCAGCCGCACGCTTGGCGGTGGGTTTGGCGGCGGTACGCGCGGTGGACATCAGAAACTCCGAAAACCGAAAATGGCAGAAAGAGCCTCACAGTCTACTCGTCCGCGGCATCGCTGCCGCCAAACGAGGTGAAGACCGATCTGCTTGGTGAGCCTAAGGCTGCACGAAAGCGCGGCGCCAAAAGAAAAAAGCCCACGGCTTGCGCTGTGGGCTTTTCGGATGCAACACGGTGCCGAAGCACCGCTGCAAAGATCACTTCTTGCGGAAGCGGCGGATAGCAGCCAGCTGAGCAACCATCTCGGCCAGTTCGCTTTGGGCGCGGGCCAAGTCCAGATCGCTCTGGGCATTCTGCACAGCCTCTTCAGCCAAACGCTTGGCTTCAGTGGCCTTGGCCTCATCCAGATCATGACCACGGATGGCCGTATCGGCCAGCACGGTCACGCAGTGAGGCTGCACTTCCAGAATGCCGCCAGCCACGAAGACGAATTCTTCTTCGTTGTTGTCGGCGCGCTGAATGCGCACGGCGCCCGGCTTGATGCGGGTGATCAGCGGGGTGTGACGCGGCAGGATGCCAAGCTCACCCACCTCACCCGGCAGGGACACCAGCGTGGCTTCGCCCGAAAAGATCGACTCTTCGGCGGAAACAACGTCAACGTGAATGGTGGACATATTGAGCTTTCAAAATGGGTTCAACGATTTGCACCGTCAGGCGCAGGGCAGGAGCTCGACTCCGGACGGCGCGAAAGCAGGCAACCGGATCGAATCTGACACAAGGCCGGACCCGATCCGAGTGCGATGCTTATTGCATCGTCTTGGCCTTTTCGAAGGCTTCGTCGATCGTACCCACCATGTAGAAGGCTTGCTCAGGCAGAGCATCGCATTCGCCAGCCACAATCATCTTGAAGCCGCGGATGGTTTCCTTCAGGGACACGTACTTGCCAGGCGCGCCGGTGAACACTTCGGCGACGTGGAAAGGCTGCGACAGGAAGCGTTGGATCTTACGAGCGCGGGCAACGGTGAGCTTGTCTTCCGGAGCCAGTTCGTCCATACCCAGAATCGCGATGATGTCACGCAGTTCCTTGTAGCGCTGCAGTGTGTTCTGCACAGCACGGGCCACGCTGTAGTGCTCTTCGCCAACCACGTTCGGGTCCAGCTGACGCGAGGTCGAGTCCAGCGGATCGATCGCAGGGTAGATACCCAGCGAAGCGATGTCACGAGACAGCACGACGGTGGAGTCCAAGTGAGCGAAGGTCGTAGCAGGAGACGGGTCGGTCAAGTCATCCGCAGGGACGTACACGGCCTGGATCGAGGTGATCGAGCCGACCTTGGTCGACGTAATACGCTCTTGCAGACGGCCCATTTCTTCAGCCAGCGTAGGTTGGTAACCCACGGCGGAAGGCATACGACCCAGCAGAGCGGACACTTCGGTACCGGCCAAGGTGTAACGGTAGATGTTGTCCACGAAGAACAGCACGTCCTTACCTTCGTCACGGAAGGCTTCGGCCATGGTCAGACCGGTCAACGCAACGCGCAGACGGTTGCCAGGAGGCTCGTTCATCTGGCCGTAGACCATGGCGACCTTGGATTCAGACAGGTTGTCCTGCTTCACCACGCCAGCGTCCGACATTTCATGATAGAAGTCGTTACCTTCACGGGTACGCTCGCCCACACCAGCGAACACCGACAGACCGCCGTGGCCCTTCGCGATGTTGTTGATGAGTTCCATCATGTTCACGGTCTTGCCCACACCGGCGCCACCGAACAGACCGACCTTACCACCCTTGGCGAATGGAGAGATCAAGTCAATCACCTTGATGCCGGTTTCCAGCAACTCGGTCGAGGGAGACAGTTCCTCGTAAGCGGGGGCCTTACGGTGGATGGGAGCCGTCAGGGCTTGGTCCACAGGACCACGTTCGTCGATGGGGTTACCCAGCACGTCCATGATGCGGCCCAGGGTAGCCTGGCCCACGGGGACGGTGATCTGAGCATTGGTGTTGAACACCTGCATGCCGCGGCGCAGGCCGTCGGACGAACCCAGCGCGATGGTACGGACAATGCCGTCGCCCATTTGCTGTTGCACTTCGAGGGTCAGCGCGGAGCCTTCCATCTTCAGGGCGTCGTACACCTTGGGCATTTGGTTGCGTGGGAATTCCACGTCCACCACGGCGCCAATGCACTGAACGATCTTGCCCACTGCTTGTTGCGTGTCAGCCATTTTTCGTTCCTTCAATCAATTCAAAATCTTCGGATCAGACCGCAGCCGCACCGGCAACGATCTCGGACAGTTCGGTCGTGATCGCGGCCTGACGGGTCTTGTTGTAGACCAGCTTCAGTTCCTTGATCAAATTGCCGGCATTGTCGGTAGCGGCCTTCATGGCCACCATGCGGGCCGACTGCTCCGAAGCCATGTTCTCTGCCACAGCCTGGTAAACCAGCGCCTCAACGTAACGGACCATCAGCTCGTCGATGACCACCTTGGCGTCCGGCTCATAGATGTATTCCCATGCATGAGTCGTTTCGCCTGCGAACTCGTCGCCTGCCAAAGGCAGAAGTTGGCCAACCATGGGCTCCTGCTTCATCGTGTTGATGAAACGGGTGAAGCACAGGTAAACCGCGTCGAGTTGACCAGCGGTGTACGCGTCGAGCAGAACCTTGACCGGGCCGATGAGCTTTTCCAGATGGGGGGTGTCCCCCATGCCGACCACGCTGGCCACCACGTTGGCGCCCATGCGGTTGAAAAAGCCGGAAGCCTTGTTGCCGATGGCGACCACGTCCGCCTGCACGCCTTGACCTTCGAGCTCTTTGAGCTTGTTGGTCACGGCACGCAGAACGTTCGTGTTCAAACCACCGCACAGACCCTTGTCTGTGCTCACCACGATCAGACCCACCTTCTTCGAACCAGCGTTTTGCTGCATGAAGGGATGGACGTACTCGGGGTTGGCGTGAGCCAGGTTGGCCGTGATGCTGCGCACCTTTTCAGCGTAGGGGCGAGCCGCAAGCATGCGATCTTGCGCCTTGCGCATCTTCGAAGCCGCGACCATTTCCATGGCCTTGGTGATCTTCTTGGTGTTCTCGACGCTCTTGATCTTGTTGCGAATTTCCTTGCCTACGGCCATGGTGCGCTCCTTTAGGCGAAGGTCTTCTTGAACGCGACGATGGCCGATTGCAGTTCGGCTTCGGCGTCCTTGTCCAG
>NZ_JBLIZW010000099.1:0-3209 GCF_048860245.1 Aquabacterium sp. | reverse complement strand
GCCATGGAAATGGTCGCGGCTTCGAAGATGCGCAAGGCGCAAGATCGCATGCTTGCGGCTCGCCCCTACGCTGAAAAGGTGCGCAACATCACGGCGAACTTGGCCAAGGCCAACCCCGAGTACGTCCACCCCTTCATGCTGCCTGGTCAAGGCGGCAAGAAGGTGGGCTTCATCGTGGTGAGCACGGACAAGGGTCTGTGCGGTGGTTTGAACACGAACGTGCTGCGTGCCGTGACCAACAAGCTCCGTGAGCTGGACGGTCAAGGCGTCAAGGCCGACGTGGTCGCCATCGGCAACAAGGCCACTGGCTTTTTCAACCGCATCGGTGCCAATGTCGTCGCGCAAGTCGTCGGCATGGGCGACACCCCGCACTTGGAAAAGCTGATTGGCCCGGTCAAGGTGCTGCTCGACGCTTACACCGCTGGTGAACTCAGCGCTGTCTACCTGTGCTACACCCGTTTCATCAACACGATGAAGCAGGAGCCCCAGGTCCAGCAACTGCTGCCTCTGGCGGCCGACGAGTTCGCAGGCGAAACGACTCATGCATGGGAATACATCTATGAGCCGGACGCCAAGCTGGTGATCGACGAGTTGATGACCCGTTACGTTGAAGCGCTGGTTTACCAGGCTGTGGCAGAGAACATGGCTTCGGAGCAGTCGGCTCGCATGGTGGCCATGAAGGCCGCGACCGACAACGCCGGCAATGTGATCAAGGAACTGAAGCTGGTCTACAACAAGACCCGCCAGGCTGCGATCACGACCGAGCTGTCCGAGATCGTCGCCGGTGCGGCTGCGGTCTGATCCGAAGATTTTGAATTGATTGAAGGAACGAAAAATGGCTGACACGCAAACAGTGGGCAAGATCGTTCAGTGCATCGGCGCCGTGGTGGACGTGGAGTTCCCGCGTAACCAGATGCCCAAGGTGTACGACGCTCTGAAGATGGAAGGCTCTGCGCTGACCCTCGAAGTGCAACAGCAGTTGGGCGACGGCATTGTCCGTACCATCGCGCTGGGTTCGTCCGACGGCCTGCGCCGCGGCATGCAGGTGTTCAACACCAACGCTCAGATCACCGTGCCCGTGGGCCCGGCTACCCTGGGCCGCATCATGGACGTGCTGGGCAACCCCATCGACGAACGTGGTGAAGTGTCGCAGGCTCAAACGGCCCCGATCCACCGCAAGGCTCCCGCTTACGACGAACTGTCGCCCTCGACCGAGCTGCTGGAAACCGGCATCAAGGTGATCGACTTGGTCTGCCCGTTCGCCAAGGGCGGTAAGGTGGGTCTGTTCGGTGGCGCCGGTGTGGGCAAGACCGTGAACATGATGGAACTCATCAACAACATCGCCAAGGCTCACTCGGGTCTGTCGGTGTTCGCTGGTGTGGGTGAGCGTACCCGCGAAGGCAACGACTTCTATCACGAAATGTCGGACGCCGGCGTGGTGAAGCAGGACAACCTGGCCGAATCCAAGGTCGCCATGGTGTACGGTCAGATGAACGAGCCACCGGGCAACCGTCTGCGCGTTGCCCTGACCGGTCTGACGATGGCCGAAGCCTTCCGTGACGAAGGCCGTGACGTGCTGTTCTTCGTGGACAACATCTACCGTTACACCCTGGCCGGTACCGAAGTGTCTGCTCTGCTGGGTCGTATGCCTTCGGCTGTGGGCTATCAGCCGACGCTGGCCGAAGAAATGGGCCGTCTGCAAGAGCGCATCACCTCGACCAAGGTCGGCTCGATCACCTCGATCCAGGCCGTGTACGTCCCTGCGGACGACTTGACCGACCCGTCGCCTGCCACGACCTTCGCCCACTTGGACTCCACCGTGGTGCTGTCGCGTGACATCGCTTCGCTGGGCATCTACCCCGCTGTGGACCCGCTGGACTCGACCTCGCGTCAGCTGGACCCGCACGTGGTCGGTGAAGAGCACTACCAAGTGGCCCGCGCCGTGCAAAACACGCTGCAGCGCTACAAGGAACTGCGCGACATCATCGCCATTCTGGGCATGGACGAACTGGCTCCGGAAGACAAACTGCTGGTGGCCCGCGCCCGTAAAATCCAGCGTTTCCTGTCGCAGCCTTTCCACGTCGCCGAAGTGTTCACCGGCGCACCTGGCAAGTACGTGCCTCTGAAGGAAACCATCCGCGGCTTCAAGATGATCGTGAACGGCGAGTGCGATGCACTGCCCGAGCAGGCCTTCTACATGGTTGGCACGATCGACGAAGCCTTCGAAAAGGCCAAGACGATGCAATAAGCGGCGCACTCGGGCGTGGTTCGGCGTTGCCGTGCTCACCGTAGCTTCCGCTACGGTGGTGCGCAGCGCCTTGATCCACACCCGATTGCTTGCTTCTTGCGCCGTTTGAGATCGTGTGAAAGCTGTCTTCGGACGGTGCAAATCGTTGAACCTCTTTTGAAAGCTCGATATGTCCACCATTCACGTTGATGTGGTCTCCGCCGAAGAGTCGATCTTCTCGGGCGAAGCCACGCTGGTGTCCCTGCCGGGTGAGGTGGGTGAGCTTGGCATCCTGCCGCGTCACACCCCGCTGATCACCCGCATCAAGCCGGGCGCCGTGCGCATCCAGCGCGCTGACAACAACGAAGAAGAGTTCGTCTTCGTGGCTGGCGGCATTCTGGAAGTGCAGCCTCACTGCGTGACCGTGCTGGCCGATACCGCCATCCGCGGTCACGACCTGGACGAAGCCAAGGCGACCGAAGCCAAGCGTTTGGCCGAGGAAGCCGTGCAGAACGCCAAGGGCGAACTGGACCTGGCCCGCGCGCAAAGCGAACTGGCCGAACTGGTGGCTCAGTTGGCTGCCATCCGCCGCCTGCGCAAGAAGTGATCTCGTGCCCGACAGGCGCTTGCGCCTGTCCTGGTACCGAAGCCCGCAGCTCATCCCTGCGGGCTTTTTTGCGTTTGGGGCGCACACCGAGGAGAGGGGGCTGTCTGGCGCATGGGACTGGTCGTGGCATGTCCTTGCCCAAGGCCGGCACCACGGTAAGCCGCTGACGAGGGTTATCCATTCGGGGCAAGCGACCTTGGCTGCGGGACCGGGTGTCTCTAAGCTGGATTCCAATCGGAATCGGCATGGGAGCGAGCATGGCAGCAGGGACAGCGAGCAGCGCGTCGGCACAGGTGCGCCGGTTGGGGTGGTTGCAGTACGCCGCGGTGTTCGGGGCTTTGCCCTCGCCGCAGGTATTGCCCAGCAACGTGGACT
>NZ_JBLIZW010000098.1:0-4836 GCF_048860245.1 Aquabacterium sp. | reverse complement strand
TCAGGCCGTGACCGCCTGACTTAAACCAACTGGCCTCCGCGAAACCCGGGGCGCTTCAGCACGCCAGTCGGCACGGTGACAGACCCGTTGAGCGACCTGCACTTCCGTGAAATGAGCGCGCAAAGCAGCCTGCGCCCTCATTGAGCTCGCAACCGCTTGGGCTTGATTGAGCCCAAGGGGCGCCTAATGAAAAAGCCCGCCTTGAAGGCGGGCTTTTTTGACAGGCACGGATGCCTGCTACCGATCACATGTGATCGATCATGACTTGGCCGAAGGCCGAGCAAGACACCTGGGTCGCGCCGTCCATCAGACGGGCAAAGTCGTATGTCACTTTCTTGCTCTGGATTGCACCGTTCATCGAGCTGATGATCAGGTCTGCGGCCTCAAACCAGCCCATGTGGCGCAGCATCATTTCTGCAGACAGGATTTCGGAACCGGGGTTCACATAGTCCTTGCCAGCGTACTTCGGCGCCGTACCGTGGGTCGCCTCGAACATGGCAACCGAATCCGACAGGTTTGCACCAGGGGCGATACCGATACCACCAACCTGTGCTGCCAGCGCATCAGAGATGTAATCGCCGTTCAGGTTCAACGTGGCGATCACGCTGTACTCAGCGGGACGCAACAGGATTTGCTGCAAGAAAGCGTCAGCAATCGCATCCTTGACGATGATGTCCTTGCCGGTCTTGGGGTTCTTGAACTTGCACCATGGACCGCCATCAATCAGTTCGGCGCCAAACTCGTTTTGAGCCAGTGCATAACCCCAGTCGCGGAAGCCACCTTCGGTGTACTTCATGATGTTGCCCTTGTGAACGATGGTCACGCTGGGCTTGTCATTGTCGATGGCGTATTGCAGGGCCTTGCGCACCAGACGCTCGGTCCCTTCCTTGGACACTGGCTTGATGCCGATGCCGGAGGTTTCGGGGAAACGGATCTTCTTCACACCGAATTCGGTCTGCAGGAAGCTGATCAGCTTCTTGGCCTTGTCGCTCTGCGCTTCGAACTCAATGCCGGCATAGATGTCTTCCGAGTTTTCACGGAAGATCACCATGTCGATCTTTTCGGGCTCCTTCACTGGCGAAGGCACACCCTTGAAGTAAGTGACGGGGCGCAAACAAACGTAGAGATCCAACTCTTGACGCAAAGCCACGTTCAACGAACGGATGCCGCCGCCGACCGGGGTCGTCAGAGGCCCCTTGATGGACACCACGTAGTCCTTCAAGACTTGCAGAGTTTCTTCGGGCAGCCACACATCCGGGCCGTACACACGCGTTGACTTTTCGCCAGCGTAGATTTCCATCCAATGGATCTTGCGCTGACCGCCATAAGCCTTCTCAACTGCGGCGTCCACCACCTTGATCATCACTGGCGTGATATCGAAACCAGTGCCGTCCCCTTCGATATAGGGGATGATGGGGTTGTGAGGTACGTTGAGCGAGAAGTCCGGGTTCACCGTGATCTTCTGCCCACCTTCGGGCACCTTGATGTGCTGATACATAGTTGTGGTCTCCGCGTTTGGCGTATCCGTGAAAAGCAATGCCATGGATATCGGCATTGCATCTTTTGATTCTACGCGACGCTTTCCACAGCACCAGCACTTCTACATCGGGAATCCCCTGAGGGGTTGCTGATTAGCTGCGACTAATTGCGCCAAATCAGGCGCACCACGCTTGCCACTGGGCCACCAACTGGTGCCACACAGCCCACGCGGCCATGAGGGACAAGCACAAACCGGAGAGCCGGACGGCCCATCGCGCGTCACCACCCACAGCAGCACCCGCAGCTGGCACAGAAGGGTCACCCTTGGGGGGCGAACCGTGCCACAGGATGGGCACCACAGCACCACCTGTGCCCACGATTGCTCGTGGTTCACCGCTCTGACCAGATAGTTTGCGCAGCAATTGCGGCGTAAACCAGATGCCCGCAGCACCAGGTGCGGCAAATGCAAGCATCACCAGCGCGCCACCCCAAAAATGAGGCGCCAGCGCGGCCACGACGACTGCGGCATACAACAAACCACAAGGCAACACAGCCCAAAGACACCCTGAAAGGAGCGGCAACAGCGCGCGCGCAAATGGGTAACGATCGGCCCAAGAAAACGCACCCAACTTGCTGCGCACCCGGTGGTAAGCATGCACACCGACCATGTCGAGTTGGCGCGGCACCACGCCGTACCACAGCAGCCACAAGCCCATGAATACGGCACCAACCTGCAGCATCACCCAGAAGGGCTGCAGGATGGTCATTGAGCGTCCGAATTGCGATGCGAGGCCGGCGGCCGAAGCCGCGACAGAGCCGAGGACGGCATACCCAATGCACCGCCCCACCATCGCCAAAGGCGAGATACCCCGCGGGAATGCAGCCGCGCAGGCCGTCCCGCACATCGCAACGCAGTGTGGAATGCCGCCCAAACCCATCAGGAAGGCGGTCAGCATCAGGCCGGTCAGCATGACCGACCTCCGACTGGAAGCATGGGCTTAAATGATGCGGGAGAACTTCTCGAGCGTCTTGTCGGCTTGGATGTAGCGGTCGAACACCATGGCAACCGCGCGCACAAAATACCAACCCAGCGGCGTAACCCGAACACCATCCGACTCCATCTGCACCAGCCCCGACTCAACGAGCGGCTCCAACAGGCGCAACTCAGCCTCGAAGTATTGCCGGAAATTGATCAGGTAAGCGAGTTCAATGGACTCAATGTCCACACGCCCCTGGCACATCACCGCCATGATCACTGCACGGCGCACCAGATCGTCTCGCGACAGCGCCAATCCACGCACAATCGGTAACTCACGACGCTCAAGGGAGTCGTAATAGTCTTCCAGGGTCTTGGCATTTTGGCAGTAATGCGCCCCCACCTTGCCGATGGCCGACACACCCAAGCCAATCAGATCACTGTCAGGATGCGTGCTGTAGCCTTGGAAATTGCGATGCAGCCGTCCTTGGCGCTTTGCGACAGCCAAGCTGTCATGGTGCAAAGCAAAGTGGTCCATGCCAATGTAGTCATAGCCAGCCGCGCCAAACTTCTGGATGGCCATGGACAACATACCCAGCTTGTCACCGGCTTTAGGCAGCGCCGCGGCGTCAATTCGACGCTGGGGTTTGAAGCGCTGCGGCAAGTGCGCATACGCGTACAAAGCAATACGGTCAGGCTTGAGGCTGGACACCTGCTCCAACGTCCGCTCAAAGCTCTCCGGGGTCTGCTTGGGCAGACCGTAGATGAGGTCCATGTTGATGGACGCAAAGCCTTCTTCGCGCGCAGCCTCGACCAACTGAGCAACCTGCTCATAAGGTTGAACACGATGGACAGCCTGCTGGACGTGCGGATCAAAGTCCTGCACACCAAAGCTCAAGCGGTTGAAGCCCATTGCAGCGAGACGCTTCAGCCGGCCCACATCAATCGTGCGAGGGTCGACTTCGATGGAGTATTCGCCACCAGGCACAAACCGGAAGGCTTCCTGCAACGTGGCGATCAAACCTTCCAGCTCGTCATCGGTCAGGAATGTTGGACTTCCACCACCAAAATGCAGCTGAGACAAGGTCTGGCCGCGACCAAGGTGCTCGACGGTGAGATCAATCTCGGTTCTCAAAGCAGCAAGGTACTCGACAGCACGGTCGTGATGCTTTGTAATCACCTTGTTGCAGGCGCAGTAATAGCAAACCGATTCACAAAAGGGGATGTGCACATACACCGACAACGGCGCAACACCGCCACCAACGGCACCGGCTCCGTCTGCGCGCTGCTGCAACGCCTGGATGTAGTGCGTGGGGCCATAGGCTTCTACAAATCGATCCGCGGTAGGATACGAGGTGTATCGAGGCCCGTTGACATCCAGTCGTGCGAGCATGTCAGTCGTCACGACGGGGGCAACCGGACCGTTTGAAATCAAGGCGGATTTACTCATGCCGGCGACTGTGCCAAACTCACGGCTTGCAGGGTTGATCCAACTCAAGGTCCGGAACGGTGTTCTGGGAACAATCGGGCACGTTTTGAGGTTTCTCATGTTGAACAGTACATTTCCGATCGCCGACGCTAACGCTACTGACAAAGCACACCAATGTGATCACGGGCAAGCATCGTCTGGCGGAGTGAAACTGGACAACTTCAAGGTTGCCTGCTCTAGCTGCAACCTGCGTGAGCTTTGCCTCCCGGTTGGTTTGAGCCAGCCACAACTGAATCATCTGGATTCGCTGGTCGCCACCCGCAAGACAGTCAAACGTGGTGACGCACTGTTCCACACCGGCGATCCCTTCCGTTCTGTTTACGCGGTTCGCACAGGCTTCTTCAAGACCCGCGTGTCGTCTGAAGACGGCCGAGATCAGGTCACCGGTTTTCAAATGGCCGGTGAGCTGCTGGGTCTGGACGGCATCAGTACCGATCGCCACGCCTGCGATGCCATCGCTCTGGAAGACTCTCAGGTGTGCGTGATTCCCTACGCACAACTGGAAGACCTGTCCCGAGAGTTTTCTGATCTGCAACATCAGTTCCACAAGATCATGAGCCGCGAGATTGTTCGTGACCACGGTGTGATGCTGTTGCTCGGCAGCATGCGCGCTGAAGAGCGTTTGGCTGCATTCTTGTTGAACCTCACCCAACGCTTGCACGCGCGCGGATTCTCTGCATCCGCCCTCGTGCTGCGCATGACACGCGAAGAAATTGGCAGCTACCTTGGCCTGAAACTTGAAACGGTGAGCCGCACCTTCTCGAAGTTCCAGGAAGAGGGGCTGCTGGAGGTCAAGCAGCGCGACATTCGGATCACCAATGAAACTGGCCTGCGCGCGCTGGTCAACAACGTGCGAGCCTGAGCGCGCCCTTCGGCGCACATAAAAAAGCCC
>NZ_JBLIZW010000097.1:0-4845 GCF_048860245.1 Aquabacterium sp. | reverse complement strand
GCCTGCACCGGCTTGAGCAGCGTGGCGCAGAGCGCCGGCGTGAGCGACAGCGCCAGGAAGGCCGAGAAGGCGATGGACGTGGCCATGGTGGCCGCAAACTGGCGGTAGATGTTGCCGGTAGAGCCTGCAAAGAAGGCCAGTGGGACGAACACCGAGATCAGCCCCACGGTCACGCCGATGATGGCGCCTGAGATCTGGCGCATGGCTTTGCGCGTGGCTTCTAGCGGGGACAGCCCTTCCTCGCTCATGATGCGTTCGACGTTTTCCACCACGACGATAGCGTCGTCCACGACGATACCGATCACCAGCACCATGCCGAACATGGTGAGCACGTTGATCGAGAAGCCCAGAGCCAGCAAGGTGGCGAAGGTACCCAGCAAGGCGATGGGGACCACAATGGTGGGGATGACGGTATAGCGCCAGTTCTGCAGAAACAGGAACATCACCAGGAACACCAGGGCGACGGCTTCAAGCAGCGTCTTGGCCAACTGGGTGATAGAGATATCCACGAAGCGAGAACTGTCGTAAGGAATGCTCCAGCTCATGCCTTCTGGGAAGTAGCGCGAGAGCTCGTCCATCTTGGTGCGGACTGCTTTTGCGGCCTCCAGCGCGTTCCCACTGGGCGACAGTTGGACGCCGATACCCACGGCGGGTTTCCCGTTCAGTCGAGCCGCGGTAGCGTAGGCTTGGCCACCCAACTCCACGCGCGCCACATCCTTGAGGCGAACGGTGGAGCCATCGGCGTTGGCCCGAAGAATGATGTTGGAGAATTGCTCGACGGTAGACAGCTGCCCGCTAACGACCACTGTTGCTGAGATGCCCTGGCCAGACAGGTTGGGCAGATCACCGATGGTGCCGCTGGCAACCTGCGCGTTCTGCGCCCGGATGGCGGCCGTGATCTCCGCGGTGGAGATGTTGAAGCTCAGCATCTTTGCGGGATCGATCCAGATCCGCATGGCACGCTCGGTACCGAAGAGTTGCGCTTGCCCAATGCCTTTCAGTCGCTGCAACTCTGGCACCACGTTGCGGGAAGCATAGTCACCCAGCGCGACGGTATCGGTTTCTGGGTTGCTGGACGAAAGCATCGTGAACAGCAAGAAGTTGGACCGCGACTTGTCCACGCGCACGCCTTGTTGCGTTACGGTAGAAGGCAACCGCGGAGACGCGCGCGACAGGCGGTTTTGCACGTCCACTTGCGCCAAGTCGGCGTTGGTTCCGGGTTGGAAGCTCAGGGTGATGCTCCCAGAACCATCGGCCTGGGCCACAGACTCCATGTAGATGAGCCCTGGCGACCCGTTCATTTCACGCTCGATCACGGAAAGAACGCTGTCCTCCAGCGTTTGCGCAGAAGCGCCCGGGTAAGACGCATTGATAACGATCGAAGGCGGTGCAACCGGGGGATATTGCGAGATGGGGAGCTGCGTGATGGCAACGCCCCCCAGCACCATGATGAACAGTGCAATCACCCACGCGAAGATGGGGCGGTCAATAAAAAACTTGGCCATGTGTATGCCTCTCAGGGCTTAGCGGCGGATGCGTCGGCGGCAGGCGCAGGTGCTGCTGCTTGACCCGGTGCTTGCCAAGGGACCGCTTTCACGGGCGTGCCAGGTGGAAGCATTTGCAGCTTCTGGAAGCCGTCCACCATGACTTTTTCGCCCGCCTGTAGTCCTTCGCGAACAACCCAACGGTTGTTCTTCGCCGCGCTGATCTTGACTGCGCGCTGGCTGACTTTTCCGTCTTCAGCGACTACGTTGACGATGTCCCCTTGCTGTGTGCGTGTCACGGCCTGCTGCGGAAGGGTGATGGCATTGCTGGCCTGGGCTTGCTCCAGCTTGACCCGCAGGTACAAGCCTGGCAACAGTTCACCCTTGGGGTTGGGCGCCTCGGCGCGCAAGGTGATTTGGCCTGTGGTGGAGTCCACTGTCAGGTCGGAAAACAGGAGCTTGCCAGGGTGCTCGTACTCCGTTCCATCGCTCAAGATCAGGCGCACGCTCGCTGCGTCTTTGCCCTCCGCGCGCTTGAATTGGCCGCTGGCCATGGCTTTGCGCAGCTGAAGAATGTCGTTGGCAGATTGAGTGAAGTTGACGTAGACAGGGTCAATTTGCTGGATGACAGCCAGAGGCGTCGCATCGCCTTGACCTACCAGCGCACCTTCTGTCACGAGGGCCCTGCCGATTCGGCCTGAAATCGGTGCTGTGACCGTTGCGTAACCCAAGTTGATGCCTGCGGTACGCACCGCGGCCTTGGTCGAGGCTACGTCTGCCTGGGATTGTTTGACGGCAGCCTCTGCGTTGACGAAATCTTGCTTGCTGATCGCATTGGCTTCGACCAACGGACGGTACCGTTCCAGCTGCGCTTGCGTTTGTGCCAGGTTGGCTTCTGCCTTGGCTTGGTTGGCCCTGGCGCTGTCCAAGGCCGCTGCGTAGGGGGCTTCATCGATACGGAACAGGGTTTGTCCCGCCTTCACGTCGCTGCCCTCTTTGAACATCCGTTGCTGCAAGATGCCTGCTGCCCTGGCGCGCACTTGAGCCACCCTGGAAGCCTCCACGCGCCCTGGCAACTCGGTGACCAGACCCACATCGCCTGGAGTCGCCGTGACAGTACCCACTTCAACGGCAGGCCTCTGTCCTGCAGCGCTGGGTGCCGTTGGCGCTTCCTTGGTGCAGCCAGCCGCTATCAGCGCGGAAGCGAGCATGCCGACAACAAGCCGTGCTTGCATGCGAGGTGGATGGTGTGGTGTGGATGGCGCGTCATGCAAGCTCTTCATGGAATTCCTTTGAAGCTGGAGCGAGGGCAGGTCGATCATTTCAGAAGCCGAAGAAGATGACCACAGTAGATTGCAGTCGAACGAAAGCCCGACGGATAAGGTGCGGGATTATACATACAATCGTGAATGTATAATTGAATGGTGACCGCGGATTTTCGGGTTGCCGTTAAAGAAATGGATGGTGGAGATGGCGCGCAGGACCAAGGAAGACGCAGCTGCGACACGCAATGGATTGATTGATGCGGCCGAGCGTGTGTTTTGTGAAAAGGGCGTGTCGCGGGCTTCGTTGAGTGACATTGCCTCGGCGGCGGGGGCGACGCGCGGGGCGATCTACTGGCACTTCAAAGATAAGGTCGATCTGTTTAACGCCATGATGGATCGCGTGACGCTGCCTTTGGAGGAGGGCTGTGCTCAGTTCTCGTGTCTTGCGAGTGGTGATCCTGTGGGGCGTCTGCGTTCGGTGATGGCGTTTGTTTTGGGGGCTGTGGCATCGAATGCCCAGGCCCGGCGTGTGTTTGAAATTGCCATGTACAAAGTTGAGTATGTGGAAGAGATGGCGGCTATCCGGGATCGGCACATTGCTGCGTCGGGTGCTTTCACGGCGCAACTTGCCAAAGACTTCGCTTTGGCGGCTGAGGTGAGTCCGTTGCCGGTCTCTCTGTCTCCGCATGAGGCTGCGGTCGCTTTGCATGCTCTGTTCGATGGACTCATTCAAAACTGGATCTTGTGTCAGGGGGCGTTTGATTTGGTGAAAGTGGGTGCGAGTGCGACTGACGCCTTTTTGTTGGGTCTGGGTCTTAAATGGTGTGATGGCGCGGTTTGATGTTTCCGTGTCGTTGTTGTTGTGTGCTTGCGTGCAATAATGTTGGGCTTGCACGTCAATTAGCGCGGCTGTAGCTCAGTGGATAGAGTATTGGCCTCCGAAGCCAAGGGTCGTGGGTTCGATCCCCGCCAGCCGCGCCAAATCTTTTGTCTTTTTGCCGATTTTTGTTGGTGTTGATGAAAGTCGTGCTAGAATTCGAAATTCTTCGGAGGGGTGCCCGAGTGGCTAAAGGGGGCAGACTGTAAATCTGTTGGCTTACGCCTACACTGGTTCGAATCCAGTCCCCTCCACCAAATTTAGTGAGTGGCTTGTCGGTTTGACGAGCTTCGCAAAGGCTGAAAAGCCAATGCGGGAGTAGTTCAATGGTAGAACCCTAGCCTTCCAAGCTAATGACGCGGGTTCGATTCCCGTCTCCCGCTCCACTTTTTTGGTTCTTTGGTTTTTCGTCTGTCATTATTTTTTGTGATGATCAGATTTGCCCATGTGGCTCAGTGTTAGAGCACTCCCTTGGTAAGGGAGAGGTCGCGGGTCCGATTCCCGCCATGGGCACCATTTGAAGGTGCGTCCGGTTCTGGTTGCGCCGAGATCCTGTTGTTTTGAGATAGATATTTTTCGGAGTCGGAAAAATGGCAAAAGGAAAATTCGAGCGTACCAAGCCTCACGTCAACGTGGGCACGATCGGTCACGTGGATCATGGCAAGACGACCCTGACGGCTGCTATCGCAACCGTGCTGTCTGCCAAGTTCGGCGGCGAAGCCAAGAAGTACGATGAAATCGACGCAGCGCCCGAAGAAAAGGCACGCGGCATTACCATCAACACTGCCCACGTTGAATACGAAACCGCTAACCGCCACTACGCTCACGTGGACTGCCCCGGCCACGCTGACTATGTGAAGAACATGATCACTGGCGCTGCTCAAATGGACGGCGCCATCCTGGTGTGCTCCGCAGCTGACGGCCCAATGCCCCAGACCCGTGAACACATCCTGCTGGCTCGCCAAGTGGGCGTGCCTTACATCATCGTGTTCCTGAACAAGTGCGACATGGTGGACGACGAAGAACTGCTCGAACTCGTCGAAATGGAAGTGCGCGAACTCCTGGACAAGTATGACTTCCCAGGCGACGACACCCCCATCGTGCGCGGCTCCGCCAAGCTGGCTCTGGAAGGCGACAAGGGTCCTCTGGGCGAGCAAGCCATCGACAAGCTGGCCGAAGCTCTGGACACCTACATCCCCACGCCTGAGCGTGCAGTGGA
>NZ_JBLIZW010000096.1:0-48090 GCF_048860245.1 Aquabacterium sp. | reverse complement strand
TCAATCACCATCGATTGATGGGGCCGCTGGGCAATGTCCCGCCAGCCGAGTTCGAGGCAAACTACCACCAACAACACGCTGGTCAGGCCGTGACCGCCTGACTTAAACCAACTGGCCTCCGCGAAACCCGGGGCGCTTCATACAGCATTTGGTGTCGAACTCGGGGGTGCAGAAAGCATGGTCGGCCCGCGGACTGGTGAACACCCAGCAAGGGCTGGTGACAAATCCAGCATAGCGGCACACCTCACCATCCCTACAGCCGGGCATTACACCCGGCTTTTTGTTGCCTCAAGTTTTCAAAAAAGTGGGCATCGTGTTTGACCAAAAAATATGACCAAAACCCGCCTTCCTACCCCTCTCTAAAGAGAGGGGGTAAGGCTATGGGCGCGGTGCTTTTTGGTCCCTATTTTTGGTCACACACTCAGGTCTGCCGGGAGGGTGTGATGTCGCAGGTATCGGCACCATGTTGCGTGCGCTGGTGTCCGAGGAAAAACGAACAGGTGAGCATCGGCTTTTGCAATGGAGATTTCGGGCGCTGTTGGACAGCTCACACCTCCAGGGTTGAACCATACACACTGACCAAACAGGGGGCACTTGGAATCTAATTAAGTTTCAGATTTTGCAATTCTCCCGATCACGACGGCTCTCCGCCCCCCTGCGTCAGTGCTGAGCGTCAGGGGCCCAGACGCCTTTTGCAGCCCGTCACCCGCACCCAGCCCAGCCCCTGCGCACCGTGCGCAGCGTCACACAGCCTGGGCCCAGCGGCTCAGTGCCCAGTGCCCGGTGCCCGGTGCCGCCAGCCCCAGCCCGTCCCCTGCGCCGCTGGCAAGTGGCAACACGACAGCCCGCGCAGAGTTTGTGCAGCGGCGCACAACCCATCGCATTAGGCTTACGCACCTTTCAGGTTTACGGGCTGGCGTTAGGTTGTACGTGGGGGGCAGTGGCACAGTCCAGACCGTCAACAGTCAACCCAAGGACACACGACCATGCACAGCTACCAAGCCGCCAACGACACCCCCACCAGCCCGGATACCGATGCACTGTGTCAGCACCTGAACCAAGCTCGCGCCATGCTGGGTGTGCTGGGCACTGCTGCCGCGAATGCTCGCACCCAATGCGAAGCCCTGGACACCGAACAGATGAGCGACTATGCCGCCGTCCTGAGTCGCTTGGTGCGCGATGCCTTGACCATTGCCGAGGCTGTGGCGGACCGGTGCATCGTGGTGCCCTGCACCAGTGTGGATGCCTACCAACGCGCCGACGCCCTGCGCCGGGAGTTGGTGGGCGCACCGTGCTCCCCCTGACGGGCCACTGCGCCGGGGTGATGCGTCATCTCAAGGTGCTGCCTGCATAGTGACGGTACGCGTCCGCATTCAGGCAAGTTGCCTACAGATTGCCTACAAGTAACACATGGACCGCAAAGCAAAAAGCCACCGCGAGGGTGGCTTTGTTGTCTAAGTCGTTGTCACGCTTAGGGAAATTCTGGTGGCGCTTCAGGGATTCGAACCCCGGACCTGCGGATTATGATTCCGTCGCTCTAACCGGCTGAGCTAAAGCGCCAACGAGACTGAAAGTATATGCCGAAAAATGAGAGGTGCGCAAGAGGTGTCGCAAAAAATCTGCAAAACGCGCGCTCTTGAAAACAACGCGGGCGTCGCCACATGAGGTTCGCATTGGTTTCGCAACCCCTTTGTTGCTTCAGAACACGCCATGACAAAGCAAACTCATTCCTTCCAGGCCGAGGTCAAGCAGCTGCTGCACCTGGTGACCCACGCGCTGTATTCCAACAAAGAGATCTTCCTGCGTGAGTTGATCTCCAACGCGTCTGATGCCTGCGACAAGCTGCGCTTCGAGGCGCTCGACAACAGCGCCCTCTATGAAGACTCGCCGAATCTGGAGGTGCGCATCCTGGTCGACAAGGCCAACCGCACGCTCACCATCCGTGACAACGGCATCGGCATGAGCGCCCAGGAAGCCATTGATCACCTGGGCACCATCGCGAAGTCCGGGACCAAGGAGTTCATGGGGCGCCTGTCCGGCGATCAACAAAAAGACGCGCAACTGATTGGTCAGTTCGGTGTGGGCTTCTACAGCGGCTACATCGTGGCCGACAAGATCACCGTGGAATCGCGCCGCGCCGGCTTGCCGGCTGAAGAGGGCGTGCGCTGGGTCAGCGAGGGCACGGGCGACTTTGATGTCGATGCCATCACCAAGCCCACCCGCGGCACCGACATCATCCTGCACCTGCGTGACGGCGAAGACGAGTACCTGGCGGCCTGGAAGCTGCGCAGCATCATTGGCAAGTACTCGGATCACATCTCGCTGCCCATCCTCATGCAAAAAGAGGAGTGGGACAAAGACAAGGGTGAATACGTCGCTCAAAACGAGTGGGAGACCGTCAACAAGGCGGCGGCCCTGTGGACCCGCGCCAAGAGCGACATCACGCCCGAACAGTACAACGAGTTTTACAAGCAGATCAGTCACGACAGCGAAGACCCGCTGACCCACACCCACAACCGCGTGGAAGGCCGCAGCGAGTACACGCAGCTGCTGTATGTGCCCCAAAAAGCACCTTATGACCTGTGGAACCGCGACAAGAAGGGGGGCTTGAAGCTCTACGTCAAGCGCGTGTTCATCATGGACGACGCCGAAGCGTTGTTGCCGAACTACCTGCGCTTCGTCAAGGGTGTGATCGACTCGGCCGACTTGCCGCTCAACGTGAGTCGCGAAATTCTGCAGGAAAGCCGCGACGTCAAGGCCATTCGCGAGGGTTGCACCAAGCGCGTGCTGAGCATGCTCGAAGACCTGGCGAACAACGAAGACCAAGCCAAGCGCGAGCAATATGCGGCGTTCTGGCAAGAATTCGGCTCGGTGCTGAAAGAGGGCATTGGTGAAGATTTTGCCAACCGCGAGCGCTTGGCCAGGCTGTACCGCTTCGCCTCCACGCATGACGAGTCGGGCGAGCAAACCGTGTCACTGGCGGACTACGTGTCGCGCATGAAGGACGGTCAGGACGCCATCTATGTCATCACGGCTGACAGTCTGGCGGCGGCCAAGAACAGCCCGCAGCTGGAAGTCTTCAAGAAGAAGGGCATCGAGGTGCTGCTGCTGACCGACCGGGTCGATGAGTGGCTGCTGTCTCACCTGTATGACTTCGAAGACAAGCCGCTGCAAAACGTCACCAAGGGGGCGGTTGACCTGGGCAAGCTGCAGGACGAAGAAGAGAAAAAGAAGGCCGAGGAAGCCGCAGCAACCTTCAAGCCCGTGCTGGAGCGCTTGAAGACTGCGCTGGGTGAGCGTGCCAAAGAGGTGCGTGTGACCACTCGTCTGGTCGACTCGCCGGCTTGTCTGGTGACCGAGTCGGGCGACATGAGTGCACACCTGGCTCGCCTGCTTAAGCAGGCGGGGCAGTCGGCTCCTGAAGTCAAACCTGTGCTGGAGGTCAATCCGGAGCACGCGCTGGTCAAGAAGCTGGAAGCCAGCGCGCACTTTGACGATCTGGCGCACATCCTGTTTGATCAGGCCTTGCTGGCCGAAGGTGGTCAGCTCGAAGATCCGGCGGCTTATGTGCGCCGTGTCAATCAACTGCTCATGACGGCCGCCGTCTGAGCGGGGGGAGTGGGCGCGCGCGGCGCGTTCACCCCAAAACAAAGCCACGTGCCGTCAAGGCCGTGGCTTTGTTGCTTGAGGGGCTGGGTCAGTTGGTGGACATCAGCATCCGCAACCAATCGCTGATGTGGATGGCGCGGTACTTCACCCGATAAATCACCTCGGCCGCCAGCGATTGCAGCGAGCTGTTGAGGTGGGTTTTCATGGTGTCAGGGGGCAGCTTCAGCCACGCTTCAGCGTCTTGCCCGTCGTCGTATTCCAGCGTGGCACCCGCCTTGGTTGCGATGCGCAGCATGGGCGCGTTTTCGCTCAACGCATGGATCATCAGGTGGCTGGCGTGCTGGTTGCGCGCGTGGGTGATGGCGTGCATGAACAGGCGCAGCCCCAAGCCTTTGCCTCGTCCTGCTGGCAGAACGGACACGCCAAACTCCATGGCGCGCCCGCGATGCGTGGAATCCACGCTGCCCGCCTGTTTTTCGGGCATGGCCGCCAAGTGCGCCACCGCAACCAGATGCAGGTGCTTGTCAAAGATGCCAAAGACCTCGTCACGCTTGAAGTCAATGGAGGCGACGTACTGGGTCATTTGCTGCGTGGTGGCCTGGAAGCCAAAGCGCAGATAGCGGTCGTGCTCGTCGAGTTGCAGCAAATGATCAAGGATGCGCTTGCGATGGCGTGCATGCAAGTCGCGGATCGGGATCCAGCCGTCGGGCAGACGTGGTCGCGCATGGGTAACCATGCCCCCTTGTGGGCCTAAGCCAAAGCGATCCAACTCTTCTGATGGTTTTGTGGCGGTCATGTCGACCCCTTTCTTGCCCAGACACCTCTGTGGCATCGGCATGCTGCATCGCAACATGGTCAGGGTTAACCCGGATGCTAGGCGAATATTGTGCCTGTCGCAAGGCGATTAATGCTTCAAGTTGGTGCTTGATAGTCCAATTCTGGTCTTTTTTTGTGCTGCGTTAAGACCGATGGGGTTGCCGTACGTCAGGGCTCTTGCGGGTTTGATGAAATTCCAGCTAGAATGCACGATTCCCGACATGGCTGCCGGGAGGGTTGCGTTGGTGTTGGCGTGTGCCGGTGCTGATGTGGCTTGCGATTGCGGGTGCGCTGAACTTTTTTGCGCCCGTGGCTCGTTGCTTGAGAGGCCTCCAATTTCCAAGAAGAGGTGCCAATGGTGACAGTCAGCCAGTTTTTTACTTAGGAAATCTCATGAAGACCTTCAGCGCCAAGCCGGCAGAAGTGACGCACGAGTGGTTTGTGATCGACGCCACCGATAAGGTGCTCGGACGTGTCGCCAGCGAAGTGGCACTCCGTCTGCGCGGCAAGCACAAGGCCATTTATACGCCTCACGTGGACACCGGCGACTACATCGTCATCGTCAACGCCGACAAGATCCGCGTCACCGGCACCAAGGCCACCGACAAGATCTACTACCGTCACTCTGGCTTCCCTGGCGGCATCTACGCCACGAAGTTCAAGGACATGCAAGCCAAGCATCCTGGCCGCGCCATCGAGAAGGCCGTCAAGGGCATGCTGCCCAAGGGTCCTCTGGGCTACGCCATGATCAAGAAGCTGAAGGTCTACGCAGGTAGTGAGCATCCGCACACCGCCCAGCAGCCCAAGGCCCTGGAAATCTAAGGAGCGGCCACATGATTGGTAACTGGAACTATGGCACCGGCCGTCGCAAGTCGTCCGTCGCCCGCGTCTTCATCAAGAAGGGCACTGGCCAAATCATCGTCAACGGCAAGCCCGTTGAGCAATATTTCGGCCGTCAGACCTCGATCATGGTCGTCAAGCAGCCTCTGGTGCTGACCAACAATGTCGAAGCTTTCGACATCAAGGTCAACGTCCATGGCGGTGGCGAATCCGGTCAAGCTGGCGCTGTGCGTCACGGCGTGACCCGTGCTCTGATCGACTACGATGCAACGCTGAAGTCCGAACTGAGCCGCGCAGGCTTCGTGACTCGCGATGCTCGTGAAGTCGAACGTAAGAAGGTCGGTCTGCACGGCGCTCGTCGTCGTAAGCAGTTCAGCAAGCGCTGATCGAACTTCCTGGACCGGTTGTGTCAAACAATCGGTTTCCAGTACCCCGCCCCAGGCCCGCGCCTCGGGCGGGTTTATTCTTTATACCTTCCTGATTTTCCAAAAGGACACCTCATGATCAAGGTCGGCATCGTCGGCGGAACTGGCTACACCGGTGTGGAGCTTTTGCGTTTGCTGTCTCAGCACCCGCAAGTCCAGATCCAGGCCATCACCTCGCGCAAAGAGGCTGGCATGCCGGTGGCTGATATGTATCCCAGCTTGCGCGGACACGTGAACCTGGCGTTTGTGACGCCAGATGACGCCAAGCTGACGGAATGCGATGTGGTGTTCTTTGCCACGCCCCACGGCGTCGCGATGGCGCAGGCCCGCGAGTTGCTGGCGGCAGGCGTCAAGGTGATCGACCTGGCAGCTGACTTCCGCCTGCAAGACACCGCCGAGTTCGAGAAGTGGTACGGCATGGCGCACACCTGCCCGGACATCTTGTCCGAGGCCGTGTACGGCCTGCCTGAAATCAACCGCGAGGCCATCAAGCGTGCGCGTGTGATCGGCAATCCGGGCTGCTACCCCACCTCGGTGCAGTTGGGTTTTGCACCACTGCTCAAGAACAAGCTGATCGAGACCACGGGTCTGATCGCCAACTGTGCGTCCGGCGTGTCGGGGGCGGGTCGCAAGGCTGAAGTCCACACACTGCTGCCCGAGGCGGCGGACAACTTCAAGGCCTATGGCGTGAAGGGGCACCGTCATGGTCCCGAAATCAACCAGCAGTTGCGCGCCATTGCGGGCGATAGCAGCGTCAACTGCTTGTTTGTGCCCCATTTGTTGCCCATCATCCGCGGCATTCATTCCACGCTCTATGCCCGCCTGAACAGTGCCGGTCAGGCTGCTGATCTGCAGGCTGTGTTTGAAGAGGCTTACCGTGGCGAGCGCTTTGTGGATGTGCTGCCGGCTGGCAGCGCCCCGGAAACCCGCTCGGTGCGTGCCTCGAACACCGTGCGCATCGCCGTGCACCGTCCTTTGCCCGACACCGTCATGGTGCTGGTGGTGGAGGACAACCTCACCAAGGGCGCATCGGGTCAGGCTGTGCAGTGCATGAACCTGATGTGTGGCCTCGATGAGCACCTGGGCTTGACCGGCGTGCCGGTGTTGCCCTGATGTACCGATGAATGCCCGTGTTCATGGCAAGGTCGGGCTCGGCCGTGTCATGATTCGGGCTGTACAAGACCGATTGAATTCCCCACGGAGATACCCATGAGCGCCGTTGCTGACCAAGCCGCCGATACCTTTGCTTCCGACATGCCTGCTCCCATCATCTTCACCGATGCGGCGGCGGGCAAAGTGGCTGAACTGGTGGCCGAAGAGGGCAATCCTGACCTGAAGCTGCGCGTGTTCGTGCAGGGGGGCGGTTGCTCGGGCTTCCAATACGGTTTCACCTTCGATGAAGTTGCCAACGACGACGACACGAAGATGGAAAAGAACGGCGTGACCCTGCTGATCGACGCCATGAGCCTGCAATACCTGGTGGGTGCCGAGATCGACTACAAGGACGATCTGGAAGGCGCGCAGTTTGTGATCCGCAACCCCAATGCCACCACCACCTGTGGTTGTGGTTCGAGCTTCTCGGTCTAAACAGGCTTGAGATTGTCCGGCGGCGGGTTCAGCGAGCCGGATACAGGGCACCCAGGACGCGTGGTCCTGCGGCGCCCGTGACGGCGGGCACATTGCCAGCCAGCCGTTGAACATGGGTCCAGGCCAGCCATGCAAACGCGGCAGCCTCGACCTGCATGACGTTCAGCCCTCGCTCGTCGGAGCGCAGCACCTTGGCGCCCGTGAGGTGTCTGGCCAGTCGGCGCATCAGGTCGCCGTTGAGGGCGCCTCCCCCGCACACAATCACTTCCTTGGCTTCTGGCGCATGTTGCTGGATGGCCTCTGCGGAGCTGCGTGCGGTCAGCTCGCACAGCGTGGCTTGCACATCTTCCGGTGACGCGGCCTGCGGCCATGTGGCCAGCCAGCGCGCCAGCCAGTCCGGATTGAACAGATCTCGCCCGGTGCTTTTGGGCGGCGCTTGCAGAAAGAAGGGGTCTTGCAACCCTGTTTGCAGCGCCTCGGCGTGAACCTGACCGCTTGCCCCCCAGATGCCATTGGCGTCATAGGCCAGCCCGGTGTGTCGTTGGCACCAGAGGTCGAGCAGGGCATTGCCGGGGCCGCAGTCGAAGCCCAATGGGGCATGCCCTGGACGCAGGATGCTCAGGTTGGCCATGCCGCCCACATTCAAGGCGACCACGGTGTGTTCAGGGTGGGCGAACACCGCTTGATGGAAGGCGGGGACCAAGGGGGCGCCTTGGCCGCCGGCAGCCACGTCACGGCTGCGAAAATCCGCCACCACATCGATGCCCGTCAGTTCGGCCAGCAGGGCGGGCTGGTTGATCTGCAAGGTGTAGCCGAGCTCCGGGCGGTGACGTACCGTTTGCCCGTGCGCACCAATCGCCTGGATGGCGCTCGCGGGCAGGCTGCTACTGGTCAGCAGCGCGTCGACCACTTCGGCGTACACGCGTGCCAACGCTTGCGCGGCCAGGGCGCTGCGATGCAACTCATCCGTGCCGGGTGTGTTCAGCGCCATCAGGCTGTCGCGCAATGCGGCGGGGAAGGGGTGGTGCTGGTGGGCCACGGTTTCCCAGCCGTGAGGTGTGGCGCGCGCGATCACCCCATCGACCCCATCCAGCGAGGTGCCCGACATCAAGCCGATGTACAGCTCAGAAAAAAGCCCGCTGGCGCGGGCTGAGGGGAGCAGGTCCGGCTTCATTCGAAGCGAGGGCCCGTTTGCGCGCCGGCGGTGTGCCAGTCGGATGCCTGGTTGAGGCGCTGGGCCACGGTGGTGGCCACCTTCTTGAAGGCACCCAAGGACTGTGGCGACAGTTGCAGGCTTTCCGAGGCGCGGGCAATGACCATCGGGTCGATCTGCTTGCCATTGACCTTGAACTCGAAGTGCAGGTGCGGGCCGGTGGCCCAGCCCGTGGCGCCAACCGCACCAATGCGGTCGCCCTGGTCAATGCGCTGACCGCGGCGCACATCAATGCGGCTCAAGTGGGCGTACACCGTGGTGCGGTCCCCGTTGTGCTGAATCTGAACCACGTTGCCGTAGCCGTTTTGAACGCCGGCGAAACTCACCACGCCATTCCCCACGCTGCGCACGGGGGTGCCGGTCGGGGCGCCAAAGTCCACGCCCAAGTGAGCCTTCCAGGTTTTCTGGATCGGGTGGAAGCGCATGGCAAAGCCCGAGGTTACACGCGAGAAGGCCAAAGGCGACGCCAAGAACGCACGCGTCTTGGACTTGCCGGTCAGATCAAAGTAGGCACCTTTACGGCCGGATTCCTGATACCAGACGGCGTCGTGCGTTTCGCCCTTGTTGATGAAGCGCGCCGCCAGCACTTTGCCGGACGCGTGCCCCCAAGTGATGGGCTCACCATCGGCGGTGTGGGCTTCGTAGAGCGCGGAGAACGTATCGCCCTTGCGCAGTTCGCGGCGGAAGTCGATGTCGCTACCAAAAATCTCGGCAACTTGCGTGGTCACGGCATCGGGCATGCCGGCGTCATCGGCTGCGGCAAACAGCGACGATTGGATCGTGCCGGACACCAACTGTTGACGCACTTCCAGTGGCACGATCTGCTGACGGGCGGTGAAGCCGTTGGCGGTGCGCTCGATGGTCAAGCGGGTGAAGTGCGTTTCGTTGTCGCCATCGCCAGCTGGGCCGCGCACGACCAGTTCGCGCAAGCGGCCGTCTTCGACCAAGGCCTTGATGGCTTTGCCGGTGCGCCCCTTCAACAAGTTGGCGGCCACCGCGTCATGGCGGATGAACTGGGCGGCGTCGGCATCGTCCACACCCAGGCGCTTCAGCAGGCTGTCGACGGTGTCTGCTGGCCGCGTGAGTTCACTGCGGTACAGCGTCAGAGACTGGCTGTCCACAGCCTGAACGTGCTCGGCAAGTTGGCTGGACTCAATCGTCTCGGTGATTTGTGTGACGACGGGCGCAGGGCCTTGCGGCAGAGCGCCCAGGTCTGACACACCGAAGGCGGTCACAGCTGAGCCGGCCAGCACCGTCAGTACCGCAGCACTGACGCGGCGGGGGTGACGGTGAGCGAAAGATTGAACGGTTGTGGCCACCGAGATCGCTGCCGACAGCGGAGAAAACTGCCCGGCCTTGAACAACTTGAATGAGGTCAAAACTTGATTTCCCATCTGATCCGGTGGCGGGGAGAAGGCTCTCCCCTAAAATCTGCCCTCAGACGAAGCCAAGGCTCACGCCTGTGGACACCCACAATCTGCCAAGTATAGCCCCCACGAAGGGGGGTGTCAGGCATGATTTTCACCAGCTGGTCAGATATGTCTCAATCCGAAAAAACCGCCGCAACCCAGCCCGAATTTCCTGTAACCGACCGTGTAAAGGAGGCTCTGGCTGTTACCCAGCGTGGTGTCGACGAACTCTTGCCTGAGAACGAATGGGTTCGCAAGCTGGCGCGTTCTGAAGCAACGGGCGTGCCGCTGCGCATCAAGCTCGGCCTGGATCCGACTGCGCCTGACATTCACCTGGGTCATACCGTGGTGCTCAACAAACTGCGTCAACTGCAGGATCTGGGGCATCAGGTCATCTTCCTGATCGGGGACTTCACGTCCTTGATTGGTGACCCGTCTGGCCGCAACACCACCCGTCCACCCTTGACGCCCGAGCAAGTCAAGGTCAATGCCGAGACCTACTACAAGCAGGCCAGCCTCGTGCTGGATCCGGCCCGTACCGAAATTCGCTACAACAGCGAATGGTGCGATGCCTTGGGCGCGCGCGGCATGATTCAGCTGGCCAGTCGCTATACCGTGGCGCGGATGATGGAGCGCAACGACTTCCATGACCGCTTCCATGCAGGCACCTCGATCAGCGTGCACGAGTTCCTGTATCCCTTGATGCAAGGCTATGACTCGGTGGCCCTGAAGTCGGATCTGGAATTGGGCGGAACCGATCAGAAGTTCAACTTGCTGATGGGGCGTCATCTGCAGACCGAGTACGGCCAGGAGGCGCAATGCATCCTGACCATGCCCTTGCTGGAGGGCTTGGATGGCGTCGAGAAAATGTCCAAGTCCAAGAACAACTACGTCGGGATCAGTGAGGCGCCGAACTCGATGTTTGCCAAGCTGATGAGCATCAGCGACGACCTGATGTGGAAGTACTTCACCTTGCTGAGCTTCCGCCCGATGGACGAGATCGCCAAACTGAAGGCCGAGTGTGAGTCGGGTCGCAATCCACGCGATGCCAAGGTTCTGCTGGGACAGGAAATCGTGGCGCGCTTCCACAGTGCGCAGGCGGCTGAAGCGGCGCTGGCAGACTTCATGAATCGCGCACGTGGTGGGATCCCGGATGACCTGCCCGAGGTCACCATCGCCCTGCCTGCTGAGGGGCTGGGAATCGGTGCGCTGCTCAAGCAGGCCGGCCTGGTGCCTTCCACCAGTGAGGCCATTCGCATGATCGAGCAAGGGGGCGTGAAGGTCGACGGCGCAGCTGTTAGCGACAAGGGACTCAAGCTGCCAGTGGGCACGTTTGTGCTGCAAGTTGGCAAGCGCAAGTTCGCCAAAGTCCACCTGAAAGGATGATTTCCTGACAGCCGGGTGTTACCCCTACGCATGAATGCGGGGGGTTTGAAAAGGAGCTAGTGTTTTCCTGATGCGTTTCATGTGACCACGGGGGGCGGCGCTGTTGTGACCGGTAGGTGGCCTCGATATTCTTTGACCGAACAGACAAACAAAAAAGTCTGTGCACGTCGAAGGAATACGCGGATGCCTTCAGACAGCAGAGAAAACTCAAAGGGCCGCTTTCAAGTGGAGAAAGACATGAAATTCGCAATCAAGAGCATCGTGGTCGCGGCTGCTTTCGTTGCCGCTGGTGCTGCCAGCGCTGCGTCGGTCACGATTGACAACGTTCAGACTGCAGGTGACCAGTATGTGGTGTCGGGTTCGGGCGCGTTGACCTTTTCGAACCTGCTGCGTTCGGCTCTGAATACCGGGCAAGTGGCTGCATCGACTTACGGCGATGCGACCGGCACGATCACCGGCTCTGTGGGTGCCTACACTGCGTTGGTCATTTCTGCGCCAATCACCTCGATCACCTATGACGACGTCACAGGCAAGGTGAGCCGCGTGATCACCTCCGGTGGTGCCAAGCAAGTTGCGGGTGCCGTGGATGGTGTGTCTTTCGGCGGTTGGGTGCAAGTGGGTGAACTGGATGTGCGCTTCAACGCTGCGGGTACCGGTGCTGAAATCTACGGCAACATCACCGGCAAGAGCGATGCCGGTACCACAGTGAGCTTCCTGGGTCAGAAGCTGTTTGACGTGGCCGGTTACACAGCCAAAGTGGGCGGTGTGAACACAACCTTCGCACCAGTCGTGGGCAGCACACAGTTCACGGTTGGCACGACCAACACCACATTGAACGGCCTGTCCATCACCACCGCAGCGTTTGACGCCATCAGCACTGCCCTGGATCTGGATACGCTGGGTTCCTCGGCCTTGAGCGCTGCTGCCAAAAACTTCGGCAACATCAACTCTGCGCTGACCGTCACCAAGGTGTCGGCTCCTGCTGTGCCTGAGCCTTCTACCTATGCCCTGATGGCATTGGGTCTGGTGGGTATTGGTGCTGTGGCTCGTCGCCGCGCTGCCAAGTAAACCACGTGTGAGTCAGGTCAACTGAATGAGTTGATTTGAACAAAGCCGCTTCGTTGACCGAAGCGGCTTTTTCTTGAGTGTGCTGAGTCTATTGCGAGGATTTTTATGTCGGCCTCAAAGTTGATGCGTGCGACATCGCGCGTATCCGTTTGTGCATTGTTGGTGGCAGCTTCGTTGCCCAGTGTGGCAGGTTCATCGGCCGACGGTGGTCTGCAGTTGAACATGAGTTCTGCAGTCCGGAGTCGGATGTTCTGGAGTCTGCAGGCCATCAGTACGAAAACCACGACCAAATCCGAGGGGCCGCGAGACATCACAGGGCCGGTCGTCAGTTTGCGTGATCTGGGCAGTGCTGCCGATTACCAAAACTACCTTGACGGCGCGCCTGTAAGCAGCAACAGCATGCTGGGCTATCTGAGTGGTCAGATTGACGCGATCATCGCTGCGGGGGGCGGTGGCCCGGTGTCTGGGGCAAGTCTTGCCAAGGTGTTGGCGCTTGACGCAAAAATCAACGCCTATGGCTCCCAGGTGATTCCTGGTCTGACGGCAGCCATTCAAGGTGACTATGCCAATGGCAATGCCAATATCAACGATGGCTTGGGGTCGCCCAAAGGCATTTTGGCGAAAGCCGGTGATCCATCGAGCACGGTTGCTTTGAGTCTGGGTTATTACTTGGACGATGCAAACAAGTGGGCCGTTGAGGCTTTGGTGTTGGGTGCTCCAGTGCGAGCGACAGTCTATGGTGCGGGAACGCGCGCGGGCGGGACGTCACCGTTGTCACTGGATGGACAAGCGCTCATTCAAACGAAGATGATCCCGCCGATCGTCAAATTTGGCTACAACTTCGGTAGCAGGGATTGGTTGGTGCGACCTTACGCCGGGGTCGCTGCCATGTATGCAGTCTTCTTCGATTCCAAGACAACCAATTTCTTCAATGATTATCAAGGCGGCAAGACTTCCGTATCCATCAAGAATGCGTTGGGTATCGGACCGATGCTTGGTTTGAGCGCCGGTGATCAAAATGATTCGGGGTGGCAGTTCGGTGTATCGATTGGGAAGATTCGCCTGAAAACCGAGGCCACGCTGGTGACGCGCAACACCATGATCACATCTGACTCTTTGGTGAGTTCTGACTATGGTGCGCAGACGGTCAATGCAATCAAGGTGATTGGTGAGCAAAATGCCAAGTCATCTGCTCAGTTGAACTTGAGTGTTGCCTTGGCTGATAACGGTCTTCCCGCCAATGCCGCGACGGTTTTTGACAAAGGGTTGACCACAGAGTTGATCCAGGACTTGGCTGCGTATAAAGCGACGAAGGGTGGAAACGGGACGCTGGGAACCTTTGTGCGCAAGCAAAAGACAACGCTTGACAATACCCTTTTGATGTTGTCTGTTAGTCGATCCTTCTGATGAATGGCTCATGTTCTGAGTCACCAGTCTTTTGAAATGGCTGCACGTTGTGCAGCCATTTTTTTTGATTGATCTGAGCTCACAAAACCGCGTGACCTGCTCGGCTTTTTCACGCCAAACATTTCTGGATGATGGCTTGGTGGAGCAGGTCAAGGGGCGATGTTGCTGTTTGAGCGCGGGGGCATCAAGTCGTCATGGGTGCAATGTGACTTGAATGCATTGTCATGGCGTTGCCTGGCAGTGATGATCGCCGTGGGCTCTCACACGCATGAACGAAAAAAAGACGCCTTGGCGTGCCAAGGCGTCAGAGGAATGTGACTGATCGCTGTTGATCAGTCTGGATTCATTGTGGTCGAGTGCTTAGATTGCAGGCACGTAAGGCTTGGTCGATACAGGCTTGCTGCGGAACTTCACACCGATGTCGATGTTGATCACGCCGAAATCAATCGCCGGAATCACGGCGGCGCCCAGGTCTGGGTCGATGCCCAAGGCATCCACAGTGCCTTCAACGTCGATGATGCGCAGGTTACCCAGTTGTTCCTTGGCTGTGATGGTCAATGGGAATTGGTACTTCACGCTCAGTGGCGACAGCATTTCAAAAGAGTACAGGGGGGCCTGAGACTTGGTGGTGCCGCCGATCGGGGTGGTGTCAGCCAGCACTTGTTGCTTCAGGTAGTCGATGGTGAAGTTGGCCACAGTCAGGCCCTTCTTGTCGCCGGTTTCTGGGTCGACGCGAGAGATCTCCAATGCGGAGCCCTTGGCGTCACCCTTTTGAATCTGGATGCCACCGCTCAGGCCCACGGTGATGCTGGTCACGGGCAGGTTGAACGAATCGGTGGTGCCGGCGACGGCGGTGGCGTTCCCCATGGGCTTGATCGAGATGCCAAACAACTTGTAAGAGTTCAGGGCTGCCTTGGAGAAGACCTGAACGGAGTTGGCTTCCAGAGCGTTGGTGGGGATCGTCAGGGCGTTTGCAGAGCTGCAAGCTGCGGCCAGCATGGCAGCGACGATGGTGACTTTGGGCATGGACAGGATGCGCATCAGTGACTCCTCAGGGGTTGTGCTTGCGGTGTGCAAAGCGAACATGTGACAGGAGTTATGGTGCTTGCCCACCGGTTTTGGCGCCTCCCTCAGCTGCGGGGTTAAGTTGCCTTGTTTGTCGGGAAATAAACCAATTTCAGGGTAATCCGGGGCCGGGTTTTAACGGGGCGCCATCAGGGATATTACGGGGCGTTGTTTAACGGGTTGCCTCCGCCGCTTTGAGATGGGCGGGTGCACCCAATGGGGCATGAACTTCGAGCGACATCACGACCCCCGGATCGCTCACCACAACGGCTTTGGATGGGTAGCGGGCTTGCAGTCGATGCAGGTCGCGCTCCCCGCGCAAGCTGATCAGTTCAGAGAAGAATTCCGATGAGAAGCCCACCGGGCGCCCCCTCTGGCAGCGGTACTCCGTGTGGGCAATCGGATGTTGGTGCATCACGGCATCGGCCAACTGCGTCAGTGTGGTGTGCTGCGGTTGCGGCATGTCGGCGGGCAGCAGAATCCAGGCCGGTGCATTGGCGCTGGCCAACACAGCTGCGCTCAGGCCCTGAACCAGGATGTCCTGCGACGTGTAGTCGTTGCTCCACATGCCGGGCAATGTGATCAACTGATCAGGGGGAAGACTGGTCTGCGCATGGGTGGTGATGCTGGTTGGTCCGACCAGCATCACGTGCATGCCGGTGGACATACCGCAGCGCACCATCTCGATGGCGGGCACCGAATCGTGGCGTGAGTGTGGTTCATGCTGGTGGATGCCCTCGGGAGGCAGCGCAGCATGTTTCCTTGGCCAACTGCATGGGTCGGCAAGGATAATGAGCGTGGGCAAGGTAGACATGTTGGCTGTCTCTGGCTGTGCTACAAACTGTGACTTGTTTTGTTGCGCCGCACCACCGCACCATCACTTAGGTGCATACCCGAGACAAGGTTTGATCCGGGTCATTTTGGGTGTGAATGAAGCCGATTGATACTCAAACTATGAACAAAACACCTCACGATCTCGCGCAAATGCGCAAAAGCTATGAGCGGGCTGAACTGGACGAGGCGCATGTGCGTTCCGAGCCGCTGGAGCAGTTCCACCATTGGTTTGATGCCGCCATGCACGCCAAGGTGCTGGAGCCCAATGCCATGACGCTGGCAACGGCCGATGCGCAGGGGCGGCCTTCGACGCGTGTGCTGCTCCTCAAGGGGGCTGATGAGCGCGGTCTGGTCTGGTTCACGAATTACCAGAGCCGAAAGGGGCAAGATCTGGCAGCCAACCCCTATGCCGCGATGCAATTCTTCTGGGGCGAGCTGGAGCGCATGGTGCGCATTGAAGGTCGGGTGGAGCGGGTCAGCGACGCCGAGTCAGACGAGTATTACCAAAGCCGCCCCTTGGGGTCACGCATTGGTGCGTGGGCTTCTCAGCAAAGCGCCGTGTTGCCCAACCGGGAAGTGCTGGAAGAGGCGTGGAAGGCGCAGCAGGCCAGTCTGGGTGACAACCCTTCTCGTCCCGCGCATTGGGGTGGGTTCCGCCTCATCCCGGACCGTTGGGAGTTCTGGCAAGGGCGCCCCTCGCGTTTGCATGACCGGATCGAATACCGTCTGCAAGCAGATGGCACGTGGCTGACGCAGCGTTTGGCTCCCTGAATCCACTCAGGCGTCCTGGAGCCAGTTGCCGAAGCGTTGCCGAAAATGGGCCACCTTCGGCGCGACCACATACACGCAATAGCCTTGATGAGGGTTGCGTTCGGCGTAGCGGGCGTGAAAGGCTTCTGCCGGGTGATAGTTGGTGACGGGATGAACCTCCGTCACGATCGGTGCGGCGAACGCGCCTGAATCGGTCAAGCGTTGGATGACGCCTCTGGCCTGTTCGGCTTGCTCGGGAGAGTGGGTGTAAATGCCCGACCGGTATTGGGTGCCGACGTCATGCCCTTGTCGATTCAGTGTGGTCGGGTCATGCGTCTCGAAAAACACGGCGAGCAAGTCTGTAAAGCGGATGACAGCCGGATCAAAAGTGATTTGCACGACTTCTGCGTGCCCTGTTTCGCCGCTGCACACGTCTTCATAAGTGGGGTGCGGGTGGTGGCCGTTGCTGTAGCCAGATGCCACCTCCAGCACGCCCTTCAGTTGACTGAACACGGCCTCCATGCACCAAAAACACCCCCCCGCCAGCGTGGCGAGTTCGTGACGTGTCGCGGTGGCCTGTGAGCAGTTTGTTTCCATGGGTGTGCAGCTTGTGCTTAGACTGAGGGCGTCTTCAAGATTGCAGGAGAAGTGTCCATGACGGATTGGGCCATCTACAAGCCCCTTTTGACGGCGCTGGCTTTGCCGCCCGTCCCCTTCATTCTGCTGACCTTGGTGGGGGCTCGACTGATCTTGCCGCGACGAGGTTTGGGGTATCTGTTTGTGCTGTTGGGCTTGACGGGGCTTTGGTTCTCGTCAGCCCAGGTCACGGCTGTGTGGTTGCAGCAGTTTGTGTTGAAGCCGCCTGAGGCCTTGCGGGGCGAAGCACTGGAGAGATTGGAGCAGGCGGGGCGAGGTTCGAACAACGGCCGCAAATCCACGCGTGCAGGGGCGGTCGCAGGTGCTGCGCCGCAGGCCGCCATCATTGTGTTGGGCGCGGGGCGCGAGCCGATCTCTTACGAGTATGGCGTGTCCGATTTGACGGCGCCAGCGGCCCAGCGTCTGCGATACGGTGTGTGGCTGAGTCGACGCACCGGCTTGCCCTTGGGGGCCAGCGGCGGCATTGGGTGGGCTCAGGTTGGCGGCAACCCCGGTCCGGCTGAAGCTGAAGTGGCGGCGCGCATTGCTGATCAGGTCTACGGTGTGCCGATGAAGTGGGTTGAACCGCATTCCAGCGATACGCGCGGTAATGCGGCCTTGACCGTGGCCATGCTGGCGCAGCAGGGCGTGGCGGAAGTCGTGGTGGTGACCGAGGCCTATCACATGCGCCGTGCGCATCGTGCTTTTGTCGAGGCGGTGCAGACGGCTGCGGTGGCTCACCCAGAGTGGCCGGTCATCAAGGTGACCGATGCCCCGATGGGCTTTTGGCGGCGCACGGAGCGTCCGGGCTTGGACTGGTTGCCCTCTGCAGAAGGCATGGCGCGCGTGCACCTGGCCCTCAAGGAGTGGCTGGGATGGGTTGTGGGAAGCTGAAAACGAAAACCCCCGGGCTAAGCCGGGGGTTGGAGCGGCGCGCGGGCCGTCCGAGGAAAGGGTAGAGGGGAAAGTCCACCACTTCCCAAGACGCAGGAGACTGCGTCCCTTTGATGTACCTGCTTGGCAGGTGTCTCCAGATTAGGGGATGGGCGGCTGCCACGCAAGGGCTGTTACACGGTTGTGAGCGACCTTGCGGGCATATTGCTCACTTTCCT
Organism: Aquabacterium sp.; assembly: GCF_048860245.1. Lineage (GTDB taxonomy): Bacteria > Pseudomonadota > Gammaproteobacteria > Burkholderiales > Burkholderiaceae_C > Aquabacterium. The sequence continues at coordinate 29,933 of NZ_JBLIZW010000096.1, read as the reverse complement.
GTCGGACCGAGGATGCTGCCCACCAGCGCCTCGACGCGCTGCTCCACGTCGGCGGGCATGGTGATGGTGCGTCCCCATTCCCGGGTGGTTTCGCCGGGCCACTTGTTGGTGGCATCCAGCCCCATTTTGCCGCCCAGGCCACTGATGGGTGATGCGAAGTCCAGGTAGTCGATGGGCGTGTTGTCGACCAGCGTGGTGTCGCGCACCGGGTCCATCCGTGTGGTGATCGCCCAGATCACTTCTTGCCAGTCCCGGATGTTGACGTCGTCGTCCACGATGACGATGAACTTCGTGTACATGAACTGACGCAAGAAGCTCCACAGGCCGAACATCAAGCGCTTGGCGTGTCCCGCGTAGGCCTTTTTCATGCTGATGATGGCCATGCGGTAGCTGCACCCTTCCGGCGGCAGGTAGAAGTCCACGATCTCGGGGAACTGCTTTTGCAGGATGGGGACGAAGACCTCATTGAGTGCCACGCCCAGTACGGCCGGCTCGTCAGGCGGTTTGCCGGTGTACGTAGAGTGGTACACCGGGTTGTGCCGGTTGGTGAGTCGGCTGACTTCGAACACCGGGAACCAGTCTTGTTCGTTGTAGTAACCGGTGTGGTCGCCAAACGGGCCTTCGAGGGCGTGCAGGTAGCCGCCGCGCTCCATGAGTGGCACGCCGTGCTCACTCACGCCCTTGAAACCGGCGGGCGCGGTGGGAATATGGCCTTCCAGTACGAACTCGGCGCTGGCGGGAACCTGCAGGTATTGGTCGTCTTCGCCCACGGCGGTGTTGACCACCTCGGTGCGGCTGCCGCGCAGCAAACCGGCAAACTGGTATTCACTCAAGGAGTCGGGGACTGGGGTGACCGCGCCCAAGATGGTGGCGGGGTCGGCGCCCAAGGCGACCGCAATCGGGAAAGGCTTGCCGGGATTGGCCAGTGCGAACTCCCGGAAGTCCAGTGCGCCACCGCGATGTGCCAGCCAACGCATGATCAGCTGGTTTTTGCTGATGAGTTGTTGGCGGTAGATGCCCAGGTTCTGTCGGCGGCGCGGGTTGGGCACGCTTTGAGGCCCCCGAGTCACCACCAAACCCCAGGTCAGCAGGGGGGCCGCGTCATCTGGCCAGCAATGTTGGATGGGAAGCTCGGTGAGGTCGACCTCACAGCCTCGGCGGATTTCTGCCTGGCAGGGGGCGCTGCGGCTGGTGCTGGGCTTCATGTCCCACAGCGCCTTGGCCATTTGCAGCAACTTGCCGGTGTCTTTCAGGCCGCGGGGGGGCTCGGGTTCTTTCAGGCTGGCCAGGATGTGCCCGATGTCGCGCAACTCACTGACATCGCTGGCGCCCATGCCCATGGCCACGCGCCGTGGCGTACCGAACAGGTTGGCCAGCACCGGATAGTTGTAACGCTTGGGCGGGTTGGTGCCAGTCGCCCCGGTGGGTTGTTCGAACCACAGCGCGGGGCCGCCCGCCCGCAGGATCTTGTCGCTGAGTGCGGTCATCTCGAGGTGAACGGAGACCGGAGTTGCCACGCGCCGCAACTCTCCTTGCTTTTCCAAGCCGGACACGAAGTCCCGCAAATCACGGTATTTCATCTTCTGAAGTTATAAGACTTAAAGTCTTTATGCTTGACTGGTTATTACAGGCTTGCCTAGAATCCGCCCTCGTTGGACCCGGTCACATTTTTTTACCGGGTTTCCCCTTGTGCCTCATCTAAGAGGCGCAACGCTGCCAGCCCTGGCGTTTTATTCGGCCTGTTGATGTAGACGGGTCATGTCGTGGTGGTGCGATCGCTTTTGCACGGCGCGCACCATTGTTTTGCCGGGGCCATTATCACTGCCGCTTTCGGAGTTGTCGCGCTGGCCTGGTCCAGCCAGACGGTGAGGAGGGCGATGGCGAGGAAAGGAGAACCATGACAGCGTGTGTTCGTGCAGCGGATGGCCAATCGGTCGCCGCGAAATCGACAGAAGTGTCGAACTCTGTAAGGGCCCGACCCAGTCAGCGCATGACTTGGCGCGGGGTGGTGTCACTTTTTTTGCAAGACGTGTTGACGGGCATGCGCCGTGTCAGCCACAACGCTTTGGCCATGTTGGGCCTGGTGGCGGTCGTGGCTGTGGTGTTCCTGGCAGGGCGCGTGGACGTGCGCCACGGCCTGGAGACCCGTGTGTTGAGCTGGTTGACCGAGCGTGCTGCGGTTCGCGCAGGCGCGCAGGCGTCTGCAGATGGTCAAGAGCCGGATGAAGTCTTGCTGGCCATGGCGGAGCCGGATGCGATCCAGCGCGCCACAGCCGCCAACCCGGCTGACCTGAACCGTCAGCAGGCGAATGTGGCGTACTGGCTGGCGCGTCGCTACAGCGTGGCCCCGGAGCCCGTGAGCCGCTTGGTTCAAGAGGCGTGGGACGTGGGCCGTCGCGTGGGCGTGGAGCCCACCTTGGTGCTGGCCGTGATGGCGGTGGAGTCGGGTTTCAATCCCTTCGCGCAAAGCCATGTGGGTGCCCAAGGCCTGATGCAGGTGATGACCCGTGTTCACCATGACAAGTACCAGATCTTTGGTGGCATGGCGGCGGCGTTTGACCCCGTGACGAACTTGCGTGTAGGCGCTCAGGTGCTCAAGGATTGCATCCGTCGTGCGGGCAGCCTGGAAGGTGGACTGAAAGCCTATGTCGGCGCAGCCAACATGGCCGACGACGGGGGCTATGGTGCCAAGGTCCTGGCCGAGCGCGCCTTTTTGCGTCAGGTCGCAGCTGGCCAGAAGGTCGCTGTGAACTCGCCTTTGCCGCAAGCCACGCCGATTCAGGCACTGGTGCAGTCGCGCGGTGCAGAGCTGGATGCGGAAGCACAGCACGGCGCACATGGCACCCCCGAGGCGCATCAGCCCGAGGGTGGTCCCTCTGCCCCCAGCACCCGCCAAGTGGAGCACGTGGCGCTGCTGGCGCCTTGATCCTGTTTGTCTGAAAGCGTGACTGGCGCGAAAACGGGCCAGTCCGCTACAATTCTTTCTGCTGCGCGACTGGCGATACATGGCATAGCTTTTCTGTTCAGAGAAGCGATGCCTGAGGTGGTGAACCACCGGGAAGCGCGGCCAGCCCTAGGGGCTTCCAATGCCTGGGCTGAGTCAGCCGTTCGCCTGGGCAGCCCTCACACCTGATTGATGAAATCAGTGTTGCGGGACTTCAACCTTGAAGAGGACTGCCAAGTCATGTTTGACCGAGCCCAACATACCATTGCCAACGTTGACCCCGAGCTGTTTGCAGCCATCCAGGCTGAGAACCAGCGTCAGGAAGATCACATCGAGCTGATCGCTTCTGAAAACTACACCTCGCCGGCCGTGATGGAGGCCCAAGGCTCCCAACTGACCAACAAGTACGCTGAAGGCTATCCTGGCAAGCGTTACTACGGTGGTTGCGAAAACGTCGACGTGGTCGAGCAACTGGCCATCGATCGCCTGAAGGCCCTGTTCGGTGCCGAATACGCCAACGTTCAGCCTAATTCCGGTTCGCAAGCCAACCAGGCTGTGTTCTTTGGTCTGCTGCAACCTGGCGACACCATCATGGGTCTGAGCCTGGCTGAAGGTGGTCACTTGACCCACGGCATGCCGCTGAACATGTCTGGCAAGTGGTTCAACGTGGTGTCCTACGGTCTGAACGCCGCCGAAGACATCGACTACGACAAGATGGAAGCGCTGGCTCGCGAGCACAAGCCCAAGCTGATCATTGCTGGTGCGTCGGCCTTCGCGCTGCGCATTGACTTCGAACGTTTTGGCAAGATCGCCAAGGAAGTCGGCGCCTACTTCATGGTCGACATGGCCCACTACGCCGGTCTGATCGCTGCGGGTGTGTACCCCAACCCCGTGCCACACGCTGACGTGGTCACGTCGACCACCCACAAGAGCCTGCGTGGTCCTCGTGGCGGCATCATCCTGATGCGCGGCGAAGAAATCGCCAAGAAGATCAATTCGGCCATCTTCCCTGGCATTCAGGGTGGTCCACTGATGCACGTCATCGCTGGTAAGGCCGTGGCGTTCAAGGAAGCGGCATCGGCTGAATTCAAGGCTTACCAACAGCAAGTCGTGAAGAACGCTGCTGCCCTGGCTGACACGCTGACCCAGCGTGGTCTGCGCATCGTGTCGGGCCGTACCGAAAGCCACGTGATGCTGGTGGACCTGCGTCCGAAGAACCTGACCGGTAAGGAAGCGGAAGCCATCCTGGGTCAGGCGCACATCACCTGCAACAAGAACGGCATCCCCAACGACCCGCAGAAGCCTTTCGTGACGTCGGGCATCCGTCTGGGTTCGCCCGCCATGACCACCCGCGGCTTCAAGGAAGAGCAAGCGGTGCTGGTGGCCAACCTGATCGCTGACGTGCTGGACAATCCTCAGGACGAGGCTGTCATCGCCCGCGTACGCTCGCAAGTGGCTGAACTGACCCGTCAGTTCCCTGTGTATCGCTGATTGACGCTTTCGCTTTAGCGATGCGATGAACCCGGCCGGGGCCTTTGGTCCTTGCCGGGTTTTTTACAAGTTACAGACAGAAAGTACCGACGCCATGCGCTGTCCGTTTTGTGGACACCTGGAGACCCAGGTTGTGGAAACCCGTGACTCAGACGAGGGAGATTCGATCCGCCGTCGTCGCAAGTGCCATGGGTGTGACAAGCGTTTCACCACCTACGAGCGCGCCGAAATCGACATGCCCGCCATCGTCAAGCGGGACGGGCGCCGTACGGACTACGACCGCGCCAAGCTCAAGGGCTCGTTGATGATTGCCTTGCGCAAGCGGCCCGTGAGCGCGGAAGCGCTGGAAAGTGCGCTGGAGGCCATCGAAGCCAAACTGCGCCAGTGCGGTGAGAAAGAAGTCAACTCGACCCAGTTGGGGGAGTGGGTGATGCGCGAACTGCGTAAGCTCGACAAGGTTGCCTATGTGCGCTTCGCTTCGGTGTATCGCAGCTTTGATGATGTCAGCGAGTTTGTGGCAGCCATCAAGGAAACGGGCACCAAGCGTTCGACCAAAGACGCTGCGGGCGAAGAAGACTGATGGTTCGCGCTAGCGGGCGCACAGGCTGGCCGCGGCCGCGCCTGTGTGTCGCAGGCGCAGCAGTTCATCCACGGCGAGGGTGCCGCAAGGATCATTGCGCATGGGGCCAGAGACCTCGGGTACGGCTTCGATGTTGAAGGAGTGCGCGCTGATGCGCGCGACGCGCAGTCGATACACAGCATCTCCATGAGCGGGTGTCTGGCGCAAGGTGGCGGGCAGGCTGATGGCCTCCCCGCCGCGCGAGTCATCCAGTCGATGTTGCATGGCGTGCAGGCGCAGCAGGTGATGCGCCGCTTCGAGCAGGGCACGTTGCGCTTCCACGCGATGGCCCCGTGCCAGATGGCGCGCATAGCTCGGGTAAGCCAAGGCAGACAGGATGCCCACCAGGGTGAGCGTGACCAGTACTTCGGGCAAGGTCCAGCCCTGACGGTGTGTGCGGGCTGGTGAGGTTGGCAAAGTCATGGGCGAGGCGGGTTGATCAGCACGCGCCAGGCCAGTCTTTGCGGGCGTGGCGTTGGGGTGGCAGAGGTATCTGGTGCATCTGCGGGTTCTGCCTCTGAAGGGAGCGTCACCGATTCGTGGATGCGTATGGCACTGGCTGCCGAGGGCGCCTCGGTGGCGGCAGTCGGCGCGGGTGGCTCGGTCGGCGAGGATGTGCCGTCGGGGCTGGTGGGGGCTTCAGCGGTGTGAGCTGTCGGCACGCGCCAGACGGTCTGGAGCCACACCACGGTGCCGCGGTCGGTGTGGCCGGTTCGGCTGGCGACGTAATCGGGGCTGAAGCCGCGCGCGGTGATCCACAGCAAGGGTTGCGATGCGTTGATCGTCCATTGCGCCATGCATTGCGGTGGCGGGGCAGTAGGGGCTGTGACCTCAACCGTGTGCGCCCGATAGGCTGGGTGACTGGGCAACCAATGCGCCATCGTTTGCCATGTCGGGGTGCTGGAGGGCGGGATTGGGGTCATGCGAGCCGGACTGCTCATCGCTGCCGTTTCGCAGTGGCGCAGGGCTTGTTCGGCTGCCGCGTGCGCCAGGCTTTCCATGCGGATGTGCTGGCTGACGAGGTCACCTTCGATGGCCTGGCGCATCATGCTGGCAGCGCCCAGGCTGAGCAGGGCCAGTACCACGAGCACCACCACGAGGCTGATGCCCTGTACCGAGGGCGGTGTTCGCGGTCGATGCGTGTGGACGTTGGAGTTTGGGGCTGTCATGGCGCGACATTGGGAAGCAGCGTGGTTTGGGTGTAGGTGCGATACAGGTGTGTCGTGGGTGCGGTTTGCGTGTGGCCTTCACAGTCCTGGTAGGTGGTCGGTGCCTCGGTGAGCGGGGTGAGGCTGCGAATCAGCAGGCAGATGCGAACGGCACGCACCCGCTGCCAGCGGGCATCGCCGACGGGGCCCATGTCGTGTGGAGACAGGTAATGCGCCACTCGTGCAGGACCTGATGAGGCGGCGGGTGCTGCGCTCAATCCCAGTTGAATCTTCATGTCCAGAATGTTGTCCAGCATCGGCTGCGCGGGGCCCAGACCAGGGCCTTTGCAGCGCAAGGCACCGGCCTTGACCGCGAAGCGGTTGTCGACCCAGGTGCGGGAGCGGGCGTCTGGCGTGTCGGTGGGAGCTGGGTCGACGTGGTGCCCCAGGCAGTCTGTGGGTTCGCGGTCGACGGTGGGCAGCGTGTTGTGGAGGTCGGCTTCGTAGCGCACGATCAAGGCGTCGGGGCCGCTCGTGTCGAGGCAATGCCACTCGCTCATCGGTGCGGCCTCGGTGTCGGCGCTGACCCCGCCTTGGCAGGCGAACAGTGCCATGGGTCGTGAGCCGAGGCTTTCGTCGGCAGGCATCTGCCAGCCCGCAAGCGACAGGTGGTGGCGCAGGATCTGGTGGGCCAAGCTGGCGTCTTCGCTCATTTGCGCCAATGCGCGTGCGGTGCGCTGTGTACGTTCGCTGCCCCACAGCAAGCCCAGGGCCGCGGCGCTGATGAGCAGCCCCAAAGCCAGTCCGATCATCAATTCAGGCAGGGTCATGCCTTGCTGGTGCCGGGCTCGATGGAGGATGCTGGCTGCGCGCATGTCAGCTCACCATGGGCTTTGCAGGTGGATGCATTGCGCCCCTGCGGGCAGGGTGTGGCCTGGTGGACACGCCACGCCGGGCGAGCCATTGCTGTCGCTGCCTTGCCATGCAATCCACACATCAATGCCCTCGGCATGCAGTTGCACTTGGGGTGTCCCGTCGCTGACATGTTGCTGCAGGGCCTTGAGCCATTGGCGCAGATCGGCAGCGGCCAGTTGGGCGTGTGTGCAGTGGGTGTCGGCGTGCTGGCAGGTGATGTGGTCGGCTGCATCGGCCAATCCCGCATCGGGGTTCAGATAAGGGCTGTGGGACAGGTCTTCGGGCGGATTGGCGCGGATGCGTGCCACCAGGTCTTGTGCCAGCAGCGTGGCGGCAATGGCCGATTGGCTGTCATGCCCATATGCCAGGGCGCGTCCTTGCATGCCCAGCATCCCGACCGCGCCCATCGACAGCAACACGGTCGACACCAAAGCTTCGATCAGGCTGCCGCCTCGGTTCAGCTGGCGCATGGTGCCTCCTGAAGCCGGATTCGTCCGGACGTGGCCACGCGCACGCACTGTGCCGCCGCAGCCTCAGCCATCGTGGGGGAGACATCAAAGCTGCTGTTGTCGGCCAAAGCCAGTCCGCTGGCCGTGAAGCTCACGCTGGCTTGGTTGGAGGGGAGGGTGATGGTCACGCCTCCCTGCCCGTCTTGAACGGCAATCAATCGTTCGCCCTCATCCCATTGACGAGGGGTGGCGCCTTCGTCGACAAACACCAGCCAGCCTTGGGACCAGTCTCGGGTGCGGGTCTGGCAGCGGGGTGCGTCGGGGGTGCCGACTGCCGCACAAAGGCTCACCCGTTGACCTCGTCGGATGGCTTCTGATCGTGCCAGCCGCAATGCCGATGTGAGTGCGCTGGCCTGAAGGGCCACCGTGTGCCGGGCCACCCAGCGGTGCAAGGGCGGCGTGGCAAGTGCGGCCACAATGGCCAGGATGCCGAGTGTGCACAGCAACTCCACCAAGGTCCACCCTCGCTGGCGCTGTTTTCCATGAGTTGTCATCATGGGCGCGCATTGTTGTGCGGTCGTTGTGGCTTGTGTGCAGGTTTCCCCCAAAGGAATGATGGGCCTGCGTCAAAATCGTCACGCCCCGCCGGGGGATGGTTCAGAGCAAGGATTGGGTGTTGAAACCGTGATGGAACGTGATGTGCATATCAGCCGCGCCGTGGCGTTGGCGCGCCAGGCCGTGGGGCTGTCAGATCCCAATCCCCGTGTGGGCTGTGTGTTGGTGGGGCCGGATGGGCAGGTGATTGGCGAAGGTCACACGCAGCGGGCCGGTGGACCGCATGCCGAGGTCATGGCGCTGCGTGATGCGCAGGCGCGCGGGCTCAGTACGGTCGGCGCAACGGCTTATGTGTCACTTGAACCCTGCTCGCACCATGGGCGCACGCCGCCTTGTGCCGATGCCTTGGTGCGCGCCCAAGTGGCGCGCGTGGTCGTGGTCCTGATGGATCCGAATCCCTTGGTGTCGGGGCAGGGCGTGGCGCGACTGCGCGAAGCCGGCATCCAGGTCGAGACCTTGTCGCCGCAGCATCCGCAAGCGGTGGCGATGCGCGAACTCAACATGGGTTTCCTGTCGCGCATGGTGCGTCAGCGGCCATGGGTGCGCATGAAGATCGCGGGGTCCCTTGATGGTCGCACCGCGCTCGACAACGGCGACAGCCAATGGATCACCGGCGATGCCGCTCGGGCGGACGGTCAGCGTTGGCGCGCGCGGGCCGGGGCGGTGCTCACGGGCATCGGCACCGCCTTGGATGATGACCCCCGCCTGGATGTTCGGGTGATCGACGTGGCGCGTCAGCCCTTGCGGGTGGTGCTGGATTCACACTGGCGCTTGCCGCCCCAGGCGCGCTTGCTGCAAACACCGGGTGAGGCCCTGGTGTACGGCTTGGCCGACGAGGCTGGGCGCGATGCCGCGGCGCAGCGGCACGCCCTGCTGGCCATGGGGGCCTCGGTTCACACCTTGCCGGCAGACGCCTCGGGGCAACATGTGGACTTGGGAGCGGCGATGGCCGATCTGGTGCACCGTGGGGTCAACGAGTTGCACGTGGAGGCCGGGGCTCGGCTGAATGCTGCGCTGATTGAGGGGGGGTGGGTCGACGAATACCTGCTGTACGTGGCCCCGAAACTCATCGGCCCAGGGCGCGGTTTGGCGACCCTGTCGCCCCTGGCCCGCGTGGCCGATGCGCTGACCTTGCGATTCCACTCGGTCGAGCAAGTGGGCGAGGACCTGCGTATCATCGCCCGACCGGACGGGCGCGATCAATTCTGACGTTCGTTCTTCTTTTCGATACAGGTTTGTACACATGTTCACCGGCATCATCACTGGCGTAGGCCAGATCGTGGATTCCCAACCCCTGGGCTCGGACGCCAGCCATGGTCGTCGTCTGACCTTGCAAACCCCTGCAGGCTATCTGGATGGTGTGGGCTTGGGCGACAGCATTGCCATCAATGGCGCCTGCATGACCGTGACCAGCTTCGATGCGGCCGCAGGCCGTTTCACCATCGACGTGTCGGCGGAAAGCCTCGCACGCACGGTGGGGTTGGACCGCACGGGGCGCGTCAACATGGAGCAAGCCCTGCGTTCACACGACCGTTTGGGCGGCCACATCGTCACCGGTCACGTCGATGATGTGGGTGAAGTCGTGGTGTTCGAGCCAGTGGGCGAGTCCTGGCTGCTCCAGATCCGTGCCCCGCAGACCCTGTCGCGCTTCCTGGCGTACAAGGGCTCTGTCACGGTCAATGGTGCCAGCCTGACGGTCAACAGCGTGGCAGATGACGCCAACGGTAGCTGTGTGTTCAGCATCAACCTGATCCCGCACACCATCGAGAACACCGCTTTGGGTGACCTGAAGGCCGGCGCGAAGGTGAACCTGGAGGTGGACCTCATTGCGCGTTATGTGGAGCGCATGTTGCGCGCCGACGGCAAGCTGGGTGCCTGAGGGGCGTTGCTCACCGTGTGAAACAGGCCAAATCGGGAAGATTAGGCCTGATTTCTGAGGGGCGCCTGACCGGGCTGGCGCCAAACTGGTGCCCGGCCCGCCTACAATGTGAGGATGCCCATCTCTCCCATTCCCGAGCTGATTGCCGAACTCGCTGCCGGTCGCATGGTCATCCTGGTGGATGAAGAAGACCGCGAAAACGAGGGCGATCTTGTCCTGGCGTCTGACCACGTCACGCCGGAAGCCATCAACTTCATGGCCAAGTTTGGTCGTGGCCTGATCTGTCTGACGCTGACGCGTGAGCGCTGCGAGACCTTGCAGTTGCCACCGATGGCGACCCGCAATGGCACCAAGCACGGCACGGCGTTCACTGTGTCGATCGAGGCGACCACGGGCGTGACCACGGGGATCTCTGCCGCCGACCGTGCCCGCACGGTGCAGGCTGCTGTGGCTCGCGATGCCAAGCCGGAAGATCTGGTGCAGCCTGGTCACATCTTCCCCCTGCAAGCGCAGGATGGCGGCGTGTTGATGCGCGCAGGTCATACTGAAGCCGGGTGCGACATGGCCCGCATGGCGGGGCTGACGCCGTCGGCCGTGATCTGCGAGATCATGAACGACGACGGCACGATGGCGCGTCTGCCGGATCTGGAAATTTTCGCCAAGGAGCACGGTCTGAAGATCGGCACCATCGCGGATCTGATCCAGTATCGCAGCCGCAACGAATCCCTCATCGAGCGCGTGGGACAGCGCACGATGGAAACCCCCGAGGGCCCGTTCAATGCCAACGTGTTCCGTGACCGTACTGGCGCGCTGCATTTGGCCTTGAGCCTGGGGGAGTGGACTCCGGCTGACGAGGTGCTGGTGCGTGTGCATGAGCCTTTGTCGGTGATGGACTGGCTGGATGCCGGCAACCGCAGTCACTCTTGGGCCTTGCCCAAGGCGCTGGCCGCTGTGCGCGAAGCCGGCCGCGGCGTGCTGGTGCTGCTGAACGCAGGCGACGAAGCCGAGCGCCTGCTGGAGCGCATGCTGCCTGCGGTGCCGCAACAAGCCGCCAAGCAGCCTCTGGACTTGCGTACCTACGGGGTCGGGGCTCAAATTCTGCGCACCTTGGGTGTGCAACGCATGCGCCTGATGGGCAACCAGCAGCGCATGCCCAGTATGGTGGGCTATGGCCTGGAAGTCACCGGTTTCCTGACGGCAGCCGGCGACTTGCTCGACCCGCCACACTGATCCGCAGGGCGGACGGCGTTAGCCGCCCCATTGCTCTTTTGATTTGATTGATCGCTCTTTTTCTGGATGACGCACTATGCAAGGCGCTGACAAAGGACAAGCTGCACGACTCGATGGACACGATTTGCGTGTCGGGATCGTGCAAGCCCGCTTCAACGATGAACTGACTTCCCGCATGGCCGAGCTGTGCAAGGAAGAGTTGGTGGCGTTGGGCGTGAACCCATCTCACATTCAGCACGTGACCGTGCCGGGCGCCCTGGAGGTGCCGGTTGCCCTGCAAGCCATGGCCGACAGCGAGCGTTTCGACGCGCTGGTCGCGCTGGGCTGCATCATCCGTGGCGAGACCTATCACTTCGAACTGGTGTCCAACGAAAGCGGCGCGGGTGTCACCCGTGTCAGCCTGGACCACCATGTGCCGATTGCCAATGCCATCCTGACCGTCGAGAACGACGCACAGGCGCAAGCGCGTGTGGAAGAAAAGAGTCGCGATGCGGCTCGTGTTGCCGTCGAGATGGCCAATCTGCTGGATGACCTGCTGTGACCGACGCCGCTGACACCCCCCAATCCGCCCCCCTGCAAGGCCGTCCTGCACGCAAGACGGGCCCCGGCCCTCGTGACCGCGCCAAATCGCCACGTCGCCGTGCACGCGAGTTTGCTTTGCAAGGCCTGTATGAATGGCAGATCAACCCGCGTGATCCCGGTGCGGTCGATGCACACATCCGCGAGCAGGATGATTTCGCCAAGTGTGACCGCGTGCTGTACGACGGTTTGCTGCACGGCTGCATCGAGCAGCGTTCGCAACTGGATGCAACATTGCTCAAGTTCCTTGATCGTCCCGTCGAAGAACTCTCACCCGTTGAGCACGCCGTGCTCTGGATCGGCGCGTACGAACTGACCCATTGCCTGGATGTGCCTTACAAGGTCGCCATCAATGAGGCCGTTGAGCTGGCCAAGAGCTTCGGTGGGACCGACGGACACAAATACGTCAACGGCGTGCTGGACCACCTGGCTCCCAATCTGCGCCCTGACGAAGTCAAAGCGGCTCGTCCTGGCTCACGCTGAGATCTGGCCATAAAGGGTTGTTGATTCGTGTCGTCGCGTCCTACATTGCCGGGAGAAACGCAGCCTTACGATGAAGAGGCTGAGCGTCGTTTGGCGATTGACGATCCGGATACCGTGGCAGAGACACGTCCTCTTCCCGAGCCTGAGGCCGCAGACCTCAAGAAGTTGCGCCCGGAGGCCATGCCCACGATGGGGCACATTGGCCGTTATGCGCTGAAGTATGTGATTGGCGAAGGCGGATTGGGGACGGTTTACGCGGCCCATGATCCGCTGCTGTCCAGACTGATTGCCATCAAGACGCTGCATGTGGATGTCACGGCGCAAGACCGTGAACAGTTCAATGCGCTGTTCTTGAACGAAGCCAAGGCGGCGGGTAGCCTGAATCATCCGCACATCGTCACGATGTATGACGCGGGCATGACCGAGCAGGGCACGGCCTACATCGCCATGGAAATGCTGCGCGGCAAGGATCTGCGCCAGCTTCTGGCGATGGGGTGGAAGCCCACGCCCGCGCAGGCCGCGCTGATTGTGCGGCGCGTGGCAGATGCGCTGTCCTATGCGCATCACAAAGGCGTCATTCACCGAGACATCAAGCCGGCCAACATTTTCATGGTGAGTCGGACACAGCCGCGTGTGCTGGATTTCGGTATTGCTCGCATTCGTCAGGCAGAGTCACTGGCGAACCGCGATGACCCGCAAAGCCGCTTCCAGGAAATCGTGGGCGGATCGCCTTATTACATGGCCCCGGAGCAGGTGCAGTACCGTCCCGTCGATCGTCGGGTGGATGTGTACGCCTTGGGTGTCGTGTTGTTTGAGTTGCTGGTGGGGCGTCGTGCTTTCACGGGCAACAGCCTGGAAGAGATCGCTGATGCGGTGTTGATCAAACCGGTTCCGCTGGCGCACGAAGTGAATCCGGCGGTGCCCCGCACTTTGTCCGAGATTGTGGCGCGTGCCATGCATCGCGATGTGGATCAGCGCACGCGCTCGGCCCGACGTCTCTCGGGTGAGTTGCGTGCGTGGCTGGACAGCGCTGAGGGCGAGTCGGCATTGAGAGATGCGCCTGCCTCGCCCATGTCCGCATCGTCGCGGTCGGGCCTCTGGTATGTCGCTGCCTTTGGTTGGGTGGCCGCGCTGGTCGGTGGTAGCTGGATGGCCTGGCAGGCCTGGAGCCATCGTGCGGTCGATCCGGTGCCTGTTGCGGTGGCGCAATCGGTGCCCTCGACGGTTGCATCAGCCTCGGCGGGCTTGGCACCTGCGCCGAAGATGCCGTCTGTGGCGCTGGAGTCGGTGCCGGCGGCCAGTGTTGCCGCGCCTGCGAGTGCGCCATCCCCCGCAGCGGTGGATGCCAAAGGTGTGGTCAAACTGGCCATCAGCCCTTGGGGAGAAGTGTGGGTGGATGGCCGTTCGGCTGGTGTGGCGCCGCCACTCAATCAGTTGAATTTGCCCGAAGGTGAGCACACGATCACCATTCGTAACGCGGATGCACCGGAATTCCGGCAGACTGTGCATGTGCAGGCAGGCAAGCCTGTGCGTATCAAGCATCAATTCTGATCCGCGAGTTCGCTATGAAGTTGTGTTCATCTGTCTCGGCGTGGCAGGTTGTTCGGGCCGTGCTCGTTTTGGGCGCGGTGTGGATGACAGGTTGCGCGACCAAGCCGGCCGTGCCCGCTGCTGATGTGCCGCATCCACCTTCTGTGGTGGCCTCAGCTGTGGCATCCAGTGCGTCGCCTGCGTCTGCGGCGTCTGAGCCTGCTCGCGCGACACCGCCCGCTGAGGCTGCCTTGGCGCAAGGCGTGAAGGCGTATCAAGCCGGCCAATATGGTCAGGCTGAATCGCAGTTGAAAGCCGCGCTGAAGGCAGGCCTGGCTGTGCCAAGTGACACGGCCAAGGCGCACAAACATCTGGCGTTTATTTACTGCACCAGCAAGCGGGAGGCGCAGTGTTTGGCTGCGTTCAAGGCCGCGAAAACGGCAGACCCATCTTTTGCGCTGAGCAAGGCTGAGGCGGGGCACCCCATGTGGGCCAAGGCCTACAAAAAGGCCATGGGCCTCAAGTGAGCATGAGGCTCAGTTGGCGGTTGCCCTGAGCGCTCCATCGGCGGCACTCTTCGTCGAGCAGGTGGAGCGTGCGGGGATTCTGGTTTGCCCAGCGCTTGTTCAGTTTGAGATGCACCTTGTTGCGGCCACGTTGCAGGCTGGCCGTTTCGGCTGACAGATCGATCCGTGCGTGATGCAGGATGATGGCCAGTCGCAAGCACAGCACTTGCGACATCAGTGCGGTGTCGTGCATGTGCTCAGCCAATTTGATCAGTTCGCCGCGCTGCCCCAAGACCAAGGCCGCCAAGCGACGTTGCTGGGATTGCGAAAAGCCTGCCGCGTCGACGTGACCGAGCAGGTAGGCGCTGTGTCGGTGGTGGTCGTGGTGCGACACCATCATGCCGATTTCGTGGAGGGCACTGGCCCATCCCAGTTCACGCGTGTGCTCACCGTCTGTGGCCGCGGAAGGGTCTGCCAGGCTTTGCCACAACGACAGCGCGCGAGCCCGGATGCGCTCGCCATGGACTTTGTCCACCCGGAAACGTTGCTGAAGTTCGCGCACCGAGGCATCACGGGGATCCAGGGCGCGGTGATTGCGAGCGGCTTCGTGGCGCTCTTCCAGGTCGAAGATCACCCCTTGGCGCAAGGCCCCCTTGGCCGGGCGCAAGGCTTCGATGTCGAAGTGCATCGCCAAGGTGTAGAGGATAGACAGGCCGCCCCCCAAGACCGCTTTGCGCTCGGCCTTCAGGCCAGGCAGATTCAGCAGATCGGCCGAGCCGGCTTCCATGCAGCGCTCAATGCACCAGCGCAGGCTGTCAGGGGTGATGCTGCCGTCGGTGATGCCGTTGGCCACCAGAATTTGTGAAACAGCCCCCACGGTGCCGGACGAGCCCAGCGCCTCTTGCCAGGCACTGCGGTCAAACAAGGTAAGCGCCTCTTCCAATTCGGCGCCTGCCGCAATTTGTGCGGAGCGGAAGGCCTCTGCGGTGAAGCGGCCTTGCGGAAAGTGCTGCAGGGACAGGCTCACGCTACCGACGCTGAATGATTCCTTGGTCAGTGCGGTGCGGCCCTGGCCCAAGATCATTTCGGTCGAACGGCCGCCAATGTCAATGACCAGACGGGGCAGTTCGCTGGGTTGCAGTCGAGCCACGCCCTGGTAAATCAGGCGCGCTTCTTCGCGGCCGGCAATCACTTCGATCGGGTGGCCCAGCACGCGGTTGGCGCGCTGCAGAAAAGCATCGCGGTTGCGGGCTTCGCGCAGGGTTTGCGTGGCCACGGCGCGGACTTGCCAGGGTTCAAAGCCTTTGAGTCGTTGTGCAAAGCGAGCCAGGCAGGCCAAACCGCGCTGCATGGCCTCTTCGGTCAGCATGCCGTGGCTATCGAGACCGCCTCCCAGGCGCACCATTTCCTTGAGGTAGTCGACGCGCTTGTATCGACCCTTGGTGATGGTGCCGATTTCCAGTCGTGCACTGTTGGAGCCGATGTCGATGGCTGCCAGCAATTCGGATTGACGGCTGCGATCCAGCCCCGGAGAGGTTTTCTTGGCCGACTTGGCGCTCAGCATGGTGTCCATAGCCCGGTATTGTCTATGGTTTGCGTGACAGGGGGCATGGGTTGTTGACAGCATTGCTAAGATCGTCAAATGACCTTGTTATCCATCGTGCTGGCGACCTTCATTGGTGGCCTGGTTTCGGTGCTGCTGGCCGCAGCCCTGTCTGCCCCTTTGTTGGGTTTGATCGTTCGACATCTGGTGAGTTTGTCGACCGGTGTGCTGCTCGGGACGGCCTTGTTGCATGTGTTGCCCGAGGCGTTTGATTCGGGCAAGGCGCCGCACGGCTTGTTCATGACCTTGCTGGGTGGGCTGCTGTTTTTCTTCCTGCTGGAAAAGGCGGAGCTGTATCGCCATGGGCATCACCATGAGCATGACCACCACGATCACCACCACGGCTTTGATGCCGAGCAGGCTGGCCGCGGCGGCTGGAGTGTGCTGGTGGGTGACAGCATTCACAACTTCTGTGACGGGGTGCTGATCGCCGCGTCGTTCCTGGCCGATCAGCAGTTGGGTGTGGTGACGGCGCTGGCCATCATTGCGCACGAGATTCCGCAGGAGGTGGGCGATTACATCGTGCTGATCAATGCGGGCTTTTCGCGCATGCGGGCGCTGGCGTACAACGCACTGTCAGGCCTGGCGGCCGTGGTGGGCGGTGTGCTGGGCTACTTCCTGATCGGGCCTTGGCAGGACTATTTGCCCTACATGATGGTGCTGGCTGCGAGCAGTTTCATCTACGTGGCTGTGGCCGATTTGATTCCGCAATTGCAAAAGCGCTTGAATGGCCGGGATACGGCGCTGCAGATTGTCTGGCTGGCGATTGGGCTGGGCATGATTGCAACCATCGTGGGCAAGTTGCACGACGAACACGATGCGCATGGCCACCACGAACACGCTGACGCGCCGGCAGACCATGCCGCGCAGAGCGCCAGCCAAGTGCAGGTCAAGCCCTGACGGCTGTCTCACTTATTTGGTCGATGGTGAGGGTGTCGAGGACGCCGACTTCAGGCGCGTGGACACCATGCCGGAGGCCACGATCAGCAGCATGCCGATGACGGCATCCCATTTGAGGGTCTCGTCAAACAGCCAAGTGCCAAACAGGCCGGCATGGACGATGCCCAAGTACTGCAGGTTGGCAATCACCAGCGTGTTGCCTTGCGAATAGGCTCGGGTCATCAGCAATTGTGCGATGGTGGCAAAGACGCCGACCCCCAGCAAGGCAAGCCATGATGTCAAAGGGATGTTCGCCAGCGCAGTGGGGTTGGACTGGCCGGGGATCAGCCACAAGGCGGCACCCAGTACGGCCCCCATCAGCGAGAAATAAAACACCACACGAATTTCCGGCTCGCCGGCGCGTCCCAGTGCGGTCACTTGCAGATAGGCCGTGGCGGCCAGCATGCCGGAGCACAGGCCGCACAAGCCTGCCCACATCTGGTCGCGGTTGATGGTGGGGTGAAGGACCAGTGCGACGCCCATGAAGCCCACGGCGATGGCGGCCACGATGCGCAGGTCCACCCGTCGTCCGCCTAAAAACAATGCCTGAACGATGAGGAACACGACCATCCACACCGACGACATGTAGTTGAGGGTGACCGAGGTGGCCAAGGGCAATTGCCCCATGGCATAGAACCACATGGACAAGGCTGCCACGCCCGCCAGGCCGCGCTTGACATGCAGCATGGGCACGCGCGTGCGCAGGCTGGTGGCGGCACTCAGGGCGATGACGGACATGATCACCGCGCCCACGCAGCCTCGGGCGGCCACAACGGCGGCAGTGCCGAAGTCGTTGGACGCGAACTTCACGCAAACCCCCATGCAGGCAAACAGCAGGGTGGCCATCACCATCTGGATGTAGGGGGAGACGCGAGGCTGGGTCATGGATAGAAAAAGCCGCCCGAGGGCGGCTTGGATGGCGGAGGGCTGGGTCAGTCCTTGAAGTTCATCACGCGGCGATACCACTCGTGAAAGTGTTGCATGCCATCTTCCATGGGGCTTTGGTAGGGGCCCACTTCGTTTTCACCGCGCAGCATCAGAGCTTTGCGACCGGCGTCCATGCGTTCACCGATTTCATCGTCCTCGATGCAGGTCTCCATGTAGGCTGCGCGCTGTGCCTCGATGAACTCGCGCTCGAACGCGGCGATTTCTTCGGGGTAGTAGAACTCGACCACATTGAGGGCCTTTTGTGGCCCCATCGGGTACATGTTCGATACCACCAGCACGTGCGGATACCACTCGACCATCATGGTGGGGTAGTAGGTCAGCCACACGGCACCTTGGGTTGGCTTTTGCCCGCCGCGGTACTTGAGCAGCACTTCGCGCCACTTCTTGTACACGTCGGAGCCCGGCTTGTCGAACGTCGACGCCACGCCCACGGTTTGCACCGAGTATTCCTTGGCCATGTCCCAGCGCAGATCGTCGCAGGTGACGAAATTGCCCAAGCCGGGGTGGAAGGGGCCCACGTGGTAGTCCTCGAGGTACACCTCGATGAAGGTCTTCCAGTTGTAGTTGCACTCGTGCAATTCAACGTGGTCGAGCACGTAGCCGCTGAAGTCCAGATCACCGCCGGGTTTGAAGCGGGCATCGATGCCAGCCAGATCTGCAGCGATGTCGCGGCCATTGTCCTCAAACAGCAAGCCGTTCCAGTTGCGGACCTTGTAGTTGTTGAGGTTCAGGCAGGGATCATGGTCGAAGTGCGGGGCACCGATCAGTTCGCCCTTGTGGCTGTAGGTCCAGCGGTGCAGCGGGCACACGATGTTGTGCTTGCTGTTGCCGCGACCTTTGAGCATCACCGCCTGACGGTGGCGGCAGATGTTGGAGATCAGTTCGATGCCATCCGGCGTGCGCACGAGCGCACGGCCTTCGTTTTCCTGGGGCAGTGCATAGTAGTCGCCTACCTCAGGCACGCTCAGTGCGTGGCCCAGGTAGCGAGGACCGGACTGAAAGATGCGTTCAAGCTCCTCCTTATAGAGTGATTCGTCAAAGTAGACGGACACAGGCAGCTGAGAGTGGCTGCGTTGAAGAGAGTTGAGCGCGTTACTCAGGTCGGACATGATCCCCAGGATCTCCAAAAACCAATGTCAACCCACCTTGGCGGCACAGCACAGGCATGGCCCGACCCAAGGTCTTGGATGAATCCCCAATGTCTTGATTGGGGGGCGATGCCCTCGAATCCGGTCGCTGGAACACAGCCGTGAGGCAGTATCCGGCATGGTGCGTCAGGCGCCATGTCGGTGCGCGATCATGTTCGGGGGAACCCGAGATTGTACCCTTAGGGGGGGGGGTTGGGGTAGCCCTGCCTGCTCGCGTGGGTATGAGGCAGGTCAACCGAAATAGAATACGCGTTTGCCCGCAAACTTCCCTGACGAAGCTTCTCAGGCCCGCACATGGCTAAAACTTCTGCCAAAACAGGCGCAGCTGCCGCACCCACTTTGCCCGCCACCTATGAGGAGGCGCTGGCTGAGCTTGAGCAACTCGTCGCTCAGATGGAGTCGGGCGCCTTGCCGCTGGAACAGTTGTTGAGCAGCTATCAGCGTGGCGCAGCATTGCTGCAGTTCTGCCGTGATCGTCTGCAGGCCGTGGAAGAGCAGGTCAAGCTGCTGGAAGATGGGCAGGTCAAACCGTGGGATGCGGCATGAGCCCCGAAGGATTCAAGAACTGGTCAGACGACGTGCTGGCCCGCGTGGAAACGGCGCTGAGTGCGTGGGTGCCGGTGTCGGCGCCTGCAGGCCTGGGTGAGGCCATGCGCTATGGCGTGCTGGAAGGCGGCAAGCGTTTGCGCGCCTTGCTGGTGCAGGCGGCCGCCCAAGCGGTGGGGGCACTGGCCTCGCCAGCTGGGGGCGAGGCGGCCTTGCGTGCCGCCTGCGCGGTCGAGCTGATTCATGCCTATTCGCTGGTGCATGACGACATGCCCTGCATGGACAACGACGTGCTGCGTCGAGGCAAGCCCACCGTGCATGTGGCGTTTGGCGAGGCGCAGGCCATGCTGGCGGGCGACGCCATGCAAGCCTTGGCCTTTGAGGTGCTGACGCCGGACGTGGGCGAGGGTGCTGGCGTGGCGCCTGCATTGCAAGCCCGGCTGGTGCGCTTGCTGGCTCGCGCGTCGGGGCAGTCGGGCATGGCGGGTGGTCAGGCGATTGACTTGGCCAGTGTGGGCCGTGCGCTGGACGAGCAGACCTTGCGCGACATGCACCAGCGCAAAACGGGCGCCTTGTTGCAAGCCAGTGTCCAGATGGGCGCAGCGTGCGGCGGCCTGCAGGCCGACAGTGCCGCGTGGCAGGCGCTGACGGCGTATGGCCATGCCATGGGCCTGGCTTTCCAGATCGTCGACGACGTGCTCGATGCCACCCAAGGGTCTGAAACCTTGGGCAAGACGGCGGGCAAGGATGCCGATGCCAACAAACCCACTTATGTCAGCCTGTTGGGTCTCGAAGGGGCCCGGCAGGAAGCGGCGGACTTGCTGACACAGGCCCACGATGCGCTGGCGCGCAGTGGTCTGTCCGAGCAGGCTACCGCCCCCTTGGCCGCCTTGGCGGACCGGATCGTTCACCGCGATCACTGACACACCGAATTGATCCCCTGAGGATGCCCACCATGAGTTACCCCTTGCTGTCCAGGATCGACAAGCCCGCCGACATTCGGCACCTGTCCCGGACTGAGCTCAAACAGCTAGCGACCGAGCTGCGCGATTACCTGCTGCACAGCGTGTCTCGCACGGGCGGGCATTTGTCGTCCAACCTGGGGACGGTGGAGCTGACGATCGCCTTGCACTACGTTTTCAACACGCCGGATGATCGCCTGGTGTGGGACGTGGGGCACCAGACCTATCCTCACAAGATCCTGACCGGTCGCCGCGACCGCATGCCCTCCTTGCGTCAGTTCGGTGGCATGAGCGGGTTTCCCCGCCGTGATGAGAGCGAGTACGACACCTTCGGCACCGCGCACTCGTCGACCTCGATCTCGGCGGCGCTGGGCATGGCCCTGGGGGCGCAACTGCGGGGGGAAAAGCGCAAGGCCGTGGCCATCATTGGCGATGGCGCCATGACTGCTGGCATGGCGTTTGAAGCCATGAACAACGCCGGTGTGCCACACGACGGCAAGATGCCCGACATGCTGGTGGTGCTCAACGACAACGACATGTCGATTTCGCCGCCGGTGGGGGCACTCAATCGACATCTGGCGCGCCTGATGTCGGGGCGTTTCTACGCCGCTGCGCGCGAAAGCGCCAAGGAAGTGCTGCGTCACGCGCCGCCCTTGTTCGAGTTGGCCAAGCGGTTTGAAGAGCATGCCAAGGGCATGGTGGTGCCGGGCACCATCTTTGAAGAGTTCGGTTTCAACTACGTGGGCCCGATTGATGGGCACGATCTGGATTCGCTGATCCCCACGCTGGAAAACCTGCGTGACCGAGGGGGCCCGCAGTTCCTGCACGTGGTGACCAAAAAAGGCTATGGCTACAAACTGGCCGAAGCCGATCCGATTTCGTACCATGGCCCGGGTAAGTTCGATCCGGCAGTGGGCTTGGTGAAGGCCACGCCCGCCACCCCACCCAAGCCGACCTTCACCCAGGTGTTTGGTCAATGGCTGTGTGACATGGCTGCGAACGATTCGCGTCTGGTGGCGATCACGCCAGCCATGCGTGAAGGCTCGGGCATGGTGGAGTTCCACCAGAAATTCCCGTCACGCTATTTCGATGTGGGCATCGCCGAGCAACACGCGGTGACGTTTGCCGGGGGCCTGGCCTGTGAAGGGCTCAAGCCGGTCGTGGCCATTTACTCGACCTTCCTCCAGCGTGGCTACGATCAGTTGATCCACGATGTGGCCTTGCAGAACCTGCCCGTGGTGTTTGCGCTGGATCGCGCTGGCATCGTGGGGGCCGATGGCGCCACGCACATGGGGGCGTTTGACATCGCCTTCGTGCGCTGCATTCCCAATATGAGCATGATCGCGCCGGCGGACGAGGCCGAGTGCCGTCAGGCCTTGAGCGCAGCCTACGCGCAGAGCCATCCGGTGTGCGTGCGTTATCCGCGTGGCGCCGGCGTGGGGACGCCCATTCCGTCTGATCTGACGCCGCTGCCTTGGGGCAAGGGTGAGGTCCGTCGCCAGTCGCACGAAACCGTGCCCGGCAAGCGTGTGGCCATTCTGGCCTTTGGTACTTTGCTGTATCCGGCGCTGCAGGCTGGCGAGGCGTTGGACGCCACGGTGGTCAACATGCGCTTTGTGAAGCCGCTGGACACCGATCTGCTGCTGGACGTGGCACGCAACCACGACCTGCTGGTCACGGTGGAAGAGGGCTGCGTGCAGGGCGGTGCTGGCTCGGCCGTGGCCGAGGCTTTGGCTGCCGCTGGCCTGAACACCCCGTTGATGATCTTGGGTTTGCCGGACGAGTTTGTCGAGCATGGTGAGCCGGCCAAGTTGCTGTCGCTGTGCGGGCTGGATGCCGAAGGCATCGAGCAATCGGTGCGCGCACGCCGCGCGCAATTGGTGGACTGAGGCGTCCAAACTGCTGCGCATGGGTGCGCAGCGTGGCCCATGAAAAAGCCCTCGTGCACATCACTGTGCCGAGGGCTTTTGCTTGGTCGGGACCGACGTCAGGCGTGGTCGTCGCAAGGCTCCACGCTGCAACTGGTCAGGGTGGTTTCTGGCAGAGCCTCTGGAGCAGTGATTTCACCGGTTTCGGTGTTGTAGCCCACGTTGCGCAGGTGCATGACCAAGCCGGCATCCATCGCGTCAATGTGATGAGGCAGCCACAAGGTCAGTTCTTGCGCCATTTGGCGCACGATGCTCAAGTCACCGTTGGCGCCTTTCTCGGCGCCTTCGCGCATGATCTTCAGCACGATGGCGTGCTGGGAGCTGTGGCAGTTGTTGGGTGCAAAGCCCGTGTCCTGCATCCAGCGGTCTTCTTGTGCAAAGTGCTCCGCCGTGTGCGCGATCAGCTTGTCCCAGGCTGGCAGCAGGTCGGCATCGCTGGCCGCGATGACAGCATTGATCAGGTCCGTGCACTCGGTGTGCAGGTGATCAATGGCGGGCAGGTCCAGTGCCATCTCTTCGGACCAGGTAAAGCTCGACATCAGAAAGTCCTTCTCGGGGCCGCGACGGGCCAAGGTTCACATCGGACGCAGAGGGTATCTGGCCGTGCGCAGCAGGGTTTTGCGTTGGCGCAAGGGGGCGCATGCCCCTTGCCATTGCCAACCGGTGCGGATCAGGCCAGACGAGCGCGGTGGCGGGCCACCTGGGCGCGCACTTGCTCGGGCGCAGTGCCACCCAGAATGTTGCGCGCGTTCAGCGAGCCGCGCAGGCTCAGCACCTCGTACACATCCTGTTCAATGGCAGGGTTGTAGGCCTGGAGCTTGTCCAGTGGCAGTTCCGACAGGTCCACGCCCGCCGCGATGGCGTCCTTCACGGCGTGGGCCACGACTTCGTGGGCGTCACGGAAGGGCAGGCCCTTCTTCACCAGGTAGTCGGCCAAGTCTGTGGCGGTGGCGTAGCCCTTCTTGGCGGCGCGCTCCATGGCTTCGGGCTTGACGGTGATGCCAGCAGCCATTTCGGCGAAGATGCGCAGGGTGTCCTTCAGGGTGTCGACCGTGTCGAACAAGGGCTCCTTGTCTTCCTGGTTGTCCTTGTTGTAGGCCAGGGGCTGGCCCTTCATCAGGGTGATCAGGCCCATCAGGTGGCCCACCACGCGGCCGGTCTTGCCGCGCGCCAGTTCGGGCACGTCGGGGTTCTTCTTCTGGGGCATGATCGACGAGCCGGTGCAGAAGCGGTCAGCCAGATCGATGAAGCCGAACGATTGGCTCATCCAAAGGATCAGCTCTTCGCTCAGGCGAGATACGTGCACCATCAGCAGGGAGGCTGCGGCGGTGAACTCGATGGCGAAGTCGCGGTCGGACACGCCGTCCAGGCTGTTCTGGCAGACAGCTTCGAAGCCCAGAGTGCGGGCCACACGCTCGCGGTCCAAGGGGTAGCTGGTGCCGGCCAAAGCGGCCGAGCCCAGCGGCAGGCGGTTCACGCGCTTGCGCAGGTCGATCATGCGCTCGGCGTCACGGGCAAACATTTCCACATAGGCCAGCAGGTGGTGACCAAAGGCCACGGGCTGGGCTACTTGCAGGTGGGTGAACCCGGGCAGGATGGTGTCGGCGTTTTGCTCGGCCACATCCACCAGGGCTTTTTGCAGCTCGATCAGCAGCACGCCGATTTCGTCGATCTCGCCGCGCAGCCACAGGCGCACGTCGGTGGCGACCTGGTCGTTGCGCGAGCGTCCGGTGTGCAGGCGCTTGCCGGCGTCCCCGACCAATTGGGTCAGGCGGGCTTCGATGTTCAGGTGGACGTCTTCCAGATCCAGCTTCCATTCGAAGGTGCCTGCCTCGATCTCCGAGCGGATCTGAGCCATGCCCTTTTGAATGGCCTCCCAGTCCGAGGCCGAGATCAGGCCTTGGGCTTGCAGCATTTCGGCGTGGGCCAGGGAACCCTGGATGTCAGCGGCCCACAGGCGCTTGTCGAAGAAGACGCTGGCGGTGTAGCGCTTGACCAGCTCGCTCATCGGCTCGGAAAACAGGGCCGACCAGGCCTGGGACTTCTTGTCGAGTTGGTTGGTGCTCATGGGTGTATCCGGCAGCGCGCTTCTCACGCAAAATGTGCAAACCATGGATTTTAATGAGTTGCCGCCGTCTACGTCCTTCGGATCGACCCAGCTTGATGCACAAGCTGGGTCAAATGGCCTGTCTTCGCCCGTGTCGGGCTCGCCATTCGATGTGTGTCACGTCGGGGTGGTGTTGCGGGTGGTGCTGGGTGTCCAGGCGGTGGTGGCGCTGGCTGTGTCCGTTCAAGCCGCCTCTGCGGGGGATGCCTTCAATCGGTGGTCGCAGGTCGCGGTGGTGACCTTGTCCGCCAGTTTGTTCTGGCTGGTGGTGGCATGTGCCGGCAAGCGTTGGGTCAACACGCTGTCAGATTGGATGCAAACGTGTGTGGCGTTGGCGTTGGGGGCCATCGCGGGTGGCTTGGCGCAGTATGGCGGGGCCTTGCTCAATGAATATCTGATCGGTGAGCGCGCCTTGACGGGCTGGCCACAGGTGTCCGCGATGATGACCGGGGCCGCGCTGTCGGCGCTGGCGCTCGGGTGGCTGCGTCATCGCGCGCGCAGCGTCGTGCCTGCCCATGCCACCGCACGCTTGGCCGAGTTGCAAGCGCGCATTCGGCCTCACTTCTTGTTCAACACCCTGAACACGGCCATTGCGTTGGTGCAGATTGATCCACAGCGCGCCGAGCGTGTGCTGGAGGACTTGGCGGAGTTGTTCAGGCAAGCCTTGCAGTCCCCGTCCTCGATGTCCACCCTGCGTGAGGAGGTGTCGCTGGCAAAGCGGTACCTCGACATTGAAGCCCTTCGCTTTGGTGAGCGGATGAAAGTTCGCTGGGATGTGGACGAAGCCGCAGGCGGCGCCAAAGTGCCTGCCCTGGTTTTACAGCCCTTGGTCGAGAACGCCGTGCATCACGGCATTGAGGTGGATCCGCAAGGTGGCTGGATCGCGGTGAGGGCCGGGGTGCAAGCCGGACAGGTCGTGTTGACGGTCAGCAACTCGGTGCCCTTGCAACTGCCGCTGCAGGGCCGCGAGGGGCATGGCATGGCTTTGCGCAATGTGCGTCAACGACTGAAGTTGATGCATGACGTGGTGGCCGATTTTGACGCTCGCTTGCAGCAAAGTACCGATGGTCGTCAGCCGCCGGTGTATGTGGTTCGCATGGTGTTGCCCTTGCCTTCGGAGGCGTCAGCATGAGTGCCAGCCTGAAGGTGGTTCTGATCGATGACGAGCCCTTGGCCCGAGCCCGCATGCGCACCCTCTTGAGCCAGGCTGATGCCTCCTGCGAGGTCGTTGGTGAGTTTGGCGAGTCGGTCGCGGCGTTGATGTGGCTGCGCGAGCAAGACGACCTCGGGCAGTCTCCCGACATGGTGTTGTTGGACATTCAGATGCCCGGTTTGGACGGCATGGTTCTGGCTGCACGGCTGCGGGACATGCGGACACCGCCTGCGGTCGTGTTTGTGACAGCGCATGCCGAGCACGCGGTGCGTGCTTTTGATGTGGCAGCCGTTGACTATTTGACCAAGCCCGTTCGGGTGGAGCGACTGAATGCCTCGTTGGCGCGGGTGCGCCATTGGCTGGCATCTCGCCCCCCTGAGGAGTTGCGCGAGCCAGGGGATGCCTTCGTGGTGCAAGACCGCGGCCGTGTCGAGCGCATTCCTTTGGCACACATCCTCTACTTCAAGGCGGAGCAGAAGGTCGTGACCCTTCATGCCGTCGAGCGGACGGCGGTGGTCAGCGAATCGTTGGTCGAGCTGGAGTCTCGGCTAGGGCCACGATTTGTTCGCGTACACCGCAACACCCTGGTCGCTCGTGCGGCCATGAAGGCCTTGGCGCGACACCCTGACGATGAGGAGGGTGGCGAGGTGTGGGCTGTGCAGATCCGCCCCACCGGTGAGTGGCTGGCGGTTTCGCGCCGCCAATTGGCCACCGTCAAAGAAATCATGGCGATGGGCAGTTGACTGCCGCATCGCCATGCATGGCTGTTGCCAGTCTGAAGATCAGAAGCCCAAGCTGGCCAACAGATCGTCGACTTCGCTTTGATTGCTGACCACGTCAGAGCGGCCTTCGGGGCTCACCACGGGGCCTTCGAGCTTGATTTCGCCCGGTGCGGGGCTGTGCGTCAGTGCTGCCTCAACCTTGTGGGCTTGATCCAGCGGGGCCGCCTGCACCAGCAGTTTGACCAACTGACTTTCGAGGTCATTGGCGAGCTTGACCACTTTGGCGACCACCTGACCCGTCAGATCATGGAAGTCCTGCGCCATCATGATGTCGGTCAGGTGTGCGTCGACGCGGTGAGTTGTGGTCTCAACGTCTTGCACAAAGTTGTAAACGGCGCCTGTGGCGACAGCTTTGACCGGGTCGGCGGTGATCAGGGCCGCCAGCTTGCGTGTTTCGCTCGCAATGTGCTCTTGATCGGCTTTGGCCGCGTCAACCAGATTCAAAACGCGCTCGGCGGCGTCAGCCGTCTTGGTGGCGATGTAGCTCAGACGCGCGCGGGCATCAGGCAGGTCGTCGACATTGTTTTTCAGGCCCGGCAAAACGCCGAGCATGTTCAAGGTGTCGTGCAGCTGACGGGTCAGCGTACCCAGTTGTTGGAAAATTTCAGGCGATGCCGCTGGCATCGTCATGTTATCGGGCAGATCGACCTGCATGCTGCTCTCCCTAAGCTCAGGCCGCTGCGGCCAGTTTCTGCATGATCTTTTCGACCTTCTCTTCCAAGGTGGCCTTGGTGAAAGGTTTGACGATGTAGCCCGCAGCACCCGATTGGGCGGCCAGCACGATGTCTTCTTTTTTGGCTTCGGCCGTCACCATCAGGACGGGAAGATGCTTCAGTGCATCGTCTGCCTTGATGGCCTTGAGCAACTCAAAGCCATTCATGTTCGGCATATTGATGTCGCTGACCACGAAGTCGAACTTGCCGTTCTTGAGCATGTTCAGTGCCACGGCACCGTCTTCTGCTTCTTCGGCGTTCACGTAGCCACTTTCCTTCAGCAAGCCTCTAACGATTCGGCGCATGGTGGAAAAATCATCCACGATGAGAAACTTCATGTCGGTGGGTTTGCTCATGGGCTCGTCCTTGTGAGAAATCATGGCGCAGTCTCCGCTGCGCGCAGTCGCTGATGGTTTATCGGCCAGTGATGGACGGTCTTGAGGGCTTTATGTCGGTCTGTTCCTGGACCTTCGCCGCTGCGGCCTCTTCCTTGGCTGCCAATTCTTCATCTTCGGCATCAATGGCCGCGGATCGGGCGGCGTCAAAGAAGCGATCTTCGGCTTCCCGGTTCATCACGATGATGCTGATCCGCCGGTTGAGGGGGCTTTCCGGCTGCTCCTTTTCGAACAGCATGCTGGCCGCCAGCCCTTGGACTCGCAGCACCTTGTCCCCCGACAAGCCGCCCGCGATCAACTCTCTGCGAGAGGCATTGGCGCGGTCTGCCGACAACTCCCAGTTGCTGTAGCCCCGTTCACCCGCGCTGAATGGCTTGGCGTCCGTGTGGCCCTCGATGGTCAGCCGGTTCGGCACCTCCTGCAAGACGCTGCCGATGGCACGCAAGATGTCGCGCATGTAGCCCTCCACCACTGGAGAGCCACTGGCAAACATGGGGCGACTCTGGTCATCCACGATCTGGATGCGCAGACCTTCGGCGGTCAGGTCCAGGCGGATCTGCGTTTTGTACTTGGCCAGACGGTCGTCATTGGCGATGACTTCTTCCACGCGTTGCTTCAGCACGCGCAGGCGTTCAGCCTCTGCGCGGGCCTGCTCCATGCGGATGGCCTTGCGCTTCATCTTTTCTTCGGCCGTCTCGGATGTGCGGCCCTTCTTCATCTGACCGGTGGATTCGGACAGGTTGTTGCCACCGCCCTTGATGATGGACGTGGCATCCCCGGCACCGGAGCCCCCGAAGAAAGCCACCTTCAGCGGGCTGTTGAAGTAGTCGGCAATGCCCTTCTTGTCGCCTTCCGTGGTGGAGCCCAACAGCCACATCAGCAGGAAGAACGCCATCATGGCGGTCACGAAGTCGGCATAGGCGATCTTCCACGCACCACCGTGGGCAGCGTGGCCGCCCTTCTTGATGCGCTTGATGATGATCGGCTGGACCTTCTTCGAATCACCGGCCATGGCTTACTTCTTCTTGACGTGAGCTTCCAGCTCGGCAAACGTGGGTCGCTCGGTGGAATACAACACCTTACGGCCAAACTCGATGGCAACTTGAGGGGCGTAGCCCTGCATCGATGCCAATAGTACGGTTTTTACGACCTGAAATTCCTTGGTGCCTTCATCCAGCTTTTGCTCCATCAGGCCGCCCAGAGGTTCCACCACGCCGTACGCCAGCAAAATCCCCAGGAAGGTCCCCACCAGCGCGGAGCCGATCATGCCCCCCAGCACGGCGGGGGGTTGGCCCACCGAGCCCATGGTGTTCACCACGCCCAGCACCGCCGCCACGATACCGAAGGCGGGCAGGGCGCCGGCCAGACGTGCCACGGCAGCCACCGGTTGATGGCCTTCATGGTGGTGGGTGTCAATTTCGTTGTCCATGAGCGTTTCGATCTCATGGGCATTCAGGTTGCCGGACACCATCATGCGCAGATAGTCCGTGACAAACTCCACCACGTGGTGATCACTGCCGACCACGGGGTATTTTTTGAACAGCGCAGAGTTGTGCGGATCCTCGACGTCCTTTTCAATGGACATCAGGCCCTCTTTTCGAACCTTCTGCAGGATCTCGAAGAGCATCGCCATCAATTCCATGTAGCGATCCTTGCTGTACTTGGAGCCCTTGAAGAGGGGGCCAAAGTTACGCAACACCGCTTTGACGGTCTTGGGCTGGTTGTTCACCAGAAAGGCGCCAATCGCGCCACCACCAATGGCCATCATTTCCGTAGGCATGGCGTGAATGATCACGCTCATGTTGCCACCGTGAATGATGTAGGCGCCAAAGATGCACCCCAGGCAGACTACATAACCAATGAGTACGAACATGATGGCTCAGCTTGAGATCGAATCATGTGTGCATCTTCGGTCAGCGAGGCGCATTTGATGCAGTGAACAAGGCCACGACCATGGCTTTTTTTCACTTCACATCCCGCTTTATGGAAAAAGCACGCGGTGGTCCAAGAAAAAAAGCGGACCCTGATCGGGGTCCGCGATAAAGCACTGATCTAGTGCGGAGGAGACAAGCAAGGACGCTTTCCTTCACAAAACCGTCCGACTGTTTCTTCGGCGACGCATCTCAAAACTTGAAGCCGAAAGTGCATTGCAGGGCGACTTTGTGACAAAAGGCACGCACTCAGTGCATCTGGATGGCGCCGGAGGCCTTGCCCTTGCCGGCGCGGGCGGGCGGGTTGCACAGGCCGCAGGTGAAGTGACGGGCGATTTCGTGCGGGTGGGTGATGAAGTGGCCACCGCACTTGTTGCACTTGGTCATGGC
>NZ_JBLIZW010000095.1:0-4256 GCF_048860245.1 Aquabacterium sp. | reverse complement strand
CAAGGTGGCCGTGATGGGCTGCATCGTCAACGGCCCCGGCGAGAGCAAGCATGCCGACATCGGCATCAGCCTGCCCGGCACCGGCGAAGCGCCGGCCGCCCCGGTCTTCATCGACGGCGAGAAGGCTCTCACTTTGCGCGGCGAACACATTGCCGAGGAGTTCCAGCAACTCGTCCAGACCTACATCGATCGCCGTTTTGGCGGGGCCGTTCAGGCCTGATCTTTTTCAAGAAAACAAGAAACTGACGCTCTCATGGCAGAAAAGCTGACCGCCATCAAAGGCATGAACGACATCCTGCCGCCGGAATCGGCGCGCTGGGAATGGCTCGAAGACAAGGTGCGACAACTGATGCGCCGCTACGGCTATCAGAACATGCGCACGCCCATCGTCGAGCCCACCGCCTTGTTTGTGCGCGGCCTGGGCGAAGTCACTGACATTGTCGAAAAGGAGATGTACTCCTTCGAAGACAGCCTCAACGGCGACAAGCTCACGCTTCGTCCCGAGGGTACGGCCGGTTCGGTGCGCGCCATCAACGAGCATAATTTTCTGTACGAAGGTGGCAAGCGCCTGTACTACATCGGGCCCATGTTCCGTCACGAGCGTCCGCAGAAAGGGCGTTATCGTCAGTTTCATCAGGTCGGCGCCGAGGTGCTGGGCTTTGCCGGCCCTGATGTCGATGCGGAACTGATCCTCATGACCGCTGCGCTGTGGCGCGATCTGGGTTTGAGCATCGGTCAGGACGTGAGTTTGCAGATCAACAGCTTGGGCCAGCCTGAGGAACGCAAGGCTCACCGTGCTGCACTCATCACCTACTTGGAAGAGAACATCGACCAATTGGACGAGGAAGCGCGTCGACGCCTGCACAGCAATCCGTTGCGCATTCTCGATACCAAGAATCCGGCCATGCAGGCCCTGGTCGAAGCGGCGCCCAAGCTGATCGACTTCCTGGGTGAGGCATCTCTGGATCATTTTGGCGCAGTCAAGTTTGCGCTGGAGGCTGCGGGCATTCCTTATCAGGTCAACACCCGCCTGGTGCGGGGCATGGATTACTACAACCTGACGGTTTTCGAGTGGGTGACCGACAAGTTGGGCGCCCAAGGGACCGTGTGTGGTGGTGGTCGTTACGACGGGCTGATCGAACAGTTGGGTGGCAAGCCTGCTCCCGCAGTAGGGTGGTGCTTGGGCATGGAGCGTCTGCTCCTGCTCTTGCAGGAGATCGGTGTTGAGGCGCCGTCTACAGCGCCCGATGCCTACGCCATGGTCTTTGCAGGCACGCCCATGCCTGTCGTGTTGGCGACGCTTGAAGTCTTGCGTGCACAAGGTGTT
The DNA here is from genome assembly GCF_048860245.1 of Aquabacterium sp. Classification (GTDB taxonomy): domain Bacteria; phylum Pseudomonadota; class Gammaproteobacteria; order Burkholderiales; family Burkholderiaceae_C; genus Aquabacterium. The sequence goes on along the minus strand of NZ_JBLIZW010000095.1, from coordinate 2,929 downwards.
TGCGTACAACTGCATCCCGCTGGCAAGGACGGCCCAGCCAGCCCCAAGTCACAGTTCAAGAAGGCTGACGCCAGCGGCGCACGGTTTGCCCTGGTGTTCGGGCCGGACGAGGTGGCTCAGGGCTTGGTCGCCGTAAAACCCTTGCGTGATGGCGGCGAACAGACCTCGCTTCAACTGGCTGAAGCTGCCGGGTGGGCCCACCGACTCCTCGCGCAGCCACAGGCTTCCTGACCGTCATAATCGGCGGATCAACCTCTTACATCTTTTTTGCGGCAGACATGGCGACCTACGACAACGAACAACAGGAACAGTTGGATCAGTTCAAGCACTTCTGGAAACAGTACGGCAACCTGATCACTTGGGTGCTGGTGCTTGTCCTGGGCGCTTATGCCGCCTGGACGGGGTATCAGTACTGGCAGCAAAAGCGTGGTCTGGCTGCTGCGGGTCTGTATGAAGAGATGGATCGGGCCGTGAGCGGAGGGCAGTCTGACAAAGCGGCCCAGGCGTTTGCCGATCTCAAGAAAGACTATGCGGGCACGACATTCGCTGCGCAAGGTGCGCTGTTGGCGGCCAAGGTGGCTTTGGAGCAGCAAAAAACCGATGATGCCAAGTCTGCTTTGCAGTGGGCCGTAGATCAGGGCAAGAACCCTGACTTGGTCGCCATTGCCCGACTGCGCTTGGCTGGCGTGCAAATGGATGCGCAGGCGCACGATGATGCGTTGAAGACCCTGTCTGCCAGTGTGCCCGCCGAGTTCGCTCCTCTTGTGGACGATCGCCGAGGCGACATTCTGGTCGCGCAAGGCAAGAAGGACGAGGCCATCAAGGCCTATCGTGCTGCCTGGGATGCCATGCCGCCAGAAGTGGAGTACCGTCGCTTCATCGAAGGCAAGTTGACCGCTTTGGGGCAAGCCCCTGTTGCGGTGGCTGCCGAGGCTGCGTCCTCAGTCGCCGCATCGGCCCCGTGACCCTTGATTCGAGAGTGACCTCATGACTTTTCCTCTCTCCACATCGTTGACCTGGTCTCAGCGCTCGACCCGTCTGCTCGCTGCGACGCTGAGCGTGCTGGCTGTCGCTACTTTGACGGCCTGCGGCTCCAGCAAGCCTTCCCCGGCCCCGCTGGAATCGTTGAAGTCCGAAGTCACCGTGGCCACCGTCTGGTCTCAGCGACTGGGGGCGGTCAGCAGTGCATTGACGCTGTCTGCCAACCAAGGTGTCATCACCACAGCCAGCACGGATGGTGAGGTTGTGGCACTCGACGCAGCGACCGGAACAGTGAAATGGCGTGCCCAGGCCAAGAATGATCTGTCGGCGGCTGTGGGCAGTGATGGGCGCCATGCCGCTGTGGTGACGGACAACAACGAACTTCAGGTGTTTGATCAGGGCAAGTGGGTCTGGACCGCGCGTCTGCCGGGCCGCGTTGTCACCGCGCCTTTGGTGGCGGGAGAGCGTGTGTTTGTTCAGGCCGTGGACCGCAGCGTGCGTGGCTACGATGTGCTGGATGGCCGTTGGTTGTGGCAATACCAGCGTCCTGGCGGAGAGCCTCTTGCGCTCGCCACGTCAGGCGTGTTGGCAGCCTTCCGTGACACCTTGCTGGTGGGGCAGGGCGCTCGTTTGGTCGGGTTGGACCCTGTCAAGGGCAGTGTGCGTTTTGATGTGAACGTCGGCACGCCGCGTGGCACCAACGAAGTGGAGCGCTTGGCTGACCTGATCGGGCCATTGGCGCGCGCAGATGACGAAGTCTGCGTTCGAGCTTTCCAACTGTCCGTGGCTTGCCTGGAGTTGAATCGTGGCAGCCTGCGGTGGAGCCGTCCGCAAGCTGGTACCCAAGGCGTGGCAGCCAATGACCGGTTGGTGGTGGGCGCAGACAGCGCCGATCGCTTGACGGCCTGGAAAGCCGAGAATGGCGATGTCATGTGGCGCGTTGACCGTTTCACCCACCGTGGTCTGAGCGCGCCTGCGATCCTCGGCGAACGTGTTGCCGTCGTGGATGCTCAAGGTTACCTGCATCTGCTCTCGGCGACCGATGGTCGGACCGTGGCCCGGGTCGAACTCGACAGCGCTGCTGCTGCGGCGCCTCTGGTTGCCAACCAGACACTGTATGTTTCTACACGCAAAGGCACCTTGTATGCCTTGCGTGCCAACTGATTTTTTGCAGACTGAGATTTCATGAAACCTGTCATTGCGCTGGTCGGACGACCCAACGTCGGCAAGTCGACGTTGTTCAATCGCCTGACCAAGAGCCGCGATGCCATCGTGGCCGACTTCGCAGGCCTGACCCGTGACCGTCACTATGGTGAGGGGCGGATGGGCTCGCATGAGTTCATCGCCATCGACACCGGTGGCTTTGAGCCGGACTGCACCGCGGGCATCTTCAAAGAGATGGCCAAGCAGACTCGGCAGGCTGTGGCCGAGGCCGATGCTGTCATCTTCGTGGTCGATGCCCGTAACGGTTTGTCGGCCCAGGATCACGACATCGCTCGCTACTTGCGTACCACCAACAAAAAGGTGCTGCTGGCGGCCAACAAGGCCGAAGGCATGAAAGAGGGCGTGCAACTGGCCGAGTTCTACGAGCTCGGCATGGGTGAGCCCATCCCGGTTTCCTCGGCGCACGGTCAGGGCATCCGCTCCCTGCTCGACGAGGCCTTGGCCGACTTCATCGAAGAAGAGGATGAAGACGAAGAGGTGTACGACGACCCCGATCGGCCGATCCGCCTGGCCGTGGCCGGTCGCCCCAATGTGGGCAAGTCCACCCTGATCAACACCTGGCTGGGCGAAGAGCGCCTGGTGGCCTTCGACATGCCGGGCACCACGCGCGACGCCATCAGCGTGCCTTTCGAGCGCGAGGGCCAGAAGTTCGAGCTCATCGACACCGCCGGCCTGCGCCGCAAGGGCAAGGTCTTCGAGGCCATCGAGAAGTTCTCGGTGGTCA
>NZ_JBLIZW010000094.1:0-53813 GCF_048860245.1 Aquabacterium sp. | reverse complement strand
ACGGCGCCAGCGCCCTGGCTGACGCTGAACTGCTGGCCCTGCTGCTGCGCACCGGCATGAAAGGGCTGGGCGTGCTGCAATTGGCCGAAAAGGTGCTCACCGACTTGGGCGGCATCGGGGGGCTGTTGTCTGCCCAGCCCGCGCAACTGCGACGGATGAAAGGTCTGGGCCCCGCCAAGCAGGCCGAGTTGCTGGCCGTGATGGAAATGGCGCGCCGCAGCCTATCGGGCGGGCTGCGCACCGAGCCCGTGTTTTCATCCCCCCAACTGGTCAAAGACTATCTGCAGATGCGGCTGGGCGCCTTGCCCCATGAAGTGTTCGCCGTGCTGTTTCTGGACGCCCAACACCGCCTGATCGCCTGCGAAGAGCTGTTTCGGGGCACCTTGACGCAAACCAGCGTCTACCCCCGTGAGGTCCTCAAGCGGGCGCTGGAACTCAATGCCGCCAGCCTCATCCTCGCCCACAACCACCCCTCCGGCTTGCTGGAACCCTCCCGGGCCGATGAGCTGCTGACGCAGACCCTCAAGAGCAGTCTGGCATTGGTAGATATACGGGTGCTGGACCACATGGTCGTAGGGAGATGCGGTGCCCTGTCGTTTGCAGAGCGCGGGCTGCTCTGAAACAAGGCATTTTGTGTTGTAGGCTTGCCGCCGTGAGCCGAGCCAACAAGTCACCCGCCAACACCCCCCTGCGCGACTTCGCCGACCTCAAGCGCGCATTGACCAAAGCTGCCAAGGAAGCGGCTGAACGTGCTGCGCAAGAACGCGCCGAGAAGGCACGCAAGGAAGCCGCCCAAGTCGATGGTGCGCTGTTCAAGCGCATGGTCGGCCAGGTGCATGCGATCCCCGATACCGACCGCATCCACCACACGCCCAACCGCCCGCGCCCCGTGCCAGCACGCCGACAAGCCGATGAGCAGGCCGTACTGCGCGAATCCCTCTCCGACGAGTTCGACGTCGAAAGCCTGCTGGAAACCGACGAATCACTGTCATGGCGACGCCCTGAGCTCGGCATTGACGTGGTGCGCAAGCTGCGGCGCGGTGTCTGGGCGCTGCAAGGTGAGCTCGACCTGCATGGCCTGCGCACCGACGAGGCCCGCGATGCCTTGAGCCAGTTTTTGCGAGACGCGCAAGTGCGCGGGTGGCGCTGCGTGCGCGTCGTGCACGGCAAAGGTCTGGGCTCACCGGGGCGTCAGCCCGTGCTCAAAGACAAAACCAAGCGCTGGCTGGTTCAAAGCGACCGCGTGCTGGCCTTTGTTCAGGCACGCGCGGACGAAGGCGGTGTCGGCGCTTTGGTCGTGTTGCTGAAGCCGGGGAAAACCGGGGGCTAGCCCTCCGTTTGAGGGCTAGCCAAAGGCTGCGGCCGCCTCTACAGTTGGATACACCTTGCATCCAACGCCAGCCATGTTACCCCCCTCCTTCTTCCAACGCCTGACCTGTGCCGCCCTGCTGATGGCAGTGCTGCCTGTGGCGCAGGCGGCCAATGGCATCGTGACCGATGCCTCCGGCACCTATGAGGAAGTTCGGTTTTATACCCCTGGCACCGCCGACATTCCCACCCAGACCGGCACCGTGCTGTACTCCAGCGACCTGTGCTCGGGCACCAATGTCTGCGCCAGCGGTTTGCAGTTCACCTCGCAATACGCGGGCACCTTTGCAGCCTACGGTTTTGATGCAGCCGCCGCCAATAGCCTGACCTCGCAATCGCTGATCACCGCACGCCAGGGTCTGGGCGTATTGGGGCAGTCCAGCACCGGCACTCTCGGCACAGACACGGCTGTGGACGCGCAGGAGTACCTCACCTTTGCGTTTTCATCCAAGGCCACGGTGATCGGATTCCAGTTGTTTGACGTGAATGGCCAGGCCTTGGCCAGCACGCAAGCCGTGCACGTGATCGTGGACGAGATGGATTACACGCTGCCTGGCGGCAGCCTGACCCAAGCCCTGACGGGCAAGTCGTTTACCTTTGTCGGCAGCGATGCGTCTTACTACGTGGGCGCCGTGCGCCTGGCCACAGCCGTCCCGGAAAACAGCACCGCAGCGCTGATGGGCTTGGGGCTGGTCGGCCTGGGTGCAGCGGCACGCCGCCGCCGTGCGCCGCACTGAGGCGGCGTCAGATGTCGTTGCGGTTGCGCATCCAGTCGGCCGTCTGCATGAAGGCCTGATCCAGGCGCACCTTCAGGGTGGCAGGCACGTTCACCTCGATCATGGCCTGCGACATGCAGTTCACCCACTGATCTCGCTCTTTGATACCAATCGAAAACGGCAAATGGCGCGCCCGCAGACGCGGGTGCCCAAACCGTTCGATGTACAGATTGGGACCACCCAGCCAGCCGCTCAGGAACCAGAACAGCTTGTCGCGGGCCTCGTCCAGCGTGGTGCCATGGGCCGCACGCAACTCGGTGTACTCGGGCTCCAGATCCATCAGATCGTAAAAGCGGTCCACCAGTTCGCGCACGCGCGCTTCACCACCCAGCAAAGCATAGGCGGTGACGGCTTGATCGGTTGTGTCTTCGGTCGCTTCGGTCATGGTGCGGCACTGTAGCGCACCCGACAAGACCTTGTCAGCGCACGCTCATCACGCTCTGGAGAGCAGACGGGTGGCAATTTGAACCACGCCTTGTGCTGCGGGACTGCCCGGGTGCAACTCCAGCAGGAGTTGACGCTTGCGAACGGCCTCACGCACGCTGGTGTCCAGAGGGATGTCACCCAGGAAGTTCAAACGTGGTGCCGAGCCGTTGGCCCCCACCACAAAACGCTCCACCACCTGCTGCAGTTGCTGGCAAATGGTACGGCCATCGCCCTGGCGAGCCACTTGATTGACCACCAGATTGAGGCTTTCGCGCGCTTGCTGAGCAGACAGCACCTTGATGGTGGCGTAGGCATCGGTCATCGACGTGGGCTCAGGGGTGGCCACCACGACCACCTCATGGGCCATCGACACGGCGTACAGCACCACATCAGAGATACCGGCCCCGGTGTCGATCAGCACCACGTCAAAACGCGGCTTGACCTGTTCAAAAATCGTGAACAGTTGATCGCGCACTTCCGGCGTCAGACGGGAATACTCCACCAGGCCAGAACCGGCCAGCAGCACAGAAAACCCACCCGGCGCAGGAAGAATGGCTTCTTCCAACTGCGCCTTGCCGGTGAACACATCGTGCAGCGTGATCTTGGGATACAGGTTCAGCACCACATCCAGATTGGCCAGACCCAAATCGGCATCCAGCACCAACACCTTCAGGCCTTGACGACTCAAGGCTGCCGCCAGGTTGGCACTGAAAAACGTCTTGCCCACGCCGCCCTTGCCGCTGGTGATGGCCACCGTGCGCGCAAGACGGGCAGATGCTGGAGAGGTTGTGGAGTCGGAAACAGACATAGGCGCCATCATGGGGTGTTATTCGGCACAAACTCGCCAAAACCTGAGTCCGAATTCTCATCGGATGGACCAACACCCGCGAAAAGCAGGCTTTTTTCTTCCGCGCTCACGACCGTCAGCGGCGGCATGTCCAGACAGGCGCGATTTCGCCCTTCGGACTTGGCACGATACAACTGCTGATCCGCACGCTCGGACCACAAAGCCGGCGACGAGCGCACCCATTGCGGGGCAAAAGCGCCGCCAATGCTGACCGTGACGGTGATTTGCTGCCCACCGATCACGGCCACAGGCGTGGCCGCCACGCGCTGGCGAATCCGCTCCGCCACCGTTTGTCCGAAAACATGGGGGCAGTTGGGTAGGATGATGGCGAATTCCTCGCCACCAACGCGTGCCACCAGATCCATGGGCCGCACGCATTCTTGAAGCACGGACGCCACTGAGCGAATGACCACATCACCGGCGGCATGGCCAAACGAGTCGTTGATGCGCTTGAAGTGATCGATGTCGGCCACCAGCAGCAGCGCCGGCTCGCCGATCCGGGCCACACGGTCCAGTTCGCGGGCAATCGCCGCCTCAAACTGACGTCGATTGGCCAGGCCCGTCAACGCATCGCGGCTGGACAGGTCGCACAACCCGTCCACGATCCATTGCAGCCAGGGCGCGCTGTCCGGCACCAGATCCGTGGGCACCACCCATCCGGCCTGCTCCAACAGACTGAGCGCTTTTTCGAGGCGCAGGCCACAAGGTCCGACCAGGTCGGACGCGTCGCCAGAGAGGGTCAAAGTGGTGGACGAGATGGCAATGCTCCAGGCAAAAGAAGCGAGTTGGTTACAAGTCTAGCAGTGCAATACCAGCCCATCCGTCGATATGCCGGACTTTCCCTAGGCAAATCGCAACATTGGGTTATTACGGTCACAGGCAGGCTCAAGGTCTTCAGACTAACGACCGATAAGCTGAATGTGCCACCCGGTTTTGGGCGGTATCGCTACGGGTTTCCCGCACAGATTGCACCTCGTCATGAATACAGCTGTGGCCGATCGCGAATTTGAATTCCACGCCCGAGACTTTGCTCGTGTGCGTGCGCTCATCTATGAGCGCGCGGGCATCAGTCTTCACGAAGGCAAACAGGCGATGGTCTACAGTCGCCTGTCTCGACGCCTGCGCGAGACCTCGCACCTGTCGTTTGAGAGTTATCTGAAATGGCTGGAAAACGGCTCCGGCCCTCAGGCGCAACAGGAGTGGCAGGAGTTCGTCAACTGCCTGACCACCAACCTGACGTCTTTCTTCCGCGAAGAACACCACTTTCACGCCTTGGCGGATTGGCTCAAGGCGCGCGGGTCGCAGCCCACCCGGATCTGGTGCTGTGCGGCCTCCACCGGCGAAGAGCCCTACTCGTTGGCCATGACCGTGGTCGAGAGTCTGGGCTCGCACGCGCCCGTCAAGATTCTGGCCAGCGACATCGACACCAATGTGCTGGCCACGGCATCCCGTGCGGTCTATGACGCCAGCTCTCGCGGGCTGACGCCCCAGCGCTTGCATCGTTTCTTCCTGCGCGGCAAGGGCGCCAACGAAGGCAGCATCCGCGTGAAGCCGGAACTCACCAAGATGATCGAGTTCCGCCCCTTCAACCTGATGCAGCCCAGTTGGCAGCTCGGCGAACCCTTCGATGTGGTCTTCTGCCGCAATGTGATGATTTATTTCGATGCACCAACACAGCGCAAGGTGCTAGAACATATCCATGCAGTGATGAAGCCCAAGGGTCTGCTGTTTGTAGGCCACTCTGAAAACTTCACCGAGTCACGTGACCTGTTCTTGCTCAAGGGCAAGACGGTCTATGACCGAGTTTGATCGCGGCGCCGCACAAGGATCTACTGATGATAAGCAGCACGTCCCCCATGGGTGCCAAGCCTGGTTCGCCGAACCTGGCGTCGGCCACCGCCGCACTGGCAAGCAGCCCTTCGCCCAAGACAGATCGGTTGATGCGCCTGAAATCGCGCATCGCCAAGCCCGGTGAAGCATCCTTCTTCTTTTACGACGCCCATTTCAAGTCCGAGGCCGTCAAGATCTTGCCGGGCGAGTACTTCGTCTACAACGAAGACCTGCTGATCATGACCACCCTGGGCTCGTGCATTGCCGTGTGCCTGTGGGACCGTCAGGCCAAGGTGGGGGGCATGAATCACTTCATGTTGCCCGACAACGGTGGCGGCAGCAGCGATTCGGGTCGCTACGGCTCGTACGCCATGGAACTGCTGATCAACGAAATGATGAAGATGGGCGCCTCTCGCATGACCATGGAGGCCAAGGTCTTCGGCGGGGGCGCGGTGATCAGCGGCATGAACAGCATCAACGTGGGCGAACGCAACACGGCCTTCGTGATGGACTATCTGAAAACAGAACGCATCCCGGTGGTTTCCAAGGACGTCCTGGAAATCTACCCGCGCAAAGTGTGTTTCCTGCCTTTCAGTGGCAAAGCCATGGTCAAGCGCCTGGCTCCAACCAATCCGGACGCCATCGTTCAGCAGGAACGCATGGCTGCACAAAAAGTGGTCCCCGCAGCAACTGGCGGTGGCTCGATCGACCTGTTCTAACAGGCGGAGAACAATATGCCCAAGATTCGCGTGGTGGTGGTGGACGATTCGGCGCTGGTGCGCAGCATGCTGACCGAAATCATCAATCATCAACCCGACATGGAGTGCATCGGCGCCGCCAGCGACCCGCTCGTGGCGCGGGAGATGATTCGCAACCTCAATCCAGATGTCATCACGCTGGATGTGGAAATGCCCAAGATGGACGGCATCGACTTCTTGTCGAAGCTGATGCGACTGCGCCCCATGCCGGTGGTGGTGGTGTCGACGCTGACCGAGCGCGGCGCCGAGGTCACCCTCAAGGCGCTGGAATTGGGGGCCATTGATTTCGTGGCCAAACCCAAAATTGGCGTGGCGGATGGCTTGCGCCAGTTGTCGGACGACATCACGGACAAGATTCGCGTGGCCTCGAAGGCGCGCATTCATCGCCTGCACGTGCCCGGTGCCCCTGCACCTGCCGCCAGCACGGTCAGCAGCACCCGCACCACAGCCAGTTCGGCAACGTCGGGTACATCCGCTGCGGCAGCCCCCTCCCGCCCCTTGCAGACCGGGGCCTACAGCTTGGGTCGCCTGTCCACCGAAAAGATCATTTTCATTGGCGCGTCCACCGGTGGCACCGAGGCCACCAAGGAAGTGCTGATGACCCTGCCCGCTGACGCCCCGGCCGTGGTCATCACCCAGCATATGCCGCCGGGCTTCACCCGCAATTACGCAGCACGCCTCAACGGCCTGTGCAAGATCAGCGTCAACGAAGCGAGTGACGGTGAGCGGATTCTGCCGGGTCACGCCTACATCGCGCCGGGTGGCATGCACCTGAGCGTGGAGCGCTCAGGTGCCAACTACATTGCCCGGGTGCAGGATGGGGACCCCGTCAACCGTCACAAGCCCAGCGTGGAAGTGCTGTTCAAGTCAGCCGCACGGGTGGTGGGCCCGAACGCCATCGGCATCATGCTGACGGGCATGGGTGCGGACGGTGCCCGGGCCATGCGCGAAATGCACGACGCCGGCGCCTACTGCGTGGCACAAGACGAGGCCACCTGCGTGGTGTTCGGCATGCCGCGTGAGGCCATCGCCGCCGGGGCGGTGGATGAAGTGCTGCCACTGGGCAAGATCAGCCAGCACGTTCTGGATCACCTGCGCGCCACGGTCGGCCAGGCGCTCAGCCGCGTCTGACGCAGGCCACGGGCGGGCTGCCCTTTCAAGGCCGCCCGACAAACAGCATCACCGTCGAGCCGACCTGCGGGCTGTTGACCACAGCCAAGTAAACCGGCCCCAAGGCGGTGTCCGCGCCCAGGTACAAGCTCATCCCGGTCTTCTTGCCACCGTGCATGAGGTCACGGGCACGCTCCCAGGCATTGCCCACTTCACCGCTGGCACCGAGGTACAGGCCACGGGTCAAGGGCATGTCAGCCAGACGAACACGGTAGTCGAGTCGCAGCAGGCCCACTTGCGGCCCACTGATCTGGTACGGCGAATAGCCCGACAATTGCTGGAAGCCGCCCAGGCCAAAGCGTGGCACGCTGGGCTGCGCCCCTTCGGACAAGCCCACACGGCCATACACCTCCAGGGTATGCCGCCCCCACGAGCGCACCCCCTGGGCCTGCATTTCAAAGGTTTTGATGAACCCGAAGGGCGTGTCAGTGCCGCCTCTGGGCTTGCTGTGCCCCACGAAATACTGACCATCCACCCGCCACCCGGAGGTCGGGAAGTAGGCATGGTCCATCTGGTCAAACACGGCGTTGAGGCGCCATCCTCGCTCGTGCCATTTCTCGGTCAGGTTCTCAGCCCCCCGGTACAGCCGATAGTCAGGGGTGGCCAAGGACGGCGCATCACTGCGGCTTTGCTCCTGATAACCCAGGCGCAACTCACCCAGCTCCCGCCAATTGAAGCCCGCATCCAGCATCAAGCCCATTTCGCTGCGCTGGACCCGGGCATCCTCAACCGAGGATGAGTTGCGGTAGTAGTCGAAGGTCTGCACTTTGCTCACAGCCGAGGCGGCCACGAACCCGCTCAAGCCATCCGGCAATTGCCAACTCATCGGTCGGTACAACTCCGTTCCAAACAACGGCGATGAGCCCAAGCGGACGATGTTGCGCCACTCGCTGCCCGCCGCATCCAGCCAATGGCGGTTGTGCACCAATTTCAGGTTGAACGCACTGCGCCCCCGGTTGTCGGCACTGAAGTCCAACCCCATCTGCAGGTAGTTGGGGCCCCAGGGCTTGTCTTCCAGATCAAAAACCAACCCTTGCCCGCCGCCCGGCGTACGGACCAGGCGATAGTCGGTGCGCATGTAGTCACCCGACGCGGCCAACAGATTGATGTCGCGCTCGGCATCGGTCACGCTGAACACCTTGCCCGGCTGGCTTTGCAACATGTCAGCGCGCATTTCAGGGTGCGTGCCGTCCGAGCCCTCAAAGCGCACAAATTCCAAGTTGGGCGGCTCAGGTTGTCGCTGCTGGCGGCGCTTTTTCCAAGCTGCGTACGCGTCAGGACTCAACTTCAGATCCTGCATCCGCAGCACCATGGCTTCGGCCTGCAATTCCCCCAGTGCCATGAACTCGCGGGCGCGGTTGAAATCGGCCGAACTCAAGCCCTCCAGCGTCGGGGCGATCAGCACGTCCTCCGGCTTCAGCGTCTTCAGGCTTTGCTGAACGTTTTGCTCCGTCAGGATGTTGATCATTTGCGCGGTGACGCCGATGAGCGTGGTCAGGGTGTCCCGCTTGCTCAAGGGCGTGCCGATGTTGACCACGATGAGCCGCTCGGCGCCCATGGCACGCGCCACATCGACAGGCGTGTTGTTGACCAAGCCCCCATCACCCAGGATGCGTCCATCGACCTCAATGGGCGCAAAAATGCCCGGCACCGACATGCTGGAACGCAATGCGGTGGCGAGATCCCCATCTTTCAGAATGACAGCCTGCCCACTTTCCATGTCGGTGGCCACGGCTCTGAACGGCGTGGGCAACTGGTCAAAGCTCTGCACCTGATTGGCAGACAGGGTCAGCCGGCGCAAATGCGACTCCAGAATGCGGCTGGACAAAGAGCCCAGCGGCGCCTTGACACCGTCTGCGCCAATCCCCACCTCGATCAGCGGCGAGACCTCGAAATCCTGCTCCTTGCGGCGCTGGGACAGTTCGCGCCGCTCGACCCGGCTGGCAAACACATTGTCCCAATCCAGCTTTTCAACCTCGCGTTCGACCTCTTTGGCCGACAGACCGCTGGCATACAAGCCGCCGACGATGGCGCCCATGGAGGTGCCCGCAATGACGTCCACCGGGATGCGCTCGCGCTCCAACACCTTGAGCACCCCGACGTGGGCCAAGCCGCGGGCGCCGCCGCCCGACAACACCAGCCCGATACGAGGGCGTGGCAAGTCCTGGCCCTGCGCCGGCAGCATGCAGGCAGCCCACAGCACCAGGCCAGCCCACCAACGACAGGTCCAACGGGTGCTGAGACGGCAGCCGCAGCGAGAAAACGGGGCAAGGTCAAGAGGTGACATGGTCAAACATTGTGCCGCGTCAAACTTTCACTCGGGGGCAAATGTGCCCTCGCGCGAATTTGATTCAAATCAGAACCCCAGGGGGTAATCAGGAGTTTCATAGCAGCAGAACGCACTATGGAGATGCAAACATGCACGCACTGATGGATTTCCTGACGACTGACTATGGCCTGATGAGCTTGGGCGTGATCGCCTTCATGTTTGTCATGCTGGCTTACATCTATCGCTTTGTGGCCAAGCACGTGGCCGAAGATACCGCCGCACACGACAAGCTCGTGCGCGAAGGCCGCGCATAAGCACTGCGCACCTTGCGCTAAAGAGGCTGCCATCAGGCAGCCTTTTTTATTGCTTAGCCAGCACGTGCGCATAAAAAAAGGACCGCATCGCTGCGGTCCTTTTTGTTGGGCTTGAGAGGTTCTCAAGCAGCAGGCATTACATGCCCATGCCGCCCATACCACCCATGCCGCCCATGTCAGGCATGCCACCCACGGGGGCGTCATCCTTGGGAGCTTCTGCAACCATGCACTCGGTGGTCAGCATCAGCGAAGCCACGGAAGCGGCGTTTTGCAGCGCTGTACGGGTCACCTTCGTGGGATCCAGGATACCCATTTCGATCATGTCGCCATAGGTGTCGTTGGCAGCGTTGAAGCCGTAGTTGCCCGAACCGTTCAGCACGGCGTTGACGACCACGGAAGGCTCGCCACCGGCGTTGGCCACGATTTCGCGCAGAGGCGCCTCGATGGCCTTCAACACCAGCTTGATGCCGGCGTCTTGGTCAGCGTTGTCGCCCTTGATTTCGCCAGCAGCTTGCTGGGCGCGTAGAAGCGCCACGCCACCACCCGCCACGATGCCTTCTTCCACGGCAGCGCGGGTCGCGTGCAGCGCGTCTTCCACGCGAGCCTTCTTTTCCTTCATTTCGACTTCGGTGGCAGCGCCAACCTTGATCACGGCAACACCGCCGGCCAGCTTGGCCACGCGCTCTTGCATCTTCTCGCGATCGTAGTCGCTGGTCGCTTCTTCGATCTGCACGCGGATTTGCTTGACGCGTGCTTCGATGTCAGCAGCAGCACCGACGCCGTCGATGATGGTGGTGTTTTCCTTGGCCACTTCGACGCGCTTGGCTTGACCCAGGTCTGCCAGCGTGACCTTGTCCAAAGACATGCCCACTTCTTCAGCGATGACCTTGCCACCGGTCAGGATGGCGATGTCTTCCAGCATGGCCTTGCGACGGTCGCCGAAGCCAGGTGCCTTCACAGCCACAACCTTCAGGATGCCGCGGATGGTGTTGACCACCAGGGTCGCCAGCGCTTCGCCATCGACGTCTTCAGCGATGATCAGCAGCGGACGGCCAGCCTTGGCAACTTGCTCCAGGGTAGGCAGCAGGTCGCGGATGTTGCTGATCTTCTTGTCGAACAGCAGCACGAAGGGGTTGTCCAGAATCGCGGCTTGCTTTTCGGGGTTGTTGATGAAGTAGGGCGACAGGTAGCCGCGGTCGAACTGCATGCCTTCGACGACGTCCAGCTCGTTGTTCAGGCTCTTGCCGTCTTCAACGGTGATCACGCCTTCCTTGCCGACCTTGTCCATGGCTTCAGCGATGATGCCGCCGACGTCAGCGTCAGAGTTGGCAGAGATGGTGCCGACCTGAGCGATTTCCTTGGAGGTGGTGGTGGCCTTCGAAGCCTTCTTCAGCTCGATCACCAGGGCTGCAACAGCCTTGTCGATGCCGCGCTTCAGGTCCATCGGGTTCATGCCGGCGGCCACGTACTTCATGCCTTCGCGCACGATGGCTTGTGCCAGCACGGTCGCGGTGGTGGTGCCGTCACCAGCGTTGTCAGAGGTCTTGGAAGCGACTTCCTTGACCATCTGAGCGCCCATGTTCATGAGCTTGTCTTTGAGTTCGATTTCCTTGGCCACGGACACACCGTCCTTGGTCACGGTGGGGGCGCCGAACGAGCGCTCCAGAACCACGTTACGACCCTTGGGGCCCAGGGTGGTCTTGACGGCGTTAGCCAGGATGTTCACGCCTTCAACCATGCGTGCGCGGGCTTCGCCGCCGAACACGACGTCTTTTGCTGCCATGTGTATTCTCCGAAATCAGTAGAAAGGGGTAGTGCCTGAGCGCGGCTCGATTACTTGGTGACCACAGCGAAGAGGTCCTCTTCGCGCATGACCAACAGCTCTTCGCCGTCAACCTTCACGGTTTGGCCGGAGTACTTGCCGAACAGCACACGGTCACCCACAGCCACGTTCAGGGCGACGAATTCACCCTTGTCATTGCGCTTGCCAGGACCGACAGCCAGCACTTCGCCTTGGTCAGGCTTCTCGGTGGCGTTGTCAGGGATGATGATGCCCAGGGCGGTCTTGGTTTCGTTTTCCAGGCGCTTGACGATCACGCGATCGTGCAGAGGACGCAGTTTCATGACTTCTCCTGTCTCTTGAGACATCGGTTGGAACAATGGACTCAACGAGAGTGACAACTCACGTTGAAATAGCTGAATATGGGGCGGATCGAGTCATCGACCCAACCGTTAGCACTCACACTCAGCGAGTGCTAACAGATTATATGGACGGTCCGCGACATTTCAAGAGGGCCCTGCAATGGCCTTTTTCACAAACCTCACCCACATTTCAGGACATGACACAGGTTTGCTACGTCACCACCCCTTGTGATCTGGGTACGGTGCTGGTCGCCAGTCAGGGCGACGCCGTGTGTGCGATCTGGTTGGGCGACGATGCCGAAAGCCTGATCGCCGAACTGGTCACCGCATGGCCAGAGGCCACGCCTGCCTGTGCACAGCACGAAGTGCAGCGCCATCTGACCGTGGTGGCGCAACACCTGGCGCAACCAGCAGGGACGCCACTGCCGAATTTGAAACTGCGCGCACACGGCACGGCCTTTCAGCAGCAGGTCTGGGCGGCCTTGCAGCAGATCCCAGCAGGTCAGGTCATCAGTTATTCGGAGTTGGCGCGCCGGGTCCATCGTCCGCGCGCAGTCCGGGCAGTGGCCGGCGCCTGCGCGGCCAACACCTGCGCCATCCTCATTCCCTGCCACCGCGTGGTTCGGCAGGACGGCAGCCTGTCAGGCTACCGGTGGGGGGAAGCGCGCAAGCGCGCGCTGCTCCACCGAGAAGGTCACGACATCAGAACTTGTAGCTGACGCCCAAGCTGATTTGGGGCAAAACTGTCACCTTGCCCACGCTGTCGCGCAATTCACTGACTTCCTTGTCAACGTCAGCTTGGGTGATCGTCCCGCCCGACTTGGCAATCAGGTTGGTCTGATAGTCCAGGGTGGCCTTGCCAACCGAAACACCCAGATCCGCCACAAAGCCCCAGCCCTTCTCGCTGGCCTGATGCCCCCAACCAATGCCGATGTAGGGCATCACGGCAGGCATCTTCACCTGAACGTTCAGGTATTCGGAGCCATCCGGGGTGTAGGACTGGTCGCCGATGGTCACATTGCGACCATTGACCAAGTTGGAGTTCAACTTCAACTCAGCCTTGTTCAGGGTCACGCCACCGGTCAGTCGGAAACCGCCGCTGAATGGGAAGTAGTCGGCAAACAAACCCACACGGTGCAAATTCAGATCACCCTTGTAGTCGATCCCCTCTTCCATGCCATCCTTGCTGAAGGTGCCACTGGTCCCGAAGTCGGCGCGCAAGCCCAGCTGTTGGTTGACGCTGTGTGCGTAACCCACTTGCACGATGGGAAAGCCCAAGGCCAGATAAGCCTCGCCCGCTTGGGCCAGTGGCGCCCCCATCAACAGCGCAACAGAAGCAGCCAGAACAGAGTGTTTGATCATAGGAATCCTCAAAACATGGAGGCGCCCACTGTATCAATCTCCATTCTCAGGTCAAGCTGACTAACGCGCCCCTCTGATGGGGCGCCTCACGTTTCGGCTTCATTGGCCAAATTGACAGCCTGTTCGACCACCTCGCGTGTCAGCGGCGGCGCAAACGTTTCGATGAAGCCGTAGGCATAGCCTCGCAAGAAGGCCCCTCGTCGGAACGCCAGCCGCGTCATATTGACTGCAAACAGATGCCCCGCATCGATCGCACGCAGATTTCGATCCCGATCGGGATCAAACGCGATCGACGCCACGATCCCCACCCCCATCCCCAACTCCACATAGGTTTTGATCACGTCGGCGTCCATCGCGGACAGCACGATGCTGGGTTTGATGCCCTCTTTGGCAAAGGCCTCGTCGATGTGCGAGCGCCCTGTGAAGCCCCCTTCATACGTGACCATGGGGTAACGCGCCAGTCGTGCCAAAGTCAGCGGCTCACTATCCAGCAAAGGATGATCGGGGGGCACCACGACGCAGTGGGTCCAGCTGTAGCAAGGCAGCGTGACCAGTTGCTCATACTGATCCAGGGCTTCGGTCGCGATGCCGATGTCCGCCTCACCGTTGATGAGCATTTGCGCCACCTGACGCGGTGAGCCTTGATGCAGGCTCAAGGTCACCTGCGGGTAGAGCTGCCGGAAATCCTTCACCGCCCCCGGCAGGGCATAGCGCGCCTGAGATTGGGTGGCAGCCAAAGACAGTGGGCCGACATCGTGTGAAGAACAGTCGCGCGCCGCCTGGCGCAGGTTTTCAGCCTCGCCCAACAGCCGTTCAATGACGGGCAACAACTGCTGCCCGGGTGGCGTCATGCCCGTCAGGCGCTTGCCCACCCGCTGAAACAACTCCACGCCCAGTTCGTCTTCCAGCTCTCGAATCTGGCGACTGACCCCAGGCTGCGAGGTGTGCAAGGCATTGGCCACCTCCGTGAGGTTGAACCCGCGCCGAACGGCCTCACGGACCGATCGCAATTGTTGAAAGTTCATACCGCCCCCTGCTGGGTCACGGGCGCTTCAAAGTGCCGCACTCGACGCGGCTTGAGATGCGCCACCTCTCCAGCACGCAACACACCGCTGTCACGCAATGCGGCGAATTCATCACGCGTCAACTCCACCTCGATCTCGCCCTGCCCATCCCCGCGCTGGAAGGCCAGGCGCGTGTTCGGGCCCACGGTCAGGGTGTCGATCAAGGTCGCCGACAAACTGCCCTCTTCCGCGCGGGCCAGCACCTGAATTTCATGGGGGCGCACATAGCTCACGGCGGGCGTCTCGCCCACCCCACCGGGAGCGTGATCCCGACCATGAAACAGGTTCACATCGCCCAGGAACTGCAACACAAACGGCGTGGCAGGGTGGTCGTACACCTCGTCCGGCGCCCCAACCTGTTCGATGCGACCTTGGTTCATCACCACGATGCGATCGGCCACCTCCATGGCCTCTTCCTGATCGTGTGTCACGAACACGCTGGTGATGTGCATCTCGTCATGCAGACGACGCAACCAGCGACGCAACTCCTTGCGAACCTTGGCATCCAGCGCACCAAAGGGTTCGTCCAGCAACAGCACTTTGGGCTCCACCGCCAAGGCACGTGCCAACGCAATGCGCTGACGCTGGCCACCCGAAAGCTGATGCGGATAGCGATCCGCGATCCAGTCCAGCTGCACCAGCTTGAGCAACTCCGTCACCTTGGTTCGGATGGTTTCCTCGGAGGGACGAGTGGCTTTCGGCCGCACGCGCAGACCAAATGCCACGTTCTCGAAAATGGTCATGTGGCCGAACAGCGCGTAGTGCTGAAACACAAAACCCACATTGCGCTCACGCACCGCCACATGGGTGGTGTCTTCCCCGTTGAACAGCACCACGCCGCTGTCGGGCGTTTCCAGGCCCGCGATGATGCGCAACAAGGAAGTCTTCCCGGAGCCGGAAGGCCCCAGCAAGGCCACCAACTCGCCCGACGGAATGTGCAGATTCAGGTTGTCGCACACCACAGTTTGGCCGAAACGCTTGGCCAGATTCGTGACTTCAATGCTCATGCTGCCGCTCCAGCTGATTTGGCCTGGGTGATTTGTTGATGCACCCGGCGTTCAACGATGTATTTGAGAACCAATGTGACCAGCGCCAGACTCGCCAACAGCGAGGCCACGGCAAACGCCGCCGCAAACTGGTACTCGTTGTAGAGAATTTCAATGTGCAAGGGCAAGGTATTGGTCTGGCCTCGAATGTGCCCCGACACCACGGACACCGCCCCGAACTCGCCCATTGCACGGGCGTTACACAGGATCACGCCGTACAGCAGCCCCCACTTGACGTTGGGCAGCGTCACCTTCCAGAAGGTCTGCCAGCCTGACGCGCCCAACACACGTGCAGCCTCTTCCTGCTCCTGGCCCTGGGCCTGCATCAGCGGGATCAGTTCACGCGCCACAAACGGGAAAGTCACGAAGAGGGTGGCCAACACGATGCCCGGCACGGCAAAGATCACTTTGAGGTCATGCGCCTGCAACCACTCACCGAACCACCCCTGCAAGCCAAACACCAGCACATAGATCAGACCGGCCACCACCGGCGACACCGAAAACGGCAAGTCAATCAAGGTGAGCAGCACGCTCTTGCCACGGAAATCGAATTTCGCGATGGCCCATGCGGCCGACACCCCGAAAACCAGATTCATGGGGACCGCAATCAGTGCTGCGATCAAGGTCAACTTCATGGCATCAATCGCATCAGGTTCGGTCACGGCCGCGACATAGACCTCCCACCCCTTTTTGAAGGCTTCAAAGAAGACCGAGATCAGCGGCACGAACAAAAAGAGCGACAAAAACAGCAAGGCCACTGCAATCAGCACACGCCGCACCCACGCGGGTTCGGTCGTTGCTCCGGCCACAGACACTGCACTCACGGCAACTCCTTCTTACTTGCCCTGGCGCTTGCGCGTCCAGGCCTGCAAGCCATTGATGGCCAGCAGCAAAATGAATGACATCACCAGCATCACCACGGCAATGGCAGTCGCCCCGGCATAGTCGTACTGCTCCAGCTTCGTGATGATCAGCAAAGGTGTGATCTCGGAAATCATCGGCATGTTGCCGGCAATGAAAATGATGGAACCGTATTCACCCAGTGCTCGCGCAAATGCCAGCGCAAACCCGGTCAGCAGCGCGGGCGTCACGATGGGCAACACCACTTTGGTGAAACTTTGCCAACGCGAAGCGCCCAAGGTGGCCGCCGCCTCTTCCAGTTCGGCAGACAAGTCTTCCAAGATGGGCTGCACCGTGCGCACCACAAACGGCAAGCCGATGAAGGTCATGGCCACAAACACCCCGGCAGGCGTGAATGCCACCTTCACCCCCACGGCCTCCAACCACTGGCCGATCCAGCCATTGCTGGCATACAGCCCCGTCAGGGTGATGCCGGCCACCGCAGTCGGCAGGGCAAAGGGCAGATCGACCAAAGCATCCACGAGTCGGCGACCGACAAACTGATACCGAACCAGCACCCACGCCACCAACAGCCCAAAAAAGGCGTTGATCGCGGCAGCCAGCAAGGACGAGCCGAAGGTCAACTTGTAAGACGCGACCACCCGTGGCGAGGTCACCACCTCCACGAACTCCGGCCAGGTCAACGACGTGCTGCGCAAGAACGTCGCACTCAAGGGAATCAACACGATCAAGCACAGGTAGAGCAAGGTCAGCCCCAGCGCCAGATCAAAGCCGGGCAACACCGTGTGCCGCCGCAGCAGGGTTTTCGAAAAAATCATCTCAACTCACTCTTGCATCAAGGGGAGATCACTGACGGCGACCGCTCGCCGTGATCTGGTCGTAAATGCCGCCGTCTTTGAAGTGATCGTTTTGCGCCTTCTTCCAGCCGCCAAACACTTCATCCACCGTGAACGTCGGGACATTGATGAAGGCCGACTTGAACTGCGCCAGCACTTGTGGCGAACGGGGACGCAGGTGGCTCTTGGCCGCGATCAACTGCCCTTCATCCGACCAGAGGTACTTCAAGTAGGCTTCGGCCTGCTTGCGTGAGCCCTTCTTGTCGACCACCTTGTCCACCACACTGACGGGGTTCTCCGCCAGGATGGTCACCTTAGGGTAGACCACCTGATAGTCACCGTTGAACTCGTTTTGGATGAGTGGCACTTCGCTTTCGAAGGTCACCAGGGCATCACCGATGTTGCGCTGAGCAAAGGTGGTGGTGGCTGCACGCCCACCGCCATCAAAAACGGGTACGTTGGCAAACAGCTTTTCAACCAAGCCACGCGCCTGCACGGCATTGCCGCCCGACTTGATGACCGAACCCCAGGCTGCCAGGTAGGTGTAGCGACCGTTGCCAGATGTCTTGGGGTTGGGGATCACAACCGACACACCCGGCTTGGCCAGATCGGTCCAGTCCTTGAGGCCCTTGGGATTGCCCTTGCGCACCAGGATCACGGTGACCGAGGTGGTGGGCGCGCTGTTGTTGGGCAAGCGCTTGGCCCAATCTGCGGGCACCAAACCACCGCGTTCGGCCAGGATGTCGATGTCATTGGCCTGGTTCATGGTGATCACGTCTGCAGCCAGACCGGCGACCACACTGCCCGCTTGCTTGCTGGATCCACCATGAGACTGGTTGATGGTGACCGTCTCGCCGGTTGTCTGCTTCCAGTACTTGGCAAACGCGACGTTGTAGGCTTTGTAGAACTCACGGGTCACGTCATAGCTGACATTGAGCAGGGTGGT
Source organism: Aquabacterium sp. (assembly GCF_048860245.1). GTDB lineage: Bacteria > Pseudomonadota > Gammaproteobacteria > Burkholderiales > Burkholderiaceae_C > Aquabacterium. Next base: position 35,798 of record NZ_JBLIZW010000094.1, on the reverse strand, counting down.
ATCGGCGTGTGCCAACGAACTCAGGCCCGAGGCCATGACCGCGGCAACGCTCAAGTGACGCAGGGTGTTCTTCCAAGAAATGAGCATGACGGACCTCTTCTCTAATGCAATGAACGCATGTTAGAGAGCGCCCCTCATCTGAAGAACAACTTATTTGTCACTTGTATATGCAGAAAACAAAAAAGGGCGACGCCTCATCGGCCATCGCCCTACTGCACAGCCGCTCACGCGGCCACGGCACACTGCAACTCAGATGTGATCGGTCACAGCGCGCTCATCACCTTGGTCAACTGCCCCTGCGTCTGGACCATGCCGCTGCCAGGAACCACTTCGCCAGCACGGTCTTGAATGGCATCCCACTGCGCAACCACTTGTTCGGCGGCATCAGCCCCCGGCTTGATCACCACGCCATCGGTCAAGGTGACATGGGCGGCACCAAACGCGCCCGCGCCCGCGCACAGGATGGCGCGCGTCGGCGCATCTTCCGCCACAAGTGCCAGCAAACCTGGGGTGACGCTCTCAGGCGTCAGCAGCTTGAGCAAATCGGCTGGCAGGAGGTCTTCGGTCATGCGTGTGGCCGCCGTCGGCGCCAAGCAATTCACGCGGATGTTGTTCTTCTCGCCTTCCAGAGACAGGGTCTGCATCAGCCCCACCACGGCCATCTTCGCGGCACCGTAGTTCGATTGACCAAAGTTGCCATACAGGCCCGATGACGAGGTCGTGAACACAATACGGCCGTAGCCTTGCTCACGCATGATGTCCCACACGGCCTTGGTGGTGTAGACACTGCCCATCAGGTGCACGTCCACCACCAGGCGGAAGTCATCGAGCGACATCTTCGAGAAACTCTTGTCGCGCAAGATCCCGGCGTTGTTGACCAGGATGTCGATGCGCCCCCACTCGGCCATCACCTGCTCGACCATGGCCTGCACGCCAGCCGGATCCGTGACGGAGCAACCATTGGCCATGGCCACGCCACCCGCCGCACGGATTTCCGCCACCACCGCATCTGCGGCCGCACTGCTGCCACCACTGCCGTCACGGCTGCCGCCCAGATCGTTGACCACCACCTTGGCACCACGCGCCGCCAAAGCCAAGGCATGGCTGCGGCCCAAGCCGCCCCCTGCGCCCGTCACGATGGCCACGCGGCCGTCAAATCGCAAGTCACCGTGAGAAGAAGTCGATGCAGTCATGGAATGAATCTCGATACAGCAATTGAAACGAAGGCCACATCATCGCTCATCCACATGGCACCAACGACAGACTCCGTGTGAATCATCACAAGTGCGTCGGGTTAGCCCACTTGCCTACAACTCGGAACGCAGTTCAAGATCTCCAGCAGCAGGAGTCGCATCATGGCCACTTCCGTCTTCGATCTGTTCAAGGTTGGCATTGGCCCTTCGAGTTCGCACACGGTGGGCCCCATGCGGGCCGCCAAGCTCTTTGCCCAGCAACTGCAGGCCAATGGTCAGCTGACGTCATGCGCGCATGTGCAATGTGATCTGCTGGGATCCCTGGGCGCGACCGGACTCGGGCATGGCAGTGGCCGGGCGGTGGTGCTGGGGCTGATGGGGCATGCCCCCGATACGGTCCCGCTGGACCTCATCCCGGGATGGATGGAAGCCGTGGCACGCCGGGGGCGTTTGTCCCTGATGGGGCTGCACGACATCCGGTTTGATCTCCCCCGAGACCTCCGCTTTCGTCCTGCAGAGCGCTTACCCTTTCACCCCAATGCCCTGCGCCTGACGGCTTGTGATGCCCAGGGGCACGACTTGCTACAGCGTACCTATTACTCGGTAGGCGGCGGTTTTGTGATCAGCGATGACGCCGCTTCAGATGTGGGCGCACTGCACAAAATTGCCACGCGCGCCGACGAGTTGCCGTTGAGCTTCCACAGCGCCAAGTCCTTGCTCGCCCTGACAGGTGAACATCAATTGAGCATTGCGGATCTGATGCGTCACAACGAAGCGCACTGGCGAAGCGATGCGGAGGTGCGCGCGGGTCTGCTGGGTATCTGGTCGGCCATGCAGGCCTGCGTCGAACGTGGCCTGCATGCAGAAGGCACCCTGCCAGGCGGGTTGCAGGTCCGGCGGCGCGCCCCCATGCTGTATCAAACGCTGAGCCAGCGTTCACTCCATGACGACCCCTTGCTCGTGATGGACTGGGTCAATCTGTACGCCTTGGCGGTCAATGAAGAAAACGCCGCCGGCAACCGGGTGGTCACTGCGCCCACCAACGGGGCCGCCGGCATCATTCCAGCGGTCTTGCATTACTACCGCCGCTTTGTGCCCGGCGCCTCAGACACCGGCGTGGAAGACTTTTTGTTGACCGCTGCGGCCATCGGCCTGCTCTACAAAGAAAACGCGTCCATTTCTGGCGCCGAAGTGGGTTGCCAGGGCGAGGTGGGCGTGGCCTGCTCCATGGCTGCGGCCGGCTTGTGCGCCGTACTGGGCGGCACCCCAGAGCAGATCGAAAACGCCGCAGAGATTGGCATGGAACACCACCTCGGCCTGACCTGCGACCCCGTGGCAGGACTGGTGCAAATCCCCTGCATTGAGCGCAATGCCCTGGCGGCCGTCAAAGCCATCAATGCGGCACGCCTGGCGCTGCATGGCGATGGCCGCCATCGCGTGAGCCTGGATCAAGTCATTCTGACCATGAAACAAACGGGGGCGGACATGCAGTCACGCTACAAAGAAACCGCGCAAGGCGGCCTGGCATTGACGGTGAACATCGTGGCCTGCTGAGCGGCCGCCGCGCCCCTCAGCGACGCACGATGGCAGCGAGGGTGCGAGCAATCAGCTGAATGTCGAGCCACACCGAGGCGCGGTCCACATAGGCTGCAGCCAGCGCCAGCTTGTGCGGCAGCACTTCGTGGATGTAGGCGTGCTCCGGGTCGGCGGCGCGTCCCAGTACAGTGCTCTCGTCACGGTATTCAATCGACGCGATGTCGGTGATCCCCGGACGAACCGACAAAATCTTGTCGCGCAACGCTGCTGGATAGTGCGCCACATACCGTGGCACCTCCGGGCGTGGTCCGACCAGGCTCATCGTGCCCTGCCAGACATCCAGCAGTTGAGGCAACTCGTCGAGCTTGGAAGCCCGCAAAAAATGCCCCACACGGGTGATGCGACGGTCTGCACCCACCGTGATCTGCAAGCCCTTGTCTGCGGGCTCATGCCGCATGGTGCGGAACTTGTGGATGCGGAACGGTTGACCAAAACGCCCCACGCGTTCTTGTCTGAAAAACACCGGACCGGGGGAGTCGAGCTTCACGGCCAGCGCAATGAGCACCAGGATGGGCCCCAGCGCCAGCAGGCCCAGCGACGACATCACCCAGTCAAACAACCGCTTGCTCATCGACCCAACGCCTTGCGGACCGAGGTGATGACACGCTCGACGTCCTCGTCGGTCATGCGGGTGTACAGCGGCAGTGTGACCATGCGCTCGTAGGCCTTCTGGCTGTGCGGGAACGCCTCGGGTTTCAAGTCGTAGCGTTCTTTCCAGTACGGGTGCAGATGCAGCGGGATGTAGTGCACGCTGACCCCGATGCCATCGGCAAACAGGCTTTCGATGAGCTGATCGCGTTGAATGGGCGCATCGTCGGTCAGACGCACCACATACAGGTGCCACGAGTGCAGATCGCCCGCATGCACGGGACGGGGTGGCACGATCAGCGGCAAGTCGGCCAGGGCCTCGTCGTAGCGTGCGGCGATCTGCTCACGGCGCACCTGGAAGCCGGGCAGACGCTTGAGCTGATGCAGCCCCATGGCGGCGGCAATGTCCGTCAGGTTGTACTTGAAGCCCGGGGCCACGATTTCGTAGTACCAGCTGGGCACCTTGGCGGTAAATCGGTCGAAGGCATCGCGGTTGATGCCGTGCAGGCGCATCACCTTGGCGCGAGCAGCCAGCTGGGCGTCGCGCGTCACCAGCATGCCGCCCTCACCGGTGGTCATGGTCTTGTTGGCATAGAAGCTGAACACCACGGCATCGCTTTGCAGTGTGCCGATGCGCGCGCCACGCCAAGTGGTGGGCAAAGCGTGCGCGGCGTCTTCCACCACCTTCAGGCCATGCTTGCGGGCAATCGCCATGATGGCGTCCATGTCGACCGACAAGCCGGCGTAGTGCACGGGCATCAGCGCCTTGGTGCGCGGGGTTATGGCCGCTTCAATGGCGGCGGGATCGATGTTGAGGGTGGCGGGATCAATGTCGACCAGCTTGACGTCGGCACCGAGGTAGCGCACCACTTCGGCCGTGGCCGTGAAGGTGTGCGTAGTCGTGATGACCTCATCGCCCGGGCCAATGCCCAAGGCTTCCAGCGCCAGATGCAAACCCGCGGTGGCCGAATTGACGGCGATCGCCTGCAAGCTTGCATCACCCAGGTAGTCCACAAACGCCTGCTCGAACTGACGCGCCTTGGGACCGGTGGTCACCCAGCCAGAGCGCAGGGTGTCGACGACTTCGGCGATTTCTTCCTCGCCAATTTCGGGCAAGGCAAACGGCAGGAAGGGTTGAGAAGAAGAACTCATGACAAACTCGATCAGGTTGAGGCTCAGCGTGTGAGCCGACCAAATGCAGGATCAGGGCGACGGCGAACCAGGGCATCCCACCAGCCACGCAAGGAGCCCAGGCCGTAGCCGAAGTGATAAGCCGCGATGACATCGGGCAGGTGCTTGAGCAACTCGCGCCCTTGCGCCTGGGCGATCTGCCAGCTGATGGCATAGACCGCCACACCATAGGCCACCGACAGCAAGACGGCGCCCAGGGCTGTGGCCGTGGTCAGCCAGATCAGGCCCATCAGCCACACCTCATTCAAAGGTGCGCACTTCACCAGCAACGCCCCCGCAAAAGTGGCCATCACCAAGGTGATGAGCGTTGCCACAAACAGTCCCGGAATCAGATGCCGCACCGCGGCCGCCTGACCATGCTTGGTCATGACAAAGGGCTTCCAGTAACCGTACTGACGGTACTGACGGAACACGTCGGCCTTGCTGGCGCGCGGGAAATAGGTCGAACGGATGCTGGACGACTGCCAGATGCGCCCGCCACCTTTGTGGATGCGCAGGTTGTGCTCGTCGTCCTGATTGCGCACCAACTGCTCGTCGAAACCACCGAAACGCTCAAAGGTGGCACGCGGCCAAGCCCCCAGGTACACGGTGTCCACTTCGCCGTTGTGGTTCAGGTCGCGCGACAAAGCCCCCCCGGCCACCAGTCGGGACTGAAAGGCTGCGGCAATCGCTCGTTGCACCACGCCACGCGCGCCTTCGGTGCCTTGCGCACGCCAGGGACCACCCACGTTGTCGGCCCCCGTGGCCTGCCAGGTCGCCAGGCACTGCGCCACGTAATCTTCGGCATAGACCGTGTGCACATCCAGGCGCACGATGAACTCGCCTTGCGACTGCTCGATACACCGGTTCAACCCACAGGACACGATGCGCCCCGGGTTGTCGATCATGTGAAACCGCGCATCCTGCGCGCACCAGTCGGCCAAACGCTCGCGGGTGCCATCGTCGCTCATGCCATCGGCGATCCACACCTCCAGCGTCCAGCCGTCCGGAATGGATTGGGCTGCAACACTGGCACAGAAGTCGGTGATGTAGTCGCGCTCGTTGCGGCACGGCACGATCACAGACACGACGCGGGAAACGGCTTGATCGCTCACGAACGCTCCTGAGGACGGGGACGCGTCAGGCGATATGTGGTCGGATGCAGCAAACGCTGATACAGGCGCCACATGGCATCCATCTGCCCGCGACGCGAGGCATCACGTTCGATGCGTGCGCGGTTGTACTGCCCCATTTGCGTGGTTTGCTGCGGATGGTCATGGGCCTGCAACAGGGCGTCGGCCAACGCATCGACATCCCGAATCGGCACGATCCAGCCCCCCTGCTCGTCAATCCACTGCCGATTGGCGGGCAAGTCCGAACCAATGATGGGCAAGGCACACGACATGGACTCCAGCACCGACACCGAGGTCGCATCGCTGGTGGGCACAGACACCGACACGCGACTGCGCTGGATGGCAGCCACCATCTCGGCATCACCGACGCGTCCGTGAAACTGCACCAGATCCTGCAAGCCCAGCGATTTGACGCGCTGACTCAACTCGTCCTGCAACAAACCGCCACCCAGCAGATGCAAGCGCATCGGGCTGTCGGGGCGCTGCGCCACCACCCGCGCAAACGCTTCGATGATGACGTCGATGTTGTAGTTAGCTTCCCAGGAGCGCAGGCTGATGACCTCGAAGCCTTCGGCCGGCGTGCCCGGCACGAACTTGTCGGTGTCGGCGCCCCACAAAATCTGATGACAAGGGCCGGAGGGATGAAAACGAGCGATCTCCTCGATCATGTCCATCGAGTCGGCCGTCACCAGATCGGCATGGTGCATGGACCACGCCACCACCATGCGCATGAAGCGGCTTTCACGCGGGGTCACGAGCACATCGCTGCCCCAGGCGGTCAGCACACGCGGCACCTTCAAGCCGCACGCCGCTGCCCACAAACCATAGGACGTCACATAGTGGCCATGCACCAGGGTGGGCTGGAAGCGAGCGGCCACTTCCTTGACCACCTTGCGCACACGGGGCAAGGCCGTGAACCAGCTCATCTTGTCACTGCCCGGCGCGATGGCAATCACCTCATCGGCGCCCGGCACCTCGGCAGCCTGGCGCGTGATGACCACAGCCCGCGCCCCACGCTCCACCATCGCTGCCACCCAGCGGCGGGTGTGCACGCTGGCCGCATCGGCAAAAAACAGGATGCGTACACCCTCGGCATCTGGACGATTCATGCTCGTTCCTGTCCTTCCTTTAAACATCTGCAGGCGATGCAGGCGTTCCCTGCAAGGCCCGGCGCAAGTTGTCTTGCCCGGCCCAGTGGGCATACAGGCTGTGCAGTTCTGGGTGACGCTGAAGCAAGGCCCGGTCCACCGAGCGGCTGTCCCCCAGCACCACGGCAGGTTTGCCCGGCGCCTGGGGCCCGACGATGGCGAAGTCAGGCACCTCGCCGGACACAAAGCTGTAGCCCTGCACGATCACCCCCTTGCCGATCTGCGCACCCGGCGCGATCACGCTATGGGGCCCAATGAAGCTGTAAGCGCCGATGCGCGTGGCGCGGCGCACATAACCCACCGGGTCAGCCTCATTCACGTAGCGACGCCCCATCACGCGCACGGCTTTGTGGCTGGAATGGCTGAGCACGGACACAAAATTGGTCACCTGCACGCCCTCTTCGATCAGCAAACCATTCGATCCGTCAATGCGGTTGAAGTGCCCGATGAACACATGGTCCTGCAAGACCAGCTTGCCGTGCCCCTCGATGCTCGCGTGGGTGCTCACACGCGAATGCGGACACCAACTGCCGTCAGCGTTACGCCAGCCGTAAACCACACGCGGGCCGGTGAACACGGCCAGCAAGCGCACGATGGGATGCTTGAGTCGCTGGATCAGGGCCGACATGGGGCAACAATGGGTGAAAGGGCATGCAAAAGGGTGCGCCTATTGTCCCCCATCCGCTGCCCGTCGAGGACCATCAAGGCAGACGGGTCAAGGAAGGCTGCCACAAGGCACGCACCGGGAGCCCCGCATGCTTCAGGAACACACCATAGGCCGCCACGATGGCCACGATGTACCCCAGGCTGGACGACAGCCCGGCCCCCACCGCACCGTAGGCCGGCACCAGGAACCAGCCCAGACCAAAGCTCACCGTGAGAGACAAGCCGGCAATGCTGCCCGACAACTGCGGGCGCCCCAGGTGATTGGTATAGAACGCTGACAAGCTGGACGCCGCCGCATACGCCGCCACCCCTGGCAACAAGGCCGCCAAGGGCAGCAAAGAGGCGGCATAGGCCTCCCCCATCACCCAGGGCAGGCCCCACCAGGCCAGCCCCAGCAACACGGGCGCCGCCGCCAGGGTTGCCAGCACGTTGATGCGAACCGCCTGCACCGTCATGGCGCCCGCCACCCGCACATCCGGGTGACCAATGCGGGCATACGCCGACACCGTCACCGACGACGACAGCAGCCACAACAACTCGGCCACCGTCACAGCCACCGAATACGTGCCCACCACGCTCAAACCGTGGAACCGCTCGACGAGGAACAGTGACGCCCGGTAATTCAACAAGCTCACCACGTTGGTGACACCAATCGTGACCACAAACGGCCACTGCTGCCACCACACTGCCTGCGGCGCCATGAACGAGGTCAGACGTGAACTTTGCAAGGCATCGGCCTGGGCGCCATCACGCTGATCGGCATCCCGCATGGCACGAATGGCCGTGACCACCGCCACCAGCGACTTGCCACTCACCCAGGCAATCAGCACCAGCACCACGGCCGGGGTGCTGCGTGTGCCCCCGTGCATCAACCAGGACGCTCCCATCAAGCCCAGCAGCACCGAAGCCGGGGCCGCCACCTGCGCCACATTGATGGGCCACATGCGGCCTTCCCCCAACCACAGGCCCGTGGCCGTGGGGACCAGGAGCAAGAAGGGCGCCGCCAGCGCCAGCAGCCACAACTGCGAATACGGCATGGCGTCCGCCCACCACGACACGGCCAGCAACACCACCGAGGCCAGCAGCCCCAAGAACACCGCCGCACGCAGCACCCCTTGCAGCATGGGCAAGGTGCGAAGCGCCGAATCGGGCGCCTGCTGTGACACCTGACGCGCCAGCCACAAGCCCAAACCCGAAAACAAAGTCAGCAAGGCCGACTCCACGGCCACAAACAAGGCGAACGCGCCCTGAACCTTGGGCCCCTGACGCGCCACCAGCACCGTGATGGCCAAACCCAGCCCCACGATCAACAGTTTGGCGACCAGATTCCCGAGCGCCGCGCGCGGAATCGCCTGCCAGATCCGCTGCCAAACAGGCACGGAAGCCGACATTTGCGCCGACGACGAAGCAGAAGAAGCGGAATCTTGAGCAGACATGGTGTCATTGTCGCGCACGGTTTCATACAATCGAGGGTTTGGCCGACTTCACTTTTGCCGCCACCATGACCACGCCTCACATTCACCCCACGCACGACACGGCTCCTGAACTCCAGTTCGACACCAACAAACTGGTGGCAGAACGTCGCGAGAAACTGGCCGCCATCCGTGCCCAAGGCGTGGCATTCCCCAACGATTTCAAGCCCGCTGACCGCGCCGGCGCCCTGCACGCGGCCCATGACGGCACGGAAGCCGCCGAACTGGAAGCCCAAGGCATCCAGGTCAGCGTGGGTGGCCGCCTGATGCTCAAGCGCGTCATGGGCAAGGCCTGCTTCGGCACGCTGCAAGACGCCACAGGCCGCATCCAGGTCTATGTGACCCTGGACGCCGTGGGCGCCGACACCCTGGCCGCATTCAAGCACTGGGACTTGGGCGACATCCTGGGCGCCGAAGGCACCCTGTTCAAGACCAAGACGGGCGAGCTGTCGATCAAGGTCAGCATGATCCGCCTGCTGACCAAGGCCCTGCGCCCGCTGCCCGACAAGTTCCACGGCATGACCGATCAGGAACAGAAGTACCGCCAGCGCTACGTCGACCTGATCGTGGACGAAGAGTCGCGCGCACGCTTCATTGCCCGCTCCAAGGCCATCGCCTCCATCCGCGCCTTCATGGTCGACAACCAGTTCCTGGAAGTCGAAACGCCCATGATGCACCCCATCCCCGGTGGTGCCAACGCCAAGCCCTTCATCACCCACCACAATGCGCTGGACCAGGAAATGTTCCTGCGCATCGCCCCTGAGCTCTACCTCAAGCGCCTGGTGGTGGGCGGCTTCGAGCGCGTGTTCGAGATCAACCGCAACTTCCGCAACGAAGGCGTGTCGGTCCGTCACAACCCCGAATTCACGATGATGGAGTTCTACGCTGCATGGTGGAACCACCATGACCTGATGGACTTCACCGAAGCCATCCTGCGTCACGCTGCCATCGCCGCCGTCGGTACCGCCAAGGTCACCTACGGCGAGAAGGAAGTGGACCTGGAGTCGCCTTTTGCACGCATGACCGTGCGCGAATCGCTGATCAAGATGGCCGGCCTGACCGAAGCCGAAGCCGACAGCGCCGAATTCCTGCACAGCAAGCTCAAGCAACTTGGCGAAGAGCCCCCTGCCCGCTGGAACCTGGCCGAACTGCAATTCGGCATGTTCGAAGCCGCCGTGGAAGAAAAGCTGTGGCAGCCCACGTTCATCATCGACTACCCCGTCGAGGTGTCGCCGCTGGCCCGTGCTTCGGACACCAACCCCAGCATCACCGAACGTTTCGAGCTGTTCATCACCGGTCGCGAATACGGCAACGGCTTCTCCGAGCTGAATGACCCTGAAGAGCAAGCCGCTCGTTTCGCTGCTCAGGCTTCGGCCAAGGACGCGGGCGACGAAGAAGCCATGTATTTCGACGCCGACTACATCCGTGCCCTGGAATACGGCCTGCCCCCCACCGGCGGCTGCGGCATCGGCATTGACCGCCTGATGATGCTGTTGACCGACGCGCCCAACATCCGCGACGTGATCCTGTTCCCAGCCCTGCGCCGCGAAGTCTGATCTCGCAACATCTGCAGCAAAACCTTGCAAGGGACCTTCGGGTCCCTTTTCTTTTAGGATGACGCCTCACGATTGACACCCTCCGTCACGCATGAGCCACCCATCCTCTTCATCCGCCCCGACCGGCCCGATCGAAACACGTCATGGCGCGTGCAACCTGTGCGAAGCCATTTGCGGGCTGACGTTTCAGGTGCAGAACGAGCGCATCATTTCCGTCAAGGGCAACGAGGCCGATCCGCTGTCCAGAGGGCACATTTGCCCCAAGGCCGTGGCGCTCAAGGATCTCCATGAAGACCCGGATCGGTTGCGACAGCCCGTGCGGCGTGTCGGCGATCGTTGGGAGCCCATCTCTTGGGACCAGGCGTTTGACCTGGTGGTGGACGGACTGGTCAAAGTGCGCGAGCAGCACGGCGCCCACGCCGTGGCGGTGTACCAAGGCAACCCCAGCATCCACAACTGGGGCAATGTGACCCATGGCCACCTGTTTTTCAGCCAACTGAGAACGCGCGCACGCTTCTCGGCAACCTCGGTCGACCAGCTGCCGCACCACTTGGCGGCCTACTGGTTGTATGGGCATCAATTCATGCTGCCCATCCCGGACATTGACCACACCCAGTACATGATCATGCTAGGGGCCAACCCCATGGCATCCAATGGCAGCCTGATGACCGCGCCCGACATGCGCGGGCGCCTCAAATCCCTGAGAGAGCGGGGCGGCAAACTGGTGGTCCTGGACCCCCGTGAGACGGAAACCGCCACGCAGGCCGACGAGCATCTGGCCATCGTGCCCGGCAGCGATGCGGCCTGGCTGCTGTCCGTGATTCACACACTGTTTGACGAGGCGCTGATCAAACCCGATGCGTGGTCCGAACTGATCCAGGGACTGGATGCACTCCAAGCAGCCGTACACCCCTTCAGCCCCGAGGCAACGGCCGCCCACACCGGAGTGGACGCCGCCATCACACGCCGTCTGACCCGCGAGTTTGCACACACGTCTGCTGCCGTGATGTATGGCCGCATGGGGGTCTCGACACAAGCGCATGGCGCCATCTGTCAATGGGCCATCCAGGTGATCAACCTGTTGACCGGCAATGTCGACCGCGTTGGCGGCGCCCTCCTCACCACCCCAGCCCTCAACCTGATTGCAGCGGGACTGATGGGCAAGGGGCACTACGACGTCTGGCGCAGTCGCGTTCGGGGCGCGCCCGAATTTGCTGGTGAACTGCCTGTGTCCGTGATGGCCGAAGAAATGTTGACACCCGGCAAAGGCCAGATCCGCGCGCTGGTGACGTCCTGCGGCAATCCTGTCCTGTCCACCCCGAACGGCACGCAACTCGACCGCGCCCTGGAAGGGCTGGACTTCATGGTGTCGATGGATTTCTACATCAACGAAACCTCGCGCCACGCCGACGTGATCTTGCCGCCCACCTGCTTTGTGGAGCACGATCATTACGATCTGGTGTTCCTGCATCTGGCGGTTCGCAATACCGCCCGCTATTCCGATGCCATCGTGCCCGCAGCCCCCGGCGCGCGCCACGATTGGCAAATCTACAGCGAGCTGGCGCAGCGCTACGCACGCCGAGCGTGGTCATTGGAGCGCAGCTCCGCCTGGCAGCGCGTACAAGGACTGGCCACGCGCGCACTGATGGCCAAACTGTCTCCTCGGCGCGTTCTGGCACTGGGTTTGCGCCGCCTTCAAGCACCGGTGCGGATGGCCGATTTGCTCGCGCATCCGGAGGGCATCGATCTCGGCCCACTCCAGCCTTCGCTGGTGGCCAACCTTCGCCGCAAACGCAAAACCGTGCCGCTGTTACCCGACGCCGTCGCCCGCGAGCTTCCCTTGGTCACGTCCGAATTCCTGTCCGCTGCATCCGGCGACACCCTGCGCCTGATCGGCCGACGTGATGTGCGAACCAACAATTCGTGGATGCACAACAGCGAACGACTGGTGTCGGGCAAGAACCGATGCGTGCTGTGGATGCACCCGTACGACGCCCAAGCCCGCCAATTGCAAGACGGCCAGAGCGTGGCCGTGAGCTCACGCGTGGGACGTATCATCGTGCCCTTGCACGTGACGACCAAGATTCGCACCGGTGTCGTCAGCCTGCCGCACGGGTGGGGCCACAACCGAGCGGGCGTGCAACTGAAAGTTGCACAAGCGCATGCGGGTGTCAGCATCAATGACCTGACCGATGACCGCGCCATCGATCGCCTCAGTGGCAACGCCACCTTCAGCGCCGTGCCTGTCGAAGTTTCCCCCGCCTGACGATGTCCACTCACATCACCCTCGAAATCGCCGCCTCAGCCGCACGCCTCGTCGTGGAAGAGGGGCTGGAATACGGCCCCGCCAAGCGGCGAGCCGTCAAACAGCTGGGACTCAACGGTCGCGCCGAACTGCCCGATAACCAGCAGGTCGAAGATGCGGTCGTCGAGTACCTGGCCGTGTTTTGCGCCGACACGCAGCCTCAGGAATTGGCCGCCTTGCGCGAAACAGCGGCACTCTGGATGGGCCGACTGGCCGAATTCCGCCCGCATCTCACAGGTGCCGTCTGGCGCGGCACCGCCACCCGCCTGAACGACATCCATCTGCAACTCTATTGCGATGACAGCAAGTCCGCCGAGATCGCCTTGCTGGATAAGGGCGTGGACTACGACGTGGGCAGTGTTCCGGGCCCGCGTGGCCACAGCGTCGACCGCTTGAGCATGACGGTTCAATGCCCCGGCCTGCAAGAGGCGGTGGGCCTGCACCTGACCATTCTGGATGCAGACGACCTCCGCGGCGCCCTCAAACCCGACGCCAAAGGCAAGACGGAGCGCGGCGACTTGCCCGCGCTGCAGCGCATGATGGCCGAACCCAACCCCACCTGACCATGTCACCAACTCCCGAGCAAACCATGCCATCCCCCACCCGACGCAGACTGATCGGCGCGGCTGCCGCCAGCGTGGCAGTCACAGCAGGGGCCTTGGTCTGGCTGAATCGCCCTCGCCCCAGCACACCCATCGCGCCCAGCAAGCCCGCCGGCGAACCCGCCCCCGCCGACCTGTGGTCGCAGCAATTTGATACGCCAACAGGTGGCACGCTCAAATTGGCAGACTACCGTGGGCACCCCCTGGTCCTGAATTTCTGGGCAACATGGTGTCCGCCCTGCGTCAAAGAGTTGCCAGAGCTGAACCACTTTCACGAAGCGTTCCACGCCAAAGGCTGGCGTGTCGTGGGGCTGGCCATCGACGGCCCGACACCCGTGCGTGAATTTTTGGCCAAAGTCGGGGTAGGATTCGACATCGGCTTGGCCGGCTTTGGTGGCACGGAACTGTCCCAGAAACTCGGCAACGCCGCTGGTGGGCTGCCTTTTTCCGTCATCCTGGATGCACAAGGTCAGATTCGCCACCGCATCACCGGCGCCACCAGTTATGACGCCTTGAGCGCACAAGCAGCGCTCATCGACGCGCCAGCGCCCCGCTGAAGCAAGCACCGCCTCCACAACCACGCCAAAGTCAAGAATTGCTGGATTTTCGCCATTTGCGGCTAAAATCCGGCTACTTTGATTTTCTTGGCCGAAAACCCAGGATCGTTGCAGACGTAATGCAAGGGTTTACGCCAAAGACACATGAAGATTCTTGTCCTCCATGGCCCCAATTTGAACCTGCTGGGCACACGTGAACCGCAGGTCTACGGCGCCACCACCCTGGAGCAGATCAATGCTGGGCTGGTTGACGCAGCCGCCGCTCGCGGCGTCAGTCTGTCTGCCTTTCAAAGCAACCATGAAGGGGTGCTGATCGATCGTGTGCACGAAGCGCGCACCGACGGCACGGCCTTCATCATCATCAATCCGGGCGCTTTCACGCACACCAGCGTGGCCCTGCGTGATGCACTGGCCGGCGTGGCCATTCCCTTCATCGAAGTGCATCTTTCAAACGTTCACCGACGCGAGCCGTTCCGTCACCACTCCTATTTCTCCGATCTCGCTGAAGGCGTGATCGTGGGTTTGGGTGCCGCCGGCTACCGTCATGCCCTGGATGCCGCCCTGGACCGACTGGGCGCACCTGTTCGCGGCTGAGCCGCCCCACCCGGACGCCATCAACCGCGATATCCACGAGCGTCACCCGCTCGCTAGTTTTTGCTGGAGTTAGTACACCATGGACCTGCGTAAACTGAAGACCCTGATCGACCTCGTCTCCGAGTCCAACGTCTCTGAACTGGAGATCACCGAGGCCGACGGCAAAGTCCGCATCGTCAAGGCTGGCGCCGCCCCCGTGGTCATGACCATGCCAGTCGCCCAGCACGCTGCCGCCCCCGTGGCCGCCGCCCCCGCACCCGTGGCTGCAGCAGCCCCCGCCGCAGAAGCCGCTCCTGCCGCCGAACTGGCTGGTCACGTGGTCAAGTCGCCCATGGTGGGCACCTTCTATCGTGCGTCGAGCCCCGGCGCCAAGGCCTTCGCTGATGTGGGCGACACCGTCAAGGCGGGTCAGCCTGTCTGCATCATCGAAGCCATGAAGATCATGAACGAGATCGAAGCCGACAAGGATGGCACCATCACCAAGATCCTGGTCGATAACGGTCAGCCCGTCGAATACGGTCAGCCCCTGTTCATCATTGAATAAGGCGGGGACTTCGCCATGTTCAAGAAAATTCTGATCGCCAACCGCGGCGAGATCGCGCTGCGCATTCAGCGCGCCTGCCGCGAAATGGGCATCCAGTCCGTCGTCGTCTACTCCGAAGCTGACCGCGACGCCAAGTACGTCAAGCTGGCCGACGAAGCCGTCTGCATTGGCCCCGCGCCGTCTGCGCAGAGCTATCTGCACATGCCGGCCATCATCTCGGCAGCCGAAGTAACCGACGCCGAAGCCATTCACCCTGGTTACGGCTTCCTGTCGGAAAACGCCGACTTTGCCGAGCGCGTCGAGCAATCCGGCTTCACCTTCATTGGCCCGACCCCAGAGTCCATCCGCATCATGGGCGACAAGGTCTCGGCCAAGCAGGCCATGATCAAGTCGGGCGTGCCGTGCGTGCCTGGTTCGGAAGGCGCCCTGCCTGACGACCCCAAGGAAATCATCAAGATTGCCCGCCAGGTCGGCTACCCCGTGATCATCAAGGCTGCCGGTGGTGGTGGTGGTCGCGGCATGCGCGTGGTGCACACCGAAGCCGCCCTGCTGCACGCCGTGCAGACCACGCAGAACGAAGCGGGTGCTGCCTTCGGCAACCCGCAGGTGTACATGGAGAAATTCCTGGAGCACCCCCGTCACATCGAAATTCAGGTGCTGGCCGACCAGCACAAGAACGCCGTGTGGCTGGGCGAGCGTGACTGCTCCCTGCAACGCCGCCACCAGAAGATCATTGAAGAAGCACCGGCACCCGGCATCAACCGCCGCCTGATCGAAAAGGTGGGCGACCGCTGTGCTGCGGCCTGCAAGAAGATCGGCTACCGTGGCGCCGGCACCTTCGAATTCCTGTACGAAAACGGTGAGTTCTACTTCATTGAAATGAACACCCGCGTGCAGGTGGAACACCCTGTGACCGAGATGGTCAGCGGCGTGGACATCGTGCAGATGCAGATCCGCGTGGCGGCCGGCGAAAAGCTGCCCTTCACACAGCGTCAGATCGAGATGCGTGGCCACGCCATCGAGTGCCGCATCAACGCAGAAGACCCCGTGAAGTTCATCCCCTCGCCCGGCCGCATCACGACCTGGCACGCACCCGGTGGCCCCGGCGTGCGCGTGGACTCGCACGTGTACACCAACTACTTCGTGCCTCCCAACTACGACTCCATGATCGGCAAGCTGATCGTGCATGGCGACACGCGTGACCAGGCTCTGGCCCGCATGCGCACCGCCCTGTCGGAGACCGTGGTGGAAGGCATCCAGACCAACATCCCGCTGCACCGCGAGCTGATGGTCGACGCCAAGTTTGTGGAAGGCGGCACCGACATCCACTATCTCGAAAACTGGATGGCTGCGCGCAAGCGCTGAGGTCAGATCGCACATGGCATTGTTTGAACTGACCTTGCTGGCCAAAGAGGCCGAAGTCGAAGTCCTGAGCGACGCGCTCATGGAAATTGACGCCCTGTCGGTATCGGTGGAAGACGCCGACGCCGACACCGAGCACGAGGAAGCCTTGTGGGGCGAGCCGGGCATGCCCGTCGCCCGCGAGGCCTGGCAGCGCTCGACCATCAAGAGCCTCTTCCCCAGCGAAGCCGAGGCCCTGGAAGCTGCCACCCTCATCCTGGCCCAGGACTGGGCCGGCGACATCCACGTCCAGGGCATTCAGCCTGTGGATGAGCAGGATTGGGTTCGCTTGACGCAATCGCAGTTCCAGCCGGTCCCCATCACCGACAGCTTCTACATCGTGCCCACCTGGCACGATGTGCCGGCTGCCGCCAAGACGGTGATGCGACTGGACCCGGGTCTGGCCTTCGGTACGGGCACGCACCCCACCACCCGCATGTGCCTGAAGTGGATCGCGCAAAACAGCGCGGCCTACCAGGGACAGCGCGTGCTGGACTACGGCTGTGGCTCGGGCATCCTGGCCATTGGCGCCGCCCTGCACGGTTCGGGTGAAGTGGACGCGGTGGACATCGACCCCGCTGCGGTCGACGCCACCCACGCCAATGCCGAAGCCAACCTGGCCCACCTGCGCAACGCGCAAGGCAAGCTGCCCATCAACGCAGGCCTGCCCGATCTGGTGGGTGAGGCGCAAGCTGCTTACCCGGTGGTGCTGGCCAACATCCTGGCCACCCCGCTGAAAATGCTGGCCCCGCTGTTGGCCGGTCACGTGGCAGCCGGTGGTCATCTGGTGCTGGCCGGCATCCTGGCGCGCCAGGAGCAGGAACTGAAGGACGCCTACGCTGAAGTGGGCCTGCAGTTGCAGGTCGCCAACGCAGAAGAGGGCTGGATCCTGATGACCGCCCAAAAATCGGCCAAAACAGTGGCATAAACAGGCTTATGAGCCTGGCGACCCGATGCACCCACTGCGGCACGATCTTCAAGATCGTGCAGGACCAATTGAAGGTGTCCGAAGGCTGGGTGCGTTGCGGCCGCTGTAATGAGGTCTTCAACGCCCTGCCGACGCTGTTTGACTTGGAGACCGAGGCGCCGCCGCCTCGGCCCGCTGCGGCGCGTCCGCCCGAACCCGCTGCTCCGTCCATCGAGCCACCGCAGTCGGTCGCACCGCCACCCGAGGTCGAGCCCCCGCAAACCACCGAAGACGACCTGCCGGTCGACACCTCACCTGTGGTCGCGGCAACGGACTTTGATCTGGACACGTCGGTGGGCTTTTCATCGCCCATCGCACCGCCAGCCGATGTGCCCCCTCCCCCGGCGTGGCAGCCGCCAGCCGAAGACCTGCCCGCCACCGACGAAGCGGACGCACTCGACTCCCGCTATCTGATGCCCTCGGATCGGGAGCGTCTGGTGCCGCCACGACGCCCACGCGCTCGCGCGCCAGAAGGGCCAGAGTTTGCCGATGCGGTCTTCCCCGAAGACGCCATGTCGGAAGCCGAGCAGGAATGGGCCTCCGACTTTGGTCACTCCCAGCCTGCCGAGCCACAGCCGCCAGTGGCACCTGTGGCACGCTCGCCATTGGCGCCCCCCGAGTTGCCGCCAACACCGACACCTGTCGCCGCGCCTGCTGCAGCAGAGCCCATCGCGGTGCCGCTGATGTCGTCCCGCGAGAAGGCGAAAGCCGCTGACAAGGCGGCTGGCACCTTTGAGCCCGAGCAAGCGCTCCCGCCCCCTAGCCAGCGCAAGGGCAAATCGGGCACACGTGGACGCGTGCCGCCGCAAGAGACCCCCGAATTCCTGCGCCGAGCCCAGCGTCAGGCGTTCTGGCGCAACCCATCCACACGCGGCGTGTTGTTCGGCATGGCCATTGCGCTGGTGCTTGCACTGGTCATGCAGGTGGCCCATCAGTTCCGCGACTTGTTGGCGGCCTACTACCCAGACAGCCGCCCCGCCTTTGCGTGGTGGTGCGAAACCATGGGTTGCAAGATGGCCCCGCCCCTGCGGCTGGAGGATCTGCAAGTCGACAACGTGACCTTGGTGCGCGCCAATTCGGAAGGCCCTGACCGCTATCGCCTGGCGGTGGTCGTTCACAACCGCGCCCCGATTGACATCGCCTGGCCGCATGTGGACCTGAGCCTGACCGACGCCAACGGCATCCTGATTGCCCGACGCGTGTTTTCCCCTGTTGATGCGCAATGGCTGGACACGGCCGATGCCGCGGCCAACGATGACAAAGCAGCCAGTGCGGCCACCGCTGCCAGCCGCCCCGCCGCGGCACCTGGCGACAAGAGCACCACGCTGGTCTGGAACCTGCGCACCCGCAATTTGCAGCCCGCGGGCTACACCGCCGAGCTGTTCTATCCCTGACCCCTCACCCTTTCACCAAGGCACAC
The DNA here is from genome assembly GCF_048860245.1 of Aquabacterium sp. Taxonomy (GTDB): domain Bacteria; phylum Pseudomonadota; class Gammaproteobacteria; order Burkholderiales; family Burkholderiaceae_C; genus Aquabacterium. Next base: position 16,886 of record NZ_JBLIZW010000094.1, on the reverse strand, counting down.
CATGTCTGTCCTGATCTGCGGCTCCCTGGCCTTTGACACGATCACCAACTTCCCCGGCCGCTTTGCTCAGCAGATCCTGCCCGATCAGGTGCACATCCTGAACGTCGCCTTCCTGGTGCCCACGCTGCGCAAGGAGTTCGGTGGCTGCGCTGGCAACATCGCCTACAGCCTCAAGCAACTGGGTGGCGATCCGCTGATCATGGCCACACTGGGCAAAGACGGTGCCATCTACCGCAACCGTCTGGAGCATGTCGGGCTGAGCCAGGAGTTCGTGCGCACCATCGAGAGCGATTACACCGCGCAAGCGATGATCATCACCGACCAGGACAACAACCAGATCACCGCCTTCCACCCCGGCGCCATGCAGCAAGCCCACGTGCAGCGCATTGAAGCCGACCCACGCATCAAGCTGGCCATCGTGGCCCCGGATGGCCGCGACGCCATGATTCAGCACGCCGAGCAACTGCAAGCCGCCGGCATCCCCTTCGTGTTCGATCCGGGTCAAGGCTTGCCCATGTTCGATGGCGACGATCTCAAGCGTTTTGTGTCGCAAGCCACCTGGGTGGCCGTCAACGACTACGAAGGCAAGATGCTGGCCGAGCGCACCGGCCAAAGCCTGGCCGAGCTGTCGAAGTCTCACCTCCAAGGCTTGATCGAGACCCTGGGCGGCGAAGGTTGCAACGTCTGGATTCAAGGTGAAAAGACCCACGTGCCCGGCGTGAAGGCCGAGGCCCTGGTTGATCCGACCGGTTGCGGTGACGCCTTCCGCGGCGGCCTGCTCTACGGTCTGTCGCAAGGCTGGGATCTGGTGAAGTCGGTGGCACTGGCCAATCGCCTTGGCGCCATCAAGATCGCCGTGGCCGGCCCGCAAAACTACACGCTGGACCGCGCTGAACTGGGCCTGTAAGACGCATCACACCCCACAGAGGGAGTGCGTCACCGGTCTGCTTCGCGGAACATCTCGCCTGATCACCACAGGGGCCATCCATGGCCCCGTTTTTGTTTCTGGACGATGACCACTGACCCTTCGCGCCCCCGCTTTCGCCGCCCCCTCCTGATGCTGAGTGCCGGCTTGTTGCTGGCCTGGGCGGCGCACGCCGGATGGTTTGAGCGACAAAACTCAGCCGGTGCCACGCACGTGACCCTGGCGACGTGGAACCTGGAATGGCTCATGAGTCCCGGGACACAAGCCGAACTGCAGGCCCGTTGCACCCGCCAACAACCGGCCAGTGATGAGCGGGCGCTGCCCTGTACGCCAGGTCGCACGCCGCCCCCCACCCGCCATGAGCAGGACTTTCAAGCCCTGAGCCGCACCGCCCAAGCGCTGCGCGACCACTGGGCGCCTGACGTCGTGGCATTGCAAGAGGTGGATGGCCCAGAGGCCGCACGGCTGGTGTTCGCCTCTGGCTGGCGACTGGACTGCTTCAGCCGACGCGCTCACCCGCAAAAAACAGGCTTTGCCATCCGTGAACGCCTACCCTACCAATGCAACCCCGACCTCGTGGCGCTGGATGTGGACGGCACCTCACGCGCCGGCACCGACATCACGCTGTACCCCGGTACGTCCCACGCGATTCGCCTGCTCAACGTGCACCTGAAAAGCGGCTGCTTTGATGGCAAGCTGGATCGCAGCTTTGCACCCTGCCAGCGCTTGCGCCAGCAAGTCCCGGTGGTCGAGGCATGGATCGACCAACGCGTAAAGGAAGGCGTGGCCTTTGCCGTGCTCGGTGACTTCAACCGGCACCTCGACCGCGACGCCCGTTTTGACGCGGGTGAGGATGAAGCTGCTCCGCTCAATGTGTTCGCGGCCTGGAGCGATGACCAGCCGAAAGGGGCCATCCTGCACCGCGCCACCGCCGATCAGGCGTATGTGCCATGCGACGCCCAGGACCGGCACAGCCGCTACATCGACGACATCCTGATCAGCGACCGTTTGCGCCAACGCTTTGGCAACGCGCGTTTTGGCCGACAAGCGTATGACCCCGCCGACGCAGTCCGGCAGTTGTCCGATCACTGTCCACTGGTCTGGTCGCTGCAACGCTGACGCGTCGCCTCCCTGATCCATCTGATACAAAAAAACCGCCCACAAGGGGCGGTTGTCACGGGCGCAAAACCAGCGAGACCGATCAGGCCTTGCCTTGCTTGGCCACGGCGGCAGCCGCAGCGGCAGCGGCCTCGGCGTCACCCAGGTAGTAGTGCTTGATGGGCTTCAGATCAGCGTCCAGCTCATACACCAGCGGGATGCCGTTGGGGATGTTCAGGCCGACGATGTCGCTGTCGCTGATCCCGTCCAGGTACTTGATCAGGGCGCGGATGGAGTTGCCGTGCGCAGCGATCACGATACGCTGACCCGACTTGATGGCGGGTGCCAGCACGTCGGTCCAGTAAGGCACCACGCGGGCCACGGTGTCCTTCAGGCACTCGGTCAGCGGCACTTGCTCGGCATTGAGCTTGGCGTAACGCAGGTCCTGGCGTTGACCGCGTGGGTCTTGCGGGTCCAGCGCCGGTGGCGGTGTGTCGTAGCTGCGGCGCCAGATCAGCACTTGCTCGTCACCGTACTGCTTGGCCATATCGGCCTTGTTCAGGCCCTGCAGGCCGCCGTAGTGGCGCTCGTTCAGACGCCAGTCCTTGACCACGGGCAGCCAGGTGCGGTCCATCTCGTCCAGCACGTAGTTCAGCGTGTGGATGGCGCGCTTGAGCACCGAGGTATAGGCCACATCAAACTCGTAGCCCTCGGCCTTGAGCAGCTTGCCGGCCGACATGGCTTGCGACACGCCGGTGGGGGTCAGCTCCACATCGGTCCAGCCGGTGAAGCGGTTTTCGAGGTTCCAGGTCGATTCGCCGTGGCGAATCAGCACGAGCTTGTACATGACGTGTCGATCCCAATCGAGGTGAAGGTGGGCAAGCTGACGCCTGCCGGTCAACCTGCGATTTTATAATCCTCCACTCGATTGCGGCGATACTGGATCGCAGTCGTCTTCAACGAGCCCTCTCATGACATCTACAAGCTTCATCGCTGACAACTGGTACTGGATCCTCGCCGCAGGCGCTTCGGGCGGCATGCTGCTGTGGCAACAAGTCAAGGAAGGCTCGGGCGCCGGCCTGACGCCAGCCGCCGCCGTGCAGCTCATGAACAAGGACAAGGCACAGGTCATCGACGTGTGCGAGCCTGCCGAGTTCGCCGCAGGCCATGTGAGTGGCGCCAAGAACATCCCCCTGAGCCAGATTGGTGCAGCCAAGGGCCTGCCCAGCAACAAGGCCACCCCGCTGATCGTGGTGTGTGCTGCAGGCGTGCGTTCGGCCAAGGCGGCCGCGCAACTCAAGCAAATGGGCTACGAGAACGTGCAGTCGCTGGCGGGCGGCCTGAAGGCTTGGCGTGAAGCCGGCCTGCCCGTGAACAAGGGCTGAGATTCCCCCTGATTCAACAGGGACGAAGGGCAGACGCCACAATGGCGCCTGTCCTTTTTTCTTTTTCCCGACTTCATGCGCCATTCGGCGCACATCGAGCGCCCGATCATGCAAGCCGTCAAGATGTACACCACCCAGGTCTGCCCATACTGTGTTCGTGCCAAGAACCTGCTGAAGCAGCGCGGCGTGGAGTCGATCGAAGAGATCCGCGTGGACCTCGACCCGTCCCAGCGCGAGCACATGATGGCCATCACCGGCCGCCGCACCGTGCCCCAAATCTTCATTGGCGACACCCATGTGGGCGGCTGCGATGACCTGATGGCTCTGGATCAGGCCGGGGGCTTGCTGCCACTACTGAACGCCTGACGCGTCCCCAGGCCGGGCTGCGGCCATGATGGCCGACAGCCCCGACAGCCCCCGCTGCAACAACTCGGCCTCGGCCTCGCCAGCGCGCGCGCGCAACGCCAAGGAATGCAGCAACGCGGACACCATCACGGCCAAACTTTGGGCTGACACAGCAGGCGAGGCATCGCCCTGTGCAATGGCGTGCTCAAAGCGGGCACACAGCACTCGATCCTGTGCGGCCATGGCTGCGGCCATGCTGTGACGCACCATGTCATCGTCCCACGCCACAGCGGGTGCCGTCGTGAGCATGAAACAGCCCCGACCATCCCGGTACAGCGCAACGGCCTGACGGAGCAACGACTCCAAGGCATCGTGCAGGCGCGTCTGACTCAACGCCAGCGCCATGCCTTCGCCCACCTGCTTCACATACACCTGCAGGGCTTGGCGGTACCACTGCTGCTTGTCACCCCACGCTGCATACAGGCTGGGCTTGTTCAAGCCCGTGGCGAAGCACAAGTCGTCCACCGATGTGGCCGCATAGCCCTTGCGCCAAAACGTCTCCAACCCCTGTCGCAGCACCACCTCGGGGTCGTAACGCCGAGGACGCCCACGTGGTTTGACATCCATTTTTGTACTCATCAGTCAAATATTCATTGACGCCATCAATTTATTTACTATACAGTACAAAACAAACTGGAGACCGATCACCATGTACACCGCCCTCGTCGCCACCGCCCTCGTCGCCTTGCTGCATCTGGGGTTCCTGGTGCTGGAAATGTTCTTGTGGACCCAACCTGCAGGTCGCCGCGTCTTCGGCTTGAAGCCAGACTTCGCCCAGGCCACCCGCGCCCTCGCTGCCAATCAGGGGCTGTACAACGGCTTTCTGGTAGCCGGCTTGCTGTGGGGCATTCTGCAAGGTGCGGCGGGTCATGACACCCGCGTATTCTTCCTGAGCTGTGTCATCGTGGCCGGTGTGTTCGGGGCGGCCACTGTCAGCAAGCGAATCATGCTGGTTCAGGGTGTGCCTGCCATCGTGGCCTTGGGACTCACCCTGCTGTGAGGGGCCGTGTGTGAGTTGCGTCACACCCGTAGGCCATAATCGTGGTCAACATTCATTCTGACGCTGTCATACAAGGATTGACCATGAGCGAACAAGCCCAGCCCACTTTCAGCATCCAGCGTATCTACCTGAAGGACATGTCGCTGGAGATGCCCAATGCCCCTCAAATTCTGCTGGAGCAAGGTCAACCTCAAGTCGACGTGCAACTGAACCTGCACGCTGAGCCTGTGCAAGAAGGCCTGTACGAAGTATCCGTCACCGCCACCGTGACCACCAAGGTCAACGACAAGGCTCTGTTCCTGGTTGAAGCCAAGCAAGCGGGTCTGTTCGAGATCCGCAACGTGCCCGAAGATCAACTGCAGCCGATCATCGCCATCGCCTGCCCGCAAATCGTGTACCCCTACCTGCGTGCCACCGTGGCCGACATCATCAACCGCACAGGCTTCCCGCCCGTGCACCTGACTGAAGTCAACTTCCAGGCCATGTACGAATCGCAACTGGCTCAGGCCTCTGCGGCACAAATGGGCGCTGCCAACTGATTCGCCCATGACCACGAACCTCGCGATTTTGGGCGCGGGGGCGTGGGGCACAGCGCTGGCCATCAGTGCTGCTCGGCACAATCCACGGGTCCTTTTGTGGGCCCGGGACGCAGCCCAGGTCGCCGACATGCAGGCGGCCCGCTGCAACACCCGTTATCTCCCCGACGCCCCCTTCCCCGATGCCCTGCGTGTCACCGCTGACCTGCAGGAAGCGGTTGCGCACGGCCAAGGCGGTTTGATCATCATCGGCACGCCCATGGCGGCGCTGGGCAGCACGCTGCAAAGCCTGCCTGACGATGCAGCCACCTTCTGGCTGTGCAAAGGCTTTGAAAAAGGCACCGGTCGACTCGGGCACGAGATCGCCGCTGCTTTGCGCCCGCATGCGCGCAGCGGTGTGCTGTCTGGCCCCAGCTTTGCCAATGAAGTCGCCTTGGGTCAGCCCACGGCCTTGGTGGCTGCCAGCGCCGATCAGGCCTTGGCCGAGCAAGCCGTAGCCGCTTTTCACTCTGACAGCCTGCGCGTCTACACCTCGACCGATCCGGTTGGCGTGGAAGTGGGCGGCGCCGTGAAGAACGTGCTGGCGATTGCCACCGGCATCGTCGACGGCATGAACCTGGGCCTGAACGCTCGTGCGGCCCTGATCACCCGTGGTCTGGCCGAAATGACCCGCCTGGGTGTGGCCTTGGGCGCCCGCCCCGACACCTTCATGGGCTTGTCAGGCTTGGGCGACTTGGTGCTGACCGCCACCGGCAACCTGTCTCGCAACCGCACCGTTGGTTTGCAACTGGCCACCGGCAAGAAGCTGAGCCAGATCCTGCATGACCTGGGGCATGTGGCCGAAGGCGTTTACAGCGCCGCCACCGTGTGGCAACGCGCACAAAGCCTGGGCGTATCCATGCCCATCACCGAAGCAGTGGTGGCCGTGCTGGATGACCGGCTCACGCCCGCCGAAGCAGTGGGTGCACTGATGCGCCGGGAAGCCAAGGCCGAAGCCTGAACGGCGAACGCAGGCCGCCTCAGGCGCCGCCTGCGTAGCCGTTCTGGCGCCACGCCTCAAACACCGTCACAGCCACGGCATTGCTCAGGTTCAAGCTGCGCTGCTCAGGGCGCATGGGCAACCTGACGCGTTGCGACGTGGGAAACGTCTCCCGCAAAACCTCCGGCAGTCCGCTGGTTTCGCAACCAAACACGAACCAGTCGCCCGGCTGCAAAGGCACCGACGCCAAGGGTTGGCTGCCACGCGTGGTGAAGGCGAACATGCGCTGGCGGTCTGGTTGCGTGGCCGCCATAAATGCGTCCCAGCTGGCATGCCGACGCACGGGTGCGTACTCGTGATAATCCAGCCCGGCGCGGCGCAGCAGCTTGTCATCCATCGAAAAGCCCAACGGCTCGATCAAATGCAGCTCACACCCGGTGTTGGCAGCCAGGCGAATGACATTCCCGGTGTTAGGCGGGATCTCTGGGTGGACGAGTACGATGCGGAACATGGGGGCGCATTATCCGCCGGAGTGATCACGCCCGCAGGCTGTCTTCAAACGTGGCAGAGGGCACCGGGCGACCAAACAGGTAGCCTTGGAAGTGCTGGCAGCCCTGTGCCAGCAAAAAGTCCCGCTGCTCCAGGGTCTCCACCCCTTCCGCGATCACCGTCAAGCCCAGCGTATCGGCCAAGGCGACGATGGTTCGCACAATGGCAGCATCGTTGCCGTCACTCATGACGTTGCGCACGAAGGACTGATCGATCTTCAATTGATCCAGTGGCAAACGCTTGAGGTAGTGCAGCGAGGAGTAGCCTGTCCCGAAGTCGTCCAGCGAGAACACCACCCCGATCACCTTGAGCGCAGCCATTTTGTCGATGACCAATTCCATGTCATCCACCAGCATGCTCTCGGTCAGCTCCAGCTTGAGCAGGTCGGGGCGTGCGCCGGTGCGCTCCAGGGCATCACTGACCAGGGCCACGAAGTCCGCCTGTCTGAACTGACGGGCGCTCACGTTCACCGCCACGCTCAGGTGCGCCATTTCCGGAATCTGAGCCCAGCGCACCAACTGGCGGCAGGCCGATTCCAGCACCCACTGCCCCAACGGCAGAATCAAGCCACTCTGCTCCGCCAGGGGGATGAACTCGCCCGGCGACACCATGCCACGCTGCGGCTGATGCCAGCGAAGCAGCGCTTCAGCACCGTGCACGGTGCCGTCCGCGTTGACCTGCGGCTGGTAGAACAGCTCGAACTCGTGGCGGGTCAGGGCCTTGCGCATGTCGGCTTCCAGTTCGACACGGCGCGCTACTTCCGCCTGTGCCGCCGGATCAAAGAAGCGCAAGGCATTGCGTCCCGCAGCCTTGGCGGCATACATCGCGAGATCGGCCTGTTTGAGCAACTCATCCAGATTGATGTCGTATTGCCCGCCAAACAGGCTGACACCGATGCTGCAACCACCGTGATACTCAATGGCGGCCAGGTCAAACACCTGACTCATCATTTGCAGCAGTTTGTTGCCCACCGCTTGCGCCTGACTGACGGCCAGCACGGGATCGACATGGAGGTTCTCCAGAACCACCACAAACTCATCCCCACCCAATCGACCGACCGTGTCACTGTCACGCACAGCCAGTTGCAGGCGCGAGGCCACGAGCTTGAGCAACTCGTCACCACGGTCGTGGCCGAGACTGTCGTTGAGCGTCTTGAAATGATCCAGGTCGATCAACAGCAGCGCGCCCATGTGCCCGCTGCGTCGCGCACTGACCAAGGCGTGCGTGACGCGGTCCATGAGCAGGCGACGGTTGGGCAGGCTGGTCAGAGGGTCGTAAAACGCCAGGCGCTCGATTTGCGCTTCGGCTTCCTTGCGTGCCGTGATGTCAGAGAACGCGCCGACGCAGTAGGTGGCATGCTGGCTGCCCGTGCTGACCAGCGTCAGACACAAGCGCAAAAAGTACAAGCCACCGTCCTGATGGCGACTCCACAACTCACCCTGCCAACGCCCGGTCTCATTCAGCGTGTCCATGATGTGCTGGTAGAACGCACGATCATGCTTGTCCAGCGCCCACAGGCGTCGCGTGCCTTTGCCCAGCACTTCGTCAGGCTGGTAGCCTGAAATTTCGGTGAATGCGTGATTGACCTGCTGGATGTTGCCTTGCACGTCGAGCACCATCATGCCTTCCTGCCCCTCAAACGCGGCGGCAGCCAAGCGCATGGTGGAGTCTGCGCGCTCCATGCGTCGACCGGCTTCGTTGATGCGCACCAGCAGCACGAACAGCAGCAACAACACGGCCATGCCCGACACCACGCCCGCGACACGCATCTCTCGGTCACTGGCCAACTGTTCTTTGGTGACATCGCGCAGCACAATCAGCTTGGCCACGCTGCGCCCTTCACTGTCGGTCAGATCGCGCACAGCCCCCGACCAGCGCTTGGCGCGCCCTTCGACGGTCAACTCGGTCGTCCCGGATTGAGCACCCAAGTCACTCACCCGATGCAGCAAATCTCCCGGGACTTCTCGCAAGGTATTGCGTAACACGACGAGACCGGGATCGTGGCCCCACTGCCCCGTCAAGCCCAGTTGAGATTTCCCCTGGCTGAAGGCATCGGCGCTGATGTACTGCTTCTGCAAGGCCAGGACCACATCCAGCCCGGTTTGACGTTTGACCTGCAAAGCGAACCAGTCCACGTCCGACCCCATCTCGATGTAGCCGATGAGTCGATCCCCCACACGCCAAGGCGCCACGTGCCGCAGCGTGAAGGTGCCCATGGCACCGACCTCCAGGCCGGAGACCGCCGCGCCGCCAACGGCCGCATCCCGCATGGTCTTGCGCTCAATGAGGTCACCACGTCGACTGGGCGCATGCACGCGCAACAACACCCGCCGGTCGGGCGTCATGAAATACCAATGGGTGATGCCGAAGGCTTTGGCCAAGTCGTGCAATTGCGACTGGGTCAACGTGAGCAGATTGTCCGTATCCCCTCGCTCCATGGCCTGGCGCAGCAAGGGATCGTTCTGCGCACGCGCCACAAACCAGCTGAGCCGCTCGGCTTGCTGATTGATCTGCTCGTGCCACACATTGACGGCAATGTCTGCGGCAGATTGGGTGTGGCCGCGCTCGACCTCTCCCAAGTACCGATCGGCACCATAGAGGAACAAGGCCATGACCAGCAGCAAGGTCACGGCAACCGGGATCAGGATGTGCCGCCGCAAATGGACTCGCGTCGGCAGACTGAGCGGCGCGCGCCCCGATGCGGCAGCCCCCATCAGGGGCAGTTGAGACGTGGTCATGCCACCGCCTCGACTGGGCAATGGCCGCTTGTGAACACACGTCGATTCATAACTACCACCGACAAAGACTGGGGCGCTGCGCCAAGGTACGCAGCAAAGCATTGTCGCCGCAGTTCATCTCCGCCACGATGCCAACACACAACACCACATTATGAAATTTATGCGCCCGTGGCCTGCCGGAAGGCCATGACGGCCTGATTGCGCAGGGTGCGCAGCAACGAGAGCTCCCGCTCATCGATGGCCATGCTGCCCGCTTGACCCTTGTCGGCATAGATCAACCCCAGCACCACATCGGGTTGATTGACTCGTTTCAATACCAGAGGAAGCAGCAGAAAAGTGGGGGCCTGCACACGGTCCCGAAACCAGGCAGGCAAACGATTGGCAATGGCCGAGGCACTGGCATCCGCGATCAAGGTATCTGCGTGCTTGAGACATATCGCAGAAAACAGATCCGGCACCACACCAGGTTGCAACGCCAGTGGCACCCTGAACAGATCCTTGATCTCATCGCCACCTTCGCCGAGCGCCAGACGCCCCAGAAGCTGCCCCGTGCGAGGGTCACGCAGACAGAACACGACACGCCGGCAGTCCAGCGCGCGAAGCATGGTCTCCAGAATCATCTGAAGAACGTCATTGAGCCGGAAGGATTCCACCAGGGTGTTGGTGATGTCCTGGATGCCATTGGTCAGGATGCTGGCCGTATCCTGTGTCGGCAGTGGCATGCCGGGCTCCAAGGTTGTGTCGCCAAAGGCAGAATCGTCCAGCCCCAGTTCGGCAGCGGTCGGCCCGTCAGCTTGCCCCTGGTTGGGGGCATCCACATAGTACGTTTCCAGCAAACGCTCACCCGGTGACTCGGCGGGCACGTGCATGTTGAGCGCCTGCGTCAACTCGGTCAGGCGCTTGCGCGCACGGCCTGCGGCGTCCGACAACTCATTGGGATGCAAATCGAGGGCCGCACCAAAACGGGAGGTCAGATTTTTGAGTTCATCCCCCAATGCGCCAGGCTCGTGATCGAGCATCGCCTGCGCGGTCTGGTCAGACAGGCTCGCCAGCCACCACATGCGCTCAGGCCGTGCGGCCAGGGATCGACCGGGAACGTCGCCGGTGGGCGTTCTCATGCAGGCCAGCAAGTTGTCAGGCAAGCCCCATTGCTTGCCCACGTAGGCACCCAATTCGTCGTGCCCAACGCCCAGCACCTTGGTCGAGGCTTCCTGAATGCTCAGGGGACGAGGGTTGTCGGGGCGCTTGATCGTCAACAGACGAATCTGCTCGGCATCTTCTGGCAAATAGAACGCGACCAGCAAGCGGCCCAAGTTGCGGAACAACGACCCCAGAAAAGCCTCTTCCGCCATGCGCGGTGGATGCGCCATCTCGCTGGCCAGCGTCCCTGCCATCACGGTTCGCAAGAATTCCACCTTCAACTGCGCCGCATGGACCTTGTCTTCCATGTGATCCAACAGCATCAGCGACAGCGCCAAGTTGCGCACCGTGGCCACACCGATCAGGCTGACCGCGCGTGACACAGTGCTGATGGGGTCTGTGCCGGCACGGCGGTAATGGGCCGTATTGACCACGCGCAGGAGCTTTTGCGTGAGCGCGACGTCTTTCAGAATCTCGTCGCACAGGGTGTGCAGGCTGCCCGTTTCGGAGTCAGACAGCGACTGCACGCGCATGATCGATGTCGACAGCGCTGGAAAGTCGCTCTTGGAGCGCATCCGACGCAAGAGGTATTCCAGCGTCAAATCCGCTTCGGAAGTCGCAGTGTCTGGTGAAGGGGGCAGATCAGCCGGCATGGTGTGAGGATCCTATCTCACCATTTGAACCGATCTTGTGCCCACACTACCGGACAAACAGGGGGTGGTTCGTCCTTATTTCTGATGGATGCGCAGCTCGCCGCGGCGTGAGATTTCTCACCGCACCTCCGCACAAACCCTGTAGCCAGCCCAACGGACAAAGCAGATGATATGCCACATACCCATACGGGTATACGTATAGGAGATGAGCATGGCACACATCGTGATCCTGGGCGCTGGCATTGGTGGCCTGCCCATGGCTTTCGAAATGAAGGAGCAGGCGGGCCCGGATGACAAAGTCACCGTCATCTCCAATACAGCGACCTTCCACTTTGTTCCGTCCAATCCTTGGGTGGCCGTGGACTGGCGCGACCGTGATGAGATTGAGCTGCCGATTGCACCGATTCTGGAGAAAAAAGGCGTCGATTTCATCCCCGTCGGGGCCAAACGCGTGCACCCCGAACAAAACCAAGTGGAGTTGGTGGATGGCAGACAGATTGCGTACGACTACCTGATCATCGCCACAGGCCCCAAACTGGCCTTTGACGAGATTGAGGGTCTGGGCCCACAAGGCTACACGCAGTCGGTCTGCCATGTGGACCATGCGGTTCACGCCAAAGAGGCATGGATGCAATTTGTGCAAGACCCCGGTCCAATCATCGTGGGCGCTGTGCAAGGTGCATCCTGCTTTGGCCCTGCTTACGAGTACGCCATGATCATGGAAACGGACCTGCGCAAGCGCAAGATCCGAGACCGCGTGCCCATGACCTTCGTCACCTCAGAGCCCTACATCGGGCATCTGGGCCTCAACGGTGTGGGTGACTCGAAGAGCATGATGGAGTCCATCTTCCGCGACAAATCCATCCGCTGGATTTGCAATGCCAAGGTGACACGGGTGGAGAACGGCACCATGCATGTCATGGAGCACGACGACGATGGCAAGCCCAAGAAGGAGCATGCCCTGCCCTTCAAATACTCGATGATGCTGCCCGCCTTCAAGGGCGTCGACGCCATCATGGGCATTGAAGGCCTGGTGAACCCAAGAGGCTTCGTGCTGATTGACGACCACCAACGCAACCCGCGCTATCCCAACATTTTTGCTGTGGGCGTGTGCGTGGCCATCACACCCCCTGAGCCCACGCCAATCCCCACCGGCATCCCGAAGACGGGCTACATGATCGAATCGATGGTCACGGCCACTGCGCACAACATCCGTTCTGTGCTGGATGGCCAGCCTCCGACCGAGAAGGCCACCTGGAATGCTGTGTGTCTGGCGGACTTCGGAGATCGCGGTGCGGCGTTCGTCGCGCTGCCTCAAATCCCGCCACGCAACGTGAGCTGGTTCAGTGAAGGCTACTGGGTTCACCTGGCCAAAATTGCGTTTGAAAAGTACTTCATGCGCAAGATGAAAAAGGGGACGTCTGAGCCCATCTACGAGCGCATGATGATGAAGGCCATGGGCATCATGAAGCTGAAGGACCGCTGACCTTCAGTCCATATCAGGCTTGAGCAGATGGCGCAGATGAAAGCCATCTGCATCCGGCCTCAAGCCCTCTTGCGCACGCCGATCCTGCACTTGCTGCACGATGTCTTGCGTGACGGCCAACCCCAACTCACCGATGGTCGCGGTCATCAAATCACAGCGCAGGGCCAGCAAACCTTGTAATTCTTGCAGGGCACGATCGTGGCACTTGTCCGCCCCCGAACGTGACGCAACGGATTGCTGGTGCTGATGCAGCACGCCAAAGTCCGGATGGGTCCCTTGAAGCACGGACTGCATCACAGCCGCCTCAGCCAGATCAATGTGCAGCAAAGCCGACAAGGTAGCGATGCGGGCGTTCAGTTCCGCCAGCGAGCTTTGAACCTGTTGTGCACGCCGAAAGGCACCCTCTGCAACCTGTGATGCCCCTTGTGAATCATTGACAGCCATCACCACCTCCCAAAGGGTCAATCGACCAACAAGGCATTGAGTTGCTGAACGTCCTCATCGGACAGTGTCCCCACCGCTGCCTTCAATTGCAACTGGGCCATCAGCGTGTCATAGCGAGCCTTGGACAACTTCTGCATCGTGTCGGCCAACTGGGCCTGCGCGTTCAACACATCGATGTTGATGCGCACACCCACCTGATAGCCCAGCTTGTTGGAGTCCAGGGCCGTTTGCGATGACTTCTGGGACGCCTCCAAGGCCTTGACCTGCGCCAAGCCACTGGTCAAATTGAGCCACGCCTGCTGCGCCGAGAGTCGCGCGCCTTGGCGCGCATCGTCCAACTCGGCCTCGGCCTTCAGGCGCAACATCGCTGCCTCCCGTTGCTGCGAACTAATGTAGCCGCCTGCAAACAGGGGCAAGGTGAACTGAACGCCCACGGTACTGGCCTCAATGCGATCGGCGCCCATCGTGGTTCGGTTCTGAACGCCTCGGCTGGCCACCAGATCCAGCGTCGGCAGATGCCCCGCTGCCGCGCGGCGAGACACCAGTTCACTCATGTCTTGCGCCATCCGGCGCAGATGAACGCCGAGATTGTTGAGTCCAGCAGCCATCAACCAGTCATCGGCCGTTGCAGGTCGGGGAGACGCGAGGGTCACCGCCGCCGGCAACTTCGCCACCGCTACCACCGACGTCCCGGTCAACCTCGCCAAATTGGCCCGTGCCAACCCCAACTGCTGCTGTGCGGTCAACTCTTGCGCCAATGCCAGATCAAGACGGGCTTGCGCTTCGTGCACATCGGTCACGGTCACCACCCCCTTTTCGAACGACGCCTTGGCGGCCTTGTTCTGCTCTTCCGAAGCACGGCGCAAAAAGGTCACAGCGTCCAGCGCATCTTGTGCGTACAAGACCTGGAAATAGGCCTGCGCCACACGCAAGGTCAGATCCTGCCGAGCCAGTTTCAATTGGACATCGGCCATTTCAGCGGCCAGATCCCCCTGCTCGTATTGAACCCAGTTTTGCCAGCGAAACAATGGCTGCGTCAACTGAACACCATAGGTGTTGCTGTTGTAGTCACGCGCCATCGCCGACGATGCCCCGGTCATCGTGACATCGGCCTGATTCCAATTGCTGCTGGCCTGCAAGCCAATCTGCGGCAACAAGCCGGCCCGCGCCTGGGTTCGCTTTTCCTGGTCGGCATCACGCTGAGCGCGAGCAGCCGCGTACGATGGGTCACGCGCCAAAGCCTCCTGGTAAGCAGTCAGGAGATCTGCGGCATGCGACGCAGAGCAAACAGCCATCAAGGCAACAGCCAATGCAGACACTTTCATGGGGGCACCTCGCTCAAGAGGGCCCAACATTAACATACCCCACAGGGTATGTGAAGTCATCCATGTGTCGTCACGCAGGGCGACACGCCAGTATGCTGTGTCAGCAACCTGACGAGGGGAGACGGGCCTGTCGGTGACTCGCTTTCAGGACACGCTTTGCAGCACCCATTGCACGCCATCATGTACACCACACTCATCACCGCAGAACAACTCCAGGCTTTGACGGGCGACAGCGCCGCCTCCGTCCTCATCGTCGATTGCACAGCCGACCTCATGCAAGCCGAGGCGGGCAGGCAGCAGTTTGAAGCCGCGCACATTGCCGGCGCCCTCTACGCCGATCTGAACACGGATCTCAGTGCGCACGCGCCAGCAGAGACCGCGTCAGGTGGCCGTCACCCTCTGCCCACACGCGAGCACTTCGCGCAATGGCTGAGACAGATTGGCCTGACGCCCCACACACAAGTGGTGGCTTACGACCGCAACGGAATGAACTTCTGCGGTCGGCTGTGGTGGATGCTGAAATGGCTGGGCCATGACGCAGTGGCCGTTCTGGACGGAGGCTGGGGCGCCTGGCAAGCCATGGGAGGGGCGGTGGCGCAGGGCTCGGGCCACGCGCCGACACCGTCGAACTGGGAAGCAGGCCACGCACTGATGAGCCCCGTGAGTGCCGAGACCGTCATGGCGCACCTGGGCACCCCTGGTCAGACCATCATGGATGCGCGCGCCACGCCTCGCTATCGCGGGGACGTCGAACCACTGGATCCCGTTGCCGGGCACATTCCGGGTGCACTGAACCGGCCCTTTGCACTCAACCTGGATGACAAGGGGTGCTTCAAGCCCGCCGAACAGTTGCGAGCAGAGTTCCTGGCCTTACTGGATGGGCGAGCACCGGCGTCGGTCGTGCATCAATGCGGCAGCGGCGTCAGCGCGTTACCGAACATGCTGGCCATGTCCGTGGCAGGGTTGCACGGCAGCCAACTGTTTGCGGGAAGCTGGAGTGAGTGGTGTCAGGATCCACGTGTGAAGTAAGCCAATTGCTAGCTGCAAGTAAAGCATTACTTGGCGAAACTTCACATTCCTACAGGCTGCGTTGGGGTGTCGATAAAGCATTACTTGGCAGAACTTGCATCTCGACAACCAATTTCTGACAGAACTCACAGATCAATCTAAGCCACTGATTTTTATGATTTTTTTCTGCAAGTTTGTAGATCAAAATCTCGCCACAGGCACAGACTAGGCCATCTATTGACAAGTTCTGCCATGAAATGACTTACAGACCTTGCGTACATGAGCTAACTGACGGAGATCTGCTTGCTCAGGCCGTGGAGCGATCCACATACGCTAGTGCCACACACATTCCTGACGACAGAGATTCAGCTTCAGAAGACCGTGCCATAGTTCGGACTGCCATGAACGCCCAAGAGAGTCCACTGCCAACATCAAATCTGCTGATCCTCGGTAACGGTGACCGCAAAATCGAGGCCCTCAACTCACCCGCTTTGACGTTCACGTTCAACGGTCGCTGCGACACACTTCAACCCCAAGGCCAAGTTGATGTGCAGATGACGCGTGACACGCTCGGCACATACAGGTTGACGCTCAAATCACCGGACCAATCGATTGACACCTCGGCTTTGGAGGAGGAACTCAACCGAGCGCTCGAGGCACAGACCCGAACTCTCGGATGCCTTCCATCAACTGGCTACGCGTTGATTCACGGACGCAACGGCTTCTTCATTGAGTGCGGTGACCACCGAGCCATCCGTCGATTCCGGGGCGCCGGGTTCGGGCACGTTGACGCGGTGCCTGAGCAGCGCCAGCGTGGCACCCATCTTGTTGCTGGCCAGTTCATCGGGATTGCCGATCCGGATGCGCAACTGTGGATTTGCCTGCACTAGCTCCACGAACCAACGGTCCAGTGCGGACATGGCGCTGCCCGACACCTCGGTTGGCACCCAGGCCGGCATCGGCAGATGAGGGCTCGCTGGATGGCGTCGGGCCATGGGGTGCTCGCTTTCGCGCGAGCGCTGGCTCTGGCCGTGATTCGCCAGGACGGTGAACGCGTTTGCCAGTTCGCTCTCAGGCACGAACAGCGCCGCAGCCCCTGCGTTGAAGGCCTCGCGTGCCTGCGCATCCTCGCGCGGATTGCCGTTCAGCGGCAGGTTGTGGGCGGCATTGGTCGCCGCGCCCGGGAAGCCAAAACCTTTCTCCGTCTCGGCGATC
>NZ_JBLIZW010000093.1:0-4501 GCF_048860245.1 Aquabacterium sp. | reverse complement strand
GCTTGCCCTTGCCTTTGTAGAAGTGGGCAGCGCCCTTGAGGGCCAGGTTGTTGGACTCGGTAGCACCGCTGGTCCAGACGATTTCGCGCGGATCGGCGTTGATCAGTTCGGCAACCTGGCGGCGACCGTTCTCGACCGCTTCCTCGGCTTTCCAGCCAAAGACGTGGGAGCGCGAAGCCGGGTTACCGAAGTGCTCACGCAGCCAAGGGATCATCGCGTCGACAACGCGGGGGTCGCACGGCGTGGTCGCGCCGTAGTCCATGTAAATCGGAAAGTGCGGGGTCATGTCCATGTGGGGCACTCTGGTCGGGCACCCTCTATGGGGTGCTCAGCGGGAAAGGTGGAAATTATCGGTCCTGGGGCCTGCGCCTTGGGCAGCGAGGCCTCAAGTCCCTTATTTGGTGAGGGTGGAACCGAGCGCGAACACCGAATTCGGCGCAGTCACCTTGATCGGCTTCACAACGGGCTGGGTCGAGATGGCGCGCTTGATGGGCTGCGCCTCGATCGAGACACCCTTGGCCACCTGATCGTCCACCAGCTTGCGCAGGCTGATCGAATCCAGATACTCGATCATCTTGGTGTTGAGGCTGGTCCACAGGTCGTGCGTCATGCAACGGCCACCGTCTTCACCCATGCAGTTTTCTTTGCCGCCGCAACCGGTCGCGTCGATGGGTTCGTCCACCGCCACGATGATGTCGGCCACGGTGATGTCTTCGGCCTTGCGCCCCAGGGAATAACCACCGCCCGGTCCACGCGTGCTCTCGACCAGTTCATGACGGCGCAGCTTGCCGAACAATTGCTCGAGGTAGGACAGGGAAATCTGTTGGCGCTGGCTGATGGCCGCCAGGGCGACGGGGCCCGTGTGCTCGCGCAAAGCCAGATCGATCATGGCCGTTACAGCAAAACGGCCTTTGGTTGTCAGTCGCATGTCTCGCTCCTTGGTCAGGACCTCGGGCGGCTTCTGCATGCGGCAATCAGAGGGTCAAACTGCTGCGCGTGACGCAGCCAGGATCTCCGGCCGCATCCGAGAGGCCAAATCCCGAGCGAATAAGTCAATCATAGACTAGTTGACTGAAAAAGTCAACTTTGATCAAGGGCAAACCCGCGTTACGCACCATTGAGGCGCATGCGGAGGTGATCGACCAGCCCATCACAGGCTGCCTCCACCAGATCGAGCACCGACTCGAAACTTTCTTCGCCACCGTAGTAGGGGTCTGGCACGACCTGCGCCTCGGCAAACGTCGAGTTCGCAGGCAGGAACTCGGTCAGTCGCTTGAGCTTGACGCGCATCATGCGGTCCGGCGGACAGCGGTCCTCCAGCAGCGCCAGATTGTCCCAATCCATGGCCAGCAAGAGATCAAATCGGCGGAAGTCCTGCGGACTCACCTGCCGGGCACGCAACGCGCTCAGCTCGTAACCACGGATGGCCGCATGTCGCTGGGACCGTTTGTCGGGAGCATGCCCCACATGGTAGGCATGCGTGCCAGCCGAGTCGACCTGCACCGCATCAGCCAAACCGGCCTGTTGAAGCTTGCTACGGAGCACGGCCTCGGCCGTCGGACTTCTACAAATGTTCCCCATGCACACCATGAGGACTCGGATACGGGGCTCGGTCACCACTGCTTCAACCATGAACTCGTCAACACATTCAAAGGCGAGATTGTCCCAGACTCACGCCCGACGCACCGCCATGCCGCAGCACTTCACTTGGCCGCAGGCTTGCTCGGTGTCGCCACATGGTCATGCACCACTGCACCAAAGGCCTGCTCCTTGAGTAGCGCGAGCTGATCGCGCAAGCGCGCCGCCTTCTCGAATTCGAGGTTGCGAGCGGCCTCCAGCATGTCCTTCTCGAGTTGCTTCATGCGCTTGCTCAAGTCCTTCTCGGACAAGGCCTCGGCCCCCTCCATCGACTTGGCCAGGGCTTCTGCGGCGCGCAGATCGTCCTTGGCCGCGTTGGACATCACCCCGTCGATCAGTTCCTTGACCTTCTTGTTGACGGTGCGCGGCGTGATGCCGTGCGCCTCGTTGTGCGCCATTTGCTTGGCACGGCGACGCTCGGTCTCGCCCATGGCTTTGCGCATGGATTCGGTGATCTTGTCGGCGTACAGGATGGCACGGCCATTCTGGTTCCGTGCAGCCCGCCCGATGGTCTGAATCAGGCTGCGTTCGGCCCGCAGGAAACCTTCCTTGTCGGCGTCCAGAATGGCCACCAGCGACACCTCGGGAATGTCCAGACCTTCGCGCAGCAAGTTGATGCCCACCAGCACGTCAAACGTCCCTAAACGCAGGTCACGCAGGATTTCGACACGCTCAACGGTGTCGATGTCGGAGTGCAGATAGCGCACCTTCACGCCGTTGTCGGTCAGGTAGTCGGTGAGCTGCTCTGCCATCCGCTTGGTCAAGGTGGTGATGAGCACGCGCTCGTCTTTCTCGACGCGGATGCGGATTTCCTGCAGCACATCGTCGACCTGATGCGTCGCCGGTCGCACCTCGACCACCGGATCCAACAGGCCCGTGGGACGCACCACCTGCTCGACCACCTGCCCGCTGTGCTGCTTTTCGTAGTCGGCCGGTGTCGCGGTCACAAACACGACCTGCCGCATCTTGCGCTCGAACTCTTCAAATTTGAGCGGCCGGTTGTCGAGCGCCGAAGGCAATCGGAACCCGAACTCGACCAGCGTGGTCTTTCTGGATCGGTCGCCGTTGTACATGCCCCCCAACTGCCCGATCATGACGTGACTCTCATCCAGGAACATGAGCGAGTCCGAGGGCATGTAGTCCACCAGCGTGGGTGGCGGATCGCCAGGGTTGGCGCCCGACAGGTGGCGTGTGTAGTTCTCAATGCCCTTGCAGTGCCCCACTTCCTGCAACATTTCGAGGTCAAAGCGTGTGCGCTGCTCCAGGCGTTGGGCCTCGACCAGCTTGCCGTCGCCGACCAGCTGTTTCACGCGCTCGTTGAGTTCCTGCTTGATGCCTTCGATGGCCTTGAGCACCTGTTCACGCGGCGTCACATAGTGGCTGGACGGGTAGACCACAAAGCGCGGAATCTTCTGCTGGATGCGCCCCGTGAGTGGGTCGAACAGGGACAAGGTATCGACCTCGTCATCGAACAACTCCACCCGCAGCGCCAACTCGGAGTGTTCGGCCGGGAAGATGTCGATGGTGTCGCCCCGCACACGGAAGGTGCCGCGTCCGAAGTCCATGTCGTTGCGCTTGTACTGCATGCGGATCAGCTGGGCAATCACGTCGCGCTGCCCCACCTTGTCGCCCGTGCGCACGATGAAGCGCATCTGCGTGTAATCCTCAGGCTTGCCGATGCCGTAGATGGCCGACACGGTGGCCACGACCACCACGTCCCGGCGCTCCAGAATGCTCTTGGTCGCACTCAGCCGCATCTGCTCAATGGCCTCGTTGATGGCGCTGTCCTTTTCAATGAACAGGTCGCGCTGGGGCACGTAGGCTTCGGGCTGGTAGTAGTCGTAGTAACTGACGAAGTACTCCACCGCGTTTTTCGGGAAGAACTCGCGAAACTCGCTGTACAGCTGGGCCGCCAGGGTTTTGTTGGGCGCAAAAATGATAGCTGGACGCCCAAGTCTGGCAATCACATTAGCCATGGTGAATGTCTTACCCGAGCCGGTCACGCCCAGCAGGGTCTGAAACGCCTCTCCATCGCGCACACCTTCCACCAGTTTCTGGATGGCCGTGGGCTGGTCTCCGGCGGGCGGATAAGGCTGAAACAGCTCAAAAGGCGAGTCTGGAAAAGTGACAAAAGTGCCTTGCGGCGCAGAAGCAATGGTTTCGTCTTGCATGAATTTGTGACTTGGGAGCGCATCCCAATGCCGGAGTAAAATGGCGAGCTAACCCTCAAGCCTACCGCAGGAGTTAGTTGAGGGTTAGCTGACATATTTCTACCCTCAAGGACAATCCATGTCTCTGTTTACCGCCGTCGAGATGGCCCCCCGTGACCCTATCCTGGGTCTGAACGAACAATTCGCAGCCGACACCAACCCCAACAAGGTGAACCTGGGCGTGGGCGTGTACTTTGATGACAACGGCAAGCTGCCTTTGCTCAAGTGCGTGCAAGCTGCCGAAAAGGCCATGATGGACAAGCCCACTCCCCGTGGCTATCTACCCATCGACGGTATCGCTGCCTACGACAACGGCGTGAAGGCGCTGGTGTTTGGTGCAGACTCTGACGTGGTCAAGTCCGGCCGTGTCTCTACTGTGCAGGCCATCGGCGGCACAGGCGGCCTGAAGATTGGCGCTGACTTCCTGAAGAAGATCAGCCCCAACGCCAAGGTGCTGATCTCCAACCCCAGCTGGGAAAACCACAAGGCCATCTTCACCAACGCGGGCTTTGAAGTCGGCACTTATGCCTACTACGACACCGCCACCCGCTCCATCGACTTCGCGGGCATGCTGGCCGACCTGAACGCCGCCGCTGCCGGCACCATCGTGGTGCTGCACGCCTGCTGCCACAACCCTACCGGCTATGACATCA
>NZ_JBLIZW010000092.1:0-13843 GCF_048860245.1 Aquabacterium sp. | reverse complement strand
GACGGGGGTGAATGGTGCTCAGGGTGGACATGGTGTGTTCCTCGCGGGTGCCGCCTCGCCCCGGATCAGGGCGCACGGCACAAAAAAAGCTGGCCGACCCGAAGGTCGCCAGCTTTGATTGTGATCTACCTTGCCCATCCGACACAGGCCGGAGGGCCAAGTTCTCACGCAGGCTGATTACAGCAGGTGCTTGACGCCGTCTTGCTCGCCTTGCAGCTCGGCCAGGGTCTTGTTGATGCACTCTTGCGAGAAGGCATCGATTTCCAGACCTTCGACGATCTTGTACTCGCCGTCAGGCGTGGTCGTGACGGGGAAGCCGAACACGATGCCGGCAGGGATGCCGTACTCGCCGTTCGAAGGCACGCCCATGGTCACCCATTCGCCGTTCGAGCCCAGGGCCCAGTCGCGCATGTGGTCGATGGCGGCGTTGGCAGCCGAGGCAGCCGACGACAGGCCGCGAGCGGCGATGATGGCGGCGCCACGCTTGCCGACGGTCGGCAGGAACACGTTGGCGTTCCATTCCTGGTCGTTGATGGCGTCCTTGACCGACTTGCCGTTCACGGTGGCGAAACGGTAGTCAGCGTACATCGTGGGCGAGTGGTTGCCCCACACGGTCAGCTTCTTGATGTCGCCAACCTTGAAGCCGCCCTTGGCAGCCAGTTGCGAAGCAGCGCGGTTGTGGTCCAGGCGCAGCATGGCGGTGAAGTTCTTGGCCGGCAGGTCCGGAGCCGACTTCATGGCGATGTAAGCGTTGGTGTTGGCGGGGTTGCCGACGACCAGAACCTTGACATTGCGCGAAGCAACAGCGTTCAGAGCCTTACCTTGAGCGGTGAAGATCTGGGCGTTGGCAGCCAGCAGGTCAGCGCGCTCCATGCCGGGGCCGCGAGGACGTGCACCCACCAGCAGAGCGTAGTCGGTGTCCTTGAAAGCGGTCATCGGGTCAGAGTGAGCTTCGATGCCAGCCAGCAGAGGGAATGCGCAGTCTTCCAGCTCCATGATCACGCCCTTCAGAGCGTTTTGAGCCTTCTCGTCAGGAATTTCCAGCAGTTGCAGGATCACTGGTTGGTCCTTGCCCAGCATTTCGCCAGAAGCGATGCGGAACAGGAGGGCGTAACCGATTTGACCAGCGGCGCCGGTAACGGCGACGCGAACGGGTGCTTTGCTCATATGCAACTCCGAGATAGGTAAGGAGATGGGACTGGGTGAAAACCCACAAGTGTAGCGTTGTGCGCAGGCTTGCAGGGGACTGTCATCATACTGACTTAGTGATCAGATGTCTTATATAAGACATAAGCCACATCACCAGTGGACTTCACGTCACGATTGTGGTGCAATGGCGTCCGGCTGGCACATATCCATGCCTGCGCCGAATCCGCCAGCGATCATACCCCGATCGATCAACAGAGACTACACGCTGTGGTGACCCCTACACCGTCCTCCGCTATTTCGCACGACACCGCTTCGGCGTCGGTTGGCGTTGCCGGTGGGCCGTCCTTCAGCCCGCTCTACCAGCAGATCAAGGCTTTGATCTTGCGCAGCCTGCAGGCGGGTGAGTGGAAACCCGGTGAAGCCATTCCCTCTGAAGTGGAATTGGCGGCCCGCTTCAAGGTCAGCCAAGGCACCGTTCGCAAGGCGGTCGATGATTTGGCGGCCGAAAATCTCCTCACACGCCGTCAGGGCAAAGGCACGTTCGTGGCCACGCACTCGGATGAAGAGCAGGTCCAGTACCGGTTCCTGCGCCTGATCCCCGATCGAGCTGACGCAGGCGGTGAACAATCCCGTCGCGAATTCCTCGACTGCCGCCGCATGCGTGCGCCCGCTGATGTGGCTCGTGCCCTGCAACTCAAGGCAGGCGACATGGTGGTTGAAGTGCGCCGCGTGCTGCATTTCGCCGGCGTGCCTGTCGTGCTGGATGACATCTGGTTACCCGGTCATCTCTTCAAAGGCCTGACCGCCGAGCGCCTGAGTGAATACCAGGGGCCGATGTACGGCCTGTTTGAATCCGAATTTGGTGTCAGCATGATCCGCGCAGAAGAAAAACTGCGCGCGGTGGCGGCTGATGCGTCCGTGGCCGAATTGCTGAAGGTGGAGGCGGGTACGCCGCTGCTCAGCGTCGAGCGCCGCTCGTTCACGTACGGAGAGCAGCCGGTCGAGTTGCGTCGCGGCCTTTACCGTACCGATCAACACTATTACCGCAATGAACTGAGTTGACGAAACAGTTCGTTTTGGACCCTTGTTCGCGCATTGTTGACGCTGTCTGAAAAGATGGAAAAAGCAGTGTGAGTTCGTCGGGCTGGGGATTGCCCTAAAATCCCGGATCCTCTTGACAGATTTTTGACGCTCGGCAGGAGCCCCACCAACATGGCTGACAACGCGAAAAAACCACGCCCCGTCTACCGGAACATCCACGTGACGGACATCGTCACCTACCGCTTGCCTCTGGCCGGGATCGTCTCGATCCTGCACCGGATCAGCGGTGCCCTGATGTTCCTGTTGATGCCCTTCTTCATCTGGATGTTCGACAAGAGCGTCACTTCCGAGATCTCGTATGACGAGTTCACCGCGGTTTTTGCCGGGGATTTCGGCTGGTTCTTCAAGCTGCTGGCGTTGGGCCTGATCTGGGGCTACCTGACCCACTTCTGCGCTGGTGTTCGTCACCTGGCCATGGAAATCACCCATAGCTACACCAAGCAAGCTGGCAAGTCCACGGCTGGCGTGGCCCTGGTGGTCAGCACCGGTCTGACGGTCGTTCTGGCCGCCAAGCTGTTCGGCTTGTTCTGATCCCCGCCTCTGTTTCCCTGACTGCAGGAAATCACAACCATGTCTCAAAACTACGGAACCAAGCGCATCGTCACCGGTGCGCACTATGGTCTGCGCGACTGGCTGGCTCAGCGTGCGACGGCCATCATCATGGCCATCTTCACCATCGTCCTGCTGGCGCAGGTCGTCTTCGGTGAGCCCCTGAGCTACTACAAGTGGGCCGGCATCTTCTCGTCCCAGTGGATGAAGTCCTTGACCTTGGTGGTCATCGTGGCTTTGCTCGTCCACGTGTGGGTTGGCGTTCGTGACATCTTCATGGACTACGTCAAGCCCGTGAGCGTCCGCCTGACGCTGCATGTTCTGACCCTCGTGTGGCTGGTCGGCTGCACTGGCTGGGCGATCCAAGTGCTGTGGAGACTGTAAAAAATGAGCGCTACCTCTCTTCCTACCCGTAAGTTTGACGTCGTGATCGTCGGTGCCGGTGGCTCCGGCATGCGCGCTTCGTTGCAACTGTCTCTGGCTGGCCTGAACGTGGCCGTGCTGTCCAAGGTCTTCCCGACCCGCTCGCACACTGTGGCCGCTCAAGGTGGTATCGGTGCGTCGCTGGGCAACATGTCCGAAGACAACTGGCACTATCACTTCTTCGACACCGTCAAGGGTTCCGACTGGCTCGGCGACCAGGACGCCATCGAATTCATGTGCCGCGAAGCACCGAAGGTCGTGTACGAGCTCGAGCACTTCGGCATGCCTTTCGACCGTAACGCTGACGGCACCATCTACCAGCGTCCGTTCGGTGGTCACACCGCCAACTACGGTGAAAAGCCTGTGCAACGCGCTTGCGCGGCCGCTGACCGTACCGGTCACGCACTGCTGCACACCCTGTACCAGCAAAACGTCAAGGCCCGCACCCAGTTCTTCGTGGAATGGATGGCCCTCGACCTGATCCGCGACGCTGACGGCGACGTGGTCGGTGTGACTGCCCTGGAAATGGAAACCGGCGACGTGCATGTGCTGCACGCCAAGACCGTGTTGTTCGCGACCGGTGGTGCCGGCCGTATTTACCAAGCTTCCACCAACGCCTTCATCAACACCGGTGACGGTCTGGGCATGGCTGCTCGCGCTGGCATCCCGCTGGAAGACATGGAATTCTGGCAGTTCCACCCCACTGGCGTGGCCGGTGCTGGCGTGCTGCTGACCGAATGCTGCCGTGGCGAAGGCGCCATCCTGCGTAACAGCAAGGGTGAGCGTTTCATGGAGCGCTATGCGCCCACGCTGAAGGATCTGGCACCGCGTGACTTCGTGTCGCGCTCGATGGACCAGGAAATCAAGGAAGGTCGCGGCTGCGGTCCCAACGGTGACTATGTCCTGCTGGACATGACCCACCTGGGCGCCGAGACCATCATGAAGCGTCTGCCTTCGGTGTTCGAAATTGGCCATAACTTCGCCAACGTCGACATCACCAAGGAACCGATCCCTGTCGTGCCGACCATCCACTATCAGATGGGTGGTATCCCCACGAACATCAATGGTCAGGTCGTGGTGCCCGGTGCTTCCGGCCCCAACGAAATGATCAACGGTCTGTACGCCGTGGGTGAGTGCTCTTGCGTGTCGGTGCACGGTGCCAACCGCCTGGGTACCAACTCCCTGCTGGACTTGGTCGTGTTCGGTCGCGCTGCCGGCAACCACATCGTGGAATTCGCCAGCAAGACCAAGTCGCACAAGCCGCTGCCCAAGGACGCCGCCGACTACACCCTGTCGCGCCTGGCTCGCCTGGACAACTGCAAGAACGGCGAATATGCGCAAGACGTGGCCAACGAAATCCGCGCCACGATGCAAAAGCACGCCGGCGTGTTCCGTACGCAAGCGTCGATGGACGAAGGTGTCCAACGCATCGCTGCGGTGCGTGAGCGTGTCAAGGGTATCGGCCTGAAGGACAACTCCAAGGTCTTCAACACTGCCCGTATCGAAGCGCTGGAAGTCGACAACCTGATCGAAGCCGCACAAGCCACCATGGTGGCCGCTGCAGCCCGTCCGGAAAGCCGTGGCGCGCACGCCCACAACGACTACCCGAACCGTGACGACGCGAACTGGATGAAGCACTCGCTGTGGTACTCGGAAGGTAGCCGTCTGGACTACAAGCCCGTGAACCTGAAGCCTTTGACCGCAGAGTCCGTGCCTCCCAAGGCCCGTACTTTCTGATCGTCAGCGACCAGTTTTGAGGATTTCAAAATGAGCCAAAAGCGCACTTTCCAAATCTACCGCTACGATCCGGACAAGGACGCCAAGCCGTACATGCAAACCATCGAGATCGAACTCGAAGGTAACGAGCGCATGCTGCTGGACGCCCTGGTCAAGCTCAAGGCTGTGGACCCCACGCTGTCGTTCCGCCGTTCGTGCCGTGAAGGCGTGTGCGGTTCCGACGCCATGAACATCAACGGCAAGAATGGTCTGGCCTGCCTGACCAACATGCGTACGCTGCCTCAGACCATCGTGCTGAAGCCGCTGCCAGGTCTGCCCGTCATCCGCGATCTGATCGTGGACATGACCCAGTTCTTCAAGCAGTACAACTCGATCAAGCCCTACCTCATCAACGACAACACGCCTCCCGAGAAGGAGCGCCTGCAGTCGCCTGAAGAGCGTGAAGAGCTCGATGGTCTGTACGAGTGCATCCTGTGCGCTAGCTGCTCGACCAGCTGCCCCAGCTTCTGGTGGAACCCTGACAAGTTCGTGGGCCCCGCCGGTCTGCTGCAGGCTTACCGCTTCATCGCTGACAGCCGCGACGAAGCCACCGCCGAGCGTCTGGATAACCTGGAAGACCCGTACCGTCTGTTCCGTTGCCACACCATCATGAACTGTGTCGACGTCTGCCCCAAGAGCCTGAATCCAACCAAGGCCATTGGCAAGATCAAGGAACTGATGGTTCGCCGCGCCGTTTGATCCGGCCTGCTTGCCTCGTTACAGCATGACCACGTTGACCCCGATGACCGATACCACCGCAAACGACGATCTCACCCCGCATCCGGACGTGCTGCGTCGCCTGCGTTGGCGTTGCCGTCGGGGTCTGCTGGAGAACGATCTCTTCATTGACCGCTTCTTCGAGCAATACGAAAATCAGCTGACAACGCCCCTGGTCCAGGGCTTGCTTCAACTGATGGACCTGTCGGACAACGATTTGCTGGATCTCCTGCTGGCTCGCAAAGAGCCTGAAGCCGATCAATCCAGCCCGGAACTCCTGCAGGTTCTTCAGATGATGCGTGTGACCAAGGTGTAACTTTTCTGCATGACATGGCGATGTAACAGCCATGACACGTTGAAGTAAGACCCATAATTCGGGCTTGGGATTTTCCCTCGCTCTCGACCGATTTACACACAAGACCGACCCCTTCTTAGGAGTGCTCATGACCCCGTCCGACGTGAAAGCCACCCTGTCGTTTTCTGACGGCAGCCCCAGCATGGAACTGCCCATCTACAAGGGTTCTGTCGGCCCGGATGTGATCGACATCCGTAAGCTGTACGCCCAGTCCGGCAAGTTCACCTACGATCCTGGCTTCCTGTCGACTGCTTCGTGCAACTCGAAGATCACTTACATCGACGGCGACAAGGGCGAGCTGCTGTACCGCGGCTACCCCATCGAGCAACTGGCGACCAACTGTGACTTCCTGGAAACCTGCTACCTGCTGCTGAACGGCGAACTGCCGAACCAGAAGGAAAAGGAAGATTTCGTGGCCCGTGTGACCAATCACACCATGGTCAACGAGCAAATGCAGTTCTTCCTGCGTGGCTTCCGTCGTGACGCTCACCCCATGGCCGTGATGACCGGTCTGGTGGGTGCTCTGTCGGCCTTCTATCACGACAGCACCGACATCAACAACCCCGAGCACCGCAAGATTGCCGCGATCCGTCTGATCGCCAAGATGCCTACGCTCGTGGCCATGGCATACAAGTACTCCATCGGTCAGCCTTTCGTTTATCCGAAGAACGACCTGTCGTACTCCGGCAACTTCCTGCGCATGATGTTCGCTACACCATGCGAAGAGTACAAGCCAAACCCTGTTCTGGAACGCGCTCTGGATCGCATCTTCATCCTGCACGCTGACCACGAGCAAAACGCTTCCACTTCGACCGTCCGTCTGTGCGGTTCGTCTGGCACCAACCCGTTCGCAGCCATCGCTGCTGGCGTGGCTTGCCTGTGGGGTCCTGCTCACGGTGGCGCCAACGAGGCTTGCCTGAACATGCTGGAAGACATCCAGGCCATGGGTGGCATCTCGAAGGTCGGCGAGTTCATGGAGAAGGTCAAGGACAAGAACTCCGGCGTCCGTCTGATGGGCTTCGGTCACCGCGTCTACAAGAACTACGATCCTCGCGCCAAGCTGATGCAGGAAACCTGCAACGAAGTGCTGGCCGAACTGGGTCTGGAAAACGATCCTCTGTTCGCTCTGGCCAAGAAGCTGGAACAGATCGCTCTGGAAGACGACTACTTCGTCCAGCGCAAGCTGTACCCGAACGTGGACTTCTACTCCGGTATCGTTCAACGCGCCATCGGCATCCCTGTCCAACTGTTCACCGCCATCTTCGCGCTGGCTCGTACCGTTGGCTGGATTGCTCAGCTGGACGAAATGATTGGCGACCCCGAGTACAAGATCGGCCGTCCCCGTCAGCTGTTCGTGGGCGCCGAGAAGCGCGACGTCAAGCCCATTTCGGCTCGCTGATCGCCTCTCGTCTTCTGACGATCAAAACCCCGGCTTGCCGGGGTTTTTTGCTTTCTGGCCCGTGCTGACTCAAGTCAGTGTGACGGTTGGGGGTATTTCCGGCGTCGGTGCCGTAAAATCGTCATCTTTCCCCACCTCAGGGTTTTCAAACCCTTCGCTCTACGTAAGCACCATGGGACGCACCCTTTACGACAAGATCTGGGACGAGCACGTCGTCCACACCGAAGAAGACGGCACGGCCGTGCTTTACATCGACCGTCATCTGGTTCACGAAGTGACCAGTCCTCAGGCGTTTGAAGGTCTGGACATCGCGGGCCGCAAGGTCTGGCGTTTGTCGGCCAACCTGGCAGTGAGCGATCACAACGTGCCGACCACGGATCGTACGGAAGGCATCAAGGACCCCGTGTCCAAGCTGCAGGTGGATACGCTGGATGCCAACTGCGACCGCGTGGGCATCACCCAGTTCAAGATGGGCGACAAGCGCCAGGGTATCGTGCACGTGATCGGCCCAGAGCAGGGTGCCACACTGCCCGGCATGACCGTGGTCTGCGGCGACAGCCACACCTCGACGCACGGTGCATTTGGCGCCTTGGCGCACGGTATCGGTACGTCTGAAGTGGAGCACGTGCTGGCCACGCAAACCCTGTTGGCCAAGAAGGCCAAGAACATGCAGGTCAAGGTCGAAGGTGAGCTGGCCAAGGGTTGCTCGGGCAAGGACATTGTTCTGGCCATCATCGGCAAGATCGGCACCGCTGGCGGTACCGGCTACACCATTGAATTCGCTGGCAGCGCCATCCGTGCGCTGAGCATGGAAGGCCGCATGACCGTGTGCAACATGGCCATCGAGGCCGGTGCGCGCGCCGGCCTGGTGGCGGTGGATGACACCACGATCCAGTACGTGCAGAACCGTCCTTTCAGCCCCACTGGCGTGGAATTGGAGCAAGCGATTGCGTACTGGCGCACCCTGCATTCCGATCCGGACGCCGTGTTCGACACCGTGGTCGAGCTCGATGCCGCGCAGATCAAGCCTCAAGTGACGTGGGGAACGTCGCCTGAGATGGTGCTGTCCATCGATGACCGCGTGCCCGATCCGGACAAGGAAAAGGATCCCGTCAAGCGCTCGGCCATGGAGCGTGCGCTGCAGTACATGGCGCTCGAGCCCAACAAGGCCATCAACGACATCCGTGTCGACAAGGTGTTCATCGGTTCCTGCACCAACAGCCGCATCGAAGACATGCGTGAAGCGGCAGCGGTGGTCAAGAAGTTGGGGGGGCGTGTCGCTTCCAACATCAAGCTGGCCCTGGTTGTGCCGGGTTCGGGTCTGGTGAAGGAGCAAGCCGAGCGTGAAGGTCTGGACCAGATCTTCAAGGCGGCAGGCTTCGAGTGGCGCGAGCCAGGTTGCTCCATGTGTCTGGCCATGAATGCCGACCGTCTGGATCCGGGCGAGCGTTGCGCCTCCACCAGCAACCGTAACTTCGAAGGTCGTCAAGGCGCCGGTGGTCGCACGCACCTGGTGAGCCCCGCCATGGCTGCTGCTGCCGCCATGAATGGCCACTTCGTGGACGTTCGTCGCATCGCCTGAATCCCGCAACCCGTCTGATTGGCAAGAAACCTCATCATGCTCCGACTGATCGCCGTATTGACCGTCTCGCTCTCGCTGTTGGCCCTGGGTGGCTGCAACACCGTGCGAGGCTTTGGTCAGGATCTGGAAAAAGCAGGTGAGGCCATCTCCAACGCAGCGAAAAAGTAATTCACCATGCAAGCATTTCGCATTCACAAGGGCCTGGTGGCTCCGATGGACCGGGAAAACGTCGACACCGATGCCATCATCCCCAAGCAATACCTGAAGTCCATCAAGCGCACGGGTTTTGGCCCGAACCTGTTTGACGAATGGCGCTACCTGGATGTGGGCGAGCCGGGGCAGGATCCTGCATCGCGCAAGCCCAATCCTGATTTTGTGCTGAACCAGCCGCGCTATCAAGGCGCATCGATCCTGCTGGCTCGCAAGAACTTTGGTTGTGGCTCCAGCCGTGAGCATGCGCCTTGGGCTTTGGATCAGTACGGCTTCCGCGCCATCATCGCGCCCAGCTTTGCCGACATCTTCTTCAACAACAGCTTCAAGAATGGTCTGCTGCCCATCGTGTTGAGCGAGTTGCAGGTCGACAATCTGTTCAACGAAGTGGCGGCTTTCCCCGGCTACGAGCTCACCATTGACCTGGAGCGTCAGGTTGTGGTCAAGCCCGACGGGACCGAGTTGTCGTTTGACGTGCAGCCCTTCCGTAAATTCTGCCTGCTCAATGGTTTTGACGACATCGGCCTGACCCTGCGTCACGCTGACAAGATCAAGGCCTACGAGGCTGAGCGTCTGGCCAAGAAGCCTTGGCTGAACAACCGTATCGTCTGATTCCAGATTTCAATTTCCCGCTGAGATACCAACATGGTCATGAAGATTGCAGTTCTGCCGGGTGACGGCATCGGCCCCGAAATCGTCACCGAGGCAGTGAAAGTGCTCAAGGCGCTGGACCTGTCCTTTGATATGGAAGAGGCCAAGGTCGGTGGTGCCGCATTTGATGCGCACGGCCATCCGCTGCCCGAGCACACGCTGAAGCTGGCCATGGAATCCGACGCCGTGCTGTTCGGCTCGGTGGGTGACTGGAAGTATGACAAGCTGGATCGCCCCCTGCGTCCTGAGCAGGCCATCCTGGGCTTGCGCAAGAATATGGGGCTGTTCGCCAACTTCCGTCCAGCCATCTGCTATCCGCAGTTGACGCACGCCTCCAGTCTCAAGCCTGAATTGGTGGCCGGTCTGGACATCCTCATCATCCGCGAGCTGACCGGTGACATCTACTTCGGTCAGCCGCGTGGTCGCCGTGAGGCCCCGGACGGTGAGTTCAAGGGCGCGCCCGAAGCGTTCGACACCATGCGCTACTCGCGCCCTGAGATCGAGCGCATCGCTCACGTGGCTTTCCAGGCTGCTCGCAAGCGCAACAAGCGCGTGACCAGCGTTGACAAGGCCAACGTGCTGGAAACTTTCCAGTTCTGGAAAGATGTGGTCACCGAGGTGCACGCCCAGTACCCTGACATTGAGTTGGACCACATGTACGTGGACAACGCCGCGATGCAACTGGTCAAGGCGCCCAAGAAGTTTGACGTGCTGTTCACCGGCAACATGTTCGGTGACATCCTGTCTGACGCAGCAGCCATGCTGACCGGTTCGATCGGCATGCTGCCTTCGGCTTCGCTGAACGCCAAGGGTCAGGGCCTGTACGAGCCTAGCCACGGCTCCGCGCCCGACATCGCAGGTAAGGGCGTGGCCAACCCCTTGGCCACCATCCTGTCGGCTGCCATGATGTTGCGCTTCAGCCTGAACCAGGAAGAGGCTGCGTCGCGCATTGAGCGCGCCGTCCAGGCTGTGCTGGAGCAAGGCCTGCGCACGGCCGACATCTACAGCGAAGGCACGAAGAAGGTGGGCACGGTAGAAATGGGTGAGGCTGTGGTGGCCGCACTCAAGGCCCAAGGCTGAGGTATTCACCCAGGGTCATGAGGCCCTGGGGCACAGATTCAGACTCAAAGGAAAAACAAGATGGCAACGACTCTGGTTGGATTGGTGGGCTGGCGCGGCATGGTCGGCTCCGTCCTGATGGACCGCATGTTGGCTGAGGGTGATTTCGATCACTTCGAGCCATTGTTCTTTTCGACCTCGAACGCCGGCGGTGCTGCGCCGTCCATGGCCAAGAACGAAAAGACCCTGAAGGATGCTTACGACATCAACGAACTCAAGCGTTGCGACATCATCGTGACCGCTCAGGGTGGCGACTACACCACCGAAGTGTTCGGCAAGCTGCGCGAGGCAGGCTGGACCGGTCACTGGATTGACGCGGCATCGACGCTGCGCATGAAGGATGATGCGGTCATCGTGCTGGATCCGGTCAACATGCCCGTGATCAAGAATGCGTTGGCCAACGGCGGCAAGAACTGGATCGGTGGTAACTGCACGGTCAGCTGCATGCTGATCGGTGTCGGCGCCCTCTACAAGGCCGGTCTGGTTGAGTGGATGTCCACGCAAACCTATCAGGCCGCATCGGGCGGTGGTGCGCAGCACATGCGCGAGCTGCTGACGCAGTTCGGCACTTTGAATGCCGAAGTCAAGTCGCTGCTGGACGACCCCAAGAGCGCCATCCTGGAAATCGACCGCAAAATCATCGCCAAGCAGCGTTCGCTGACGGGTGCCGAGACCGCCAACTTTGGCGTGCCATTGGGCGGTTCTTTGATCCCCTGGATCGACAAGGACCTGGGCAATGGCCAATCCAAGGAAGAGTGGAAGGGCATGGCTGAAACCAACAAGATCCTGGGGCAGGGCGAGGGCTTTGGTTCTCCCGCGGTGCCGGTCGATGGTTTCTGCGTGCGCATTGGCGCCATGCGCTGTCACTCTCAGGCATTGACCTTCAAGCTGAAGAAGGACGTGTCCGTCGAAGAAATCGAGGCGATGATCGCTGCAGATAATCCTTGGGCCAAGGTCATCCCAAATACCCGTGAAGCAACGCTGCAGGGCCTGACTCCGGTGGCTGTGACCGGGACGCTGAATATCCCGGTCGGTCGTATTCGCAAACTGGCCATGGGTCCTGAGTATGTGGGCGCCTTCACCATCGGCGACCAATTGCTGTGGGGTGCCGCTGAGCCCTTGCGCCGCATGTTGCGCATCTTGCTCGATAAATAACTAAACCCAAATCCAGACGTTGCGGCGGATATTGCACCCGGTTTCTGCAACGTCTGGTCACAAATTCAGGAAGTGTGCTTGTTGTCCGGCGGCGACAATAAGTGATAACAGATTCCGATAATTCGGGGTCTATGCCCATACTTCTGCGGGCATCAGTAATTGCGTGAGCTTGTCACCATATCTGCTTGATGCTATTGTGTTTTCTGCCGCGTACCGTCTGCAGGTGTCGGTGTATCTAGGGGCCTGTGTCTGGCCCGGGTATGCCGCTGGTCGATTTGTCGACCCCGTGACGACTTGGGAGACGCCTTGAAAGATCATTCGTTGTCCGCTGGGCGCTTTGCCCTGAATCGTGTTGCTGTTGCAGCTGCTGTTTCTGCCTTGGCCGTTTTGCCCGCCTCTGCGTGGGCTTTGGGCTTGGGGAAACTGAATGTGCAATCCGCTTTGGGTGAGTCACTTCGTGCTGAAATCGACGTCACCAGTTTGAATGCGGACGAAGCCGGCAGCTTGCAGGTTCGCGTGGCATCACCCGAGACGTACCGTGCCGCGGGCGTTGACTACAACCAGGTGCTCGGTGCCACGTCGGTGGTTCTGCAGCGCCGAGCCGATGGCCGTCCCTATTTGCGAATCGTCAGTGATCGCTCCGTTCAGGAACCGTTCATTGATGTGATCTTGGATCTGTCCTGGTCGTCAGGTCGTTTGGTACGTGAATACACGCTGCTGTTCGATCCACCTTCTACGTCGCGCGCACCGACGCCTGTGACCGCTCCGGTCATGGAAGCGCCAGCGCCTGCGCCTGTGGTCGCACCGAAGCCAGTTGCGGCTAAGCCTCAGCCCAGTGCGCCCGTTGTGGCTGCGCCGGTTGAAGCCCCTTCGGCCAAGCAACAGAAGCCTGCTCAACGTCCAGCTGCTCAAGCTGTCGCTGCGTCAGCGCCAGTTCAAGCCTCTGCGCCGGCACCCGCAGCCGTCAAAGTGGCGCCTGCGCATGCTTCTGCTGCGCCCGCTGCTTCTCAGTCGGTTCGCGTGAAGTCCGGAGATTCTTTGTCCCGTATCGCGGGGCAGCATCTGTCCGGTGGTGTATCGCTGGACCAGATGCTGGTTGGGCTCTATCGCAACAACCCTGATGCCTTTCTGGGCAACAACATGAACCGCTTGCGCTCTGGCGCGGTGTTGAATGTGCCGACTGCCGAGCAAGCCAAGGCGGTTTCTCAGCAGGAAGCGCGTCAGATCATTCAGGCCCAGAGTGCAGACTTCGCTGCCTATCGCCAACAACTGGCGACAGGGGTGACGCCGACACGTCAGGATCAGCCTCAGCGTCAAGCCAAGGGCAAGGTCGAGGCTGAGGTCAAAGACAAGCGTCAGGCTGCTGCACCCGCCCCGGATAAACTGACCCTGAGCAAGGGGGCTGTGGGTGCTGGGGCTGCCAAGCCTGCTGCGGAAGATCGCGTTGCTGCGGCGCGCGCCAAGCAAGACAGCACGGCTCGTGTTGCTGAATTGTCGAAAAACCTGGACGAGCTGCGCAAGCTGAAGGAAAAGGCTGCCGTGGCCTCTGCTGCCGCGCCTGCGCCGGTGGTGCCTCCGGCTCCCGTCGCCGCCAGCAAGCCTGCGGTGGTTGCGTCCGTGGCGGCGCCGGCACCTGCGCCCGTCGTGGCCAAGCCCG
>NZ_JBLIZW010000091.1:0-27757 GCF_048860245.1 Aquabacterium sp. | reverse complement strand
GGACCGAGCGGGGGTGCACCATCTTGATGAACTGCTTGCGCATTTGCTCGGTGACGGTGAAGTCGGCGATCACGCCGTCCTTCATCGGGCGGATGGCCTCGATGTTGCCGGGCACCTTGCCCAGCATGGCCTTGGCTTCGTGGCCCACTGCCTGGGTGGTCTTCTTGCCGTTGGGGCCACCTTCGTGGCGAATCGACACCACCGAGGGCTCGTCCAGGACGATGCCCTTGTCACGCACATAAATCAGCGTGTTGGCCGTACCCAGGTCAATGGCCAGGTCGGTCGAGAAATACTTGCGAAACATGCCGTACATGCACAGAACTCCGGGTGAGGTCTTGTCCTATCCTGCAGACTGGGGCGGAAACACTCACGCCCTCGCTGCGCAAACACGCGACAAGACCTGCTGAAAAAGTGGAGACACCCGACCCGGAGGCGGCCTGCGTGAGGTCCGCGACGCTCCTGGCCGAACGTCCGAAAATCTTGGGGTTTATCCAATCGCACCCAGCTGACCACACAAGGAGGCAAAAGGGTTTGTGGATAACCTAGGATAATACCCCATGGCCTGCCATTTACTTGGCAGTGCAACCGTCTGTTACCCCTGGAATTGCCATGGCCCTGACCTCTCAAGACGTCAGCCGCATTGCCCAACTCGCGCGCCTCGAATTGCGCGACGACGAGCAGGCTGCGATGCTGACCCAACTCAACGAGTTTTTCGACATCGTCGAGAAAATGCGTGCCGTCGACACCTCCGGCGTCGAACCGCTCTACACCCCGCTGTCGGCCATCGAGGACGTGACCCTGCGCCTGCGCGCCGATGCCGTCACCGAAGCCAACAACCGTGAGGCCAACATGGCCAACGCCCCCGCACAAGACGGCGGCCTGTTCCTGGTGCCGAAGGTGATCGAATGAGCGCATTGCACGACCTGACCCTGGCCCAGCAAAGCCAGGCGCTGGCCGCCGGCCAGACCACCTCTGTCGCACTGACCCAGCATGCGCTGGACCGCATTGCGGCCCACCCCGAACTGGGGGCGTTCCTGCACGTGGATGCCGAAGGGGCTTTGGCCGCTGCGGCCGCCTCGGATGCGCGCCGCGCCGCGGGCCAGCCCCTGGGCGTCCTCGATGGCGTGCCCCTTGCGCACAAGGACATCTTTGTGACGCAAGGCCAGCCGACCACCGCCGCCTCCAAGATGCTCAAGGGCTACCAAAGCCCGTTTGACGCCACTGTGGTGGCCAAACTGAAGGCTGCTGGTGTGGTCTCGGTGGGCAAGCTCAACTGCGACGAATTCGCGATGGGCGGCGCCAACGAAAACTCCGCCTACGGCGTGGCCCGCAACCCCTGGGACACCACCCGCATTCCAGGGGGATCGTCCGGCGCATCGGCTGTGGCTGTAGCCGCCCGCCTGGTTGCTGCGACCACCGGCACCGACACCGGTGGCTCGATCCGCCAACCCGCTGCGCTGACCGGCATCACTGGCATCAAGCCCACTTATGGCCGCTGCTCACGCTTCGGCATGATCGCGTTTGCCTCGTCGCTGGATCAGGCTGGCCCCATGGCGCGCACCGCCGAAGACTGCGCCTTGCTGCTGCAAGCCATGAGCGGCTTTGACGAGCGCGATGCCACCAGCGCCCAGCAGCCCGTGCCCGATTTCGTGGCCGCTCTGAGCGCGCCGCGCGCAGGCGCCACCGCCGACAAGCCGCTGACCGGCTTGCGCGTGGGCGTGCCCAAGGAGTTTTTTGGTGAAGGCGTGAGCGCCGATGTGCTGGCCGCCAACCGCGCCGCACTGGCTCAACTTGAGAACCTGGGTGCCACCCTAGTGGACATCAGCCTGCCTCGCACCGAGTTGTCTATCCCGGTGTACTACATCATCGCGCCAGCCGAGGCATCGTCCAACCTGAGCCGTTATGACGGCGTCAAGTTCGGCCATCGTGCAGCCAAGTACGACGACCTGAACGACATGTACCGCAAGACACGCGCCGAAGGTTTCGGCGCGGAGGTCAAGCGTCGGATCATGATCGGCACCTATGTGCTGTCGCACGGCTATTACGACGCCTACTACCTGCAGGCTCAAAAGCTGCGCCGCATGATTGCCGACGACTTCCAGGCCGCGTTCCAGGTGTGCGACGTGATCGCGGGCCCGGTCTCGCCCACCGTCGCGCGCCCGATTGGCTCGTCGACCGACCCGGTGCAGGAGTACCTCGCCGACATCTTCACCTTGCCCGCTTCGCTGGCTGGCCTGCCGGGCATGAGCGTGCCCTGCGGCTTTGGCGAGCACGGTCTGCCCGTGGGTCTGCAGCTGATCGGCAACTACTGGCAAGAGGCGCAGTTGCTGCACACGGCGCACGCCTTCCAGCAGACGACCGACTGGCACCAGCGCGCCCAGGCTGCCCTGGGTTGATGCAACGAGACGAGACACACACCATGAGTTCCCCCCTGATCCGTGGCTACGAGGTCGTCATCGGCCTGGAAACCCACGTGCAACTGTCCACCGCGTCGAAGATCTTCTCGGGCGCATCCACCCAGTTCGGCGCCGAGCCGAACACGCAATCGTGCCCCGTGGACCTGGCGCTGCCCGGCACGCTGCCCGTGATGAATGAAGGCGCGGTCGAACGCGCCATCGAGTTCGGTCTGGCGGTGGGTGCCCACGTGGCGCCCCGTTCGATCTTCGCGCGCAAGAACTACTTCTACCCTGACCTGCCCAAGGGCTACCAGATCAGCCAGTACGAAATCCCGGTCGTACAAGGCGGCTCGGTCAGCTTCTTTGTGGACGACAAGCCCTTCACCGTGCGGCTGGTGCGCGCCCATTTGGAAGAAGATGCCGGCAAGTCGTTGCACGATGACTTCGCCGGTTTCAACGGCGAAAAGTCGTCGGGCATTGACCTGAACCGCGCCGGCACCCCGCTGCTGGAGATCGTGACCGAGCCGGACATCCGCTCCAGCAAGGAAGCCGCCGAGTACGCCCGCGCGCTGCACACCCTGGTCGTGTGGCTGGGCATCTGCGACGGCAACATGCAGGAAGGTTCGTTCCGCTGCGACGTGAACGTGTCGGTGCGCCGCCCCGGTGCCCCGCTGGGCACACGCCGAGAGATCAAGAACCTCAACAGCTTCAAGCACATCGTGCAAGCGGCTGACTACGAGATCAACTGGCAGATCGATGAGATCGAAGATGGTCGCGCCATCGAGCAAGCCACCATCCTGTTCAACCCGGACACGGGCGAGACGCGCGCCATGCGCACCAAGGAAGACGCGCACGACTACCGCTACTTCCCGGACCCTGACCTGCCCCCGCTGGTGATTGCCCCCGAATGGATCGAGCGCGTGAAGGGCCGCATGCCCGAACTGCCACGCGTGATGGCCGAGCGTTTCGTGAAGGACTACGGCCTGCCCGAGTACGACGCGACGATGATGACGCAGTCGAAGGCCTTTGCCGGCTTCTTCGAGGCCGCTGCTCAGGCGTGCAAGCAAGCCAAGCTGGTGTCGAACTGGCTGATGGGTGAAGTGTCCCGTCGCCTGAATGCGGCCGAGCAGACCATCGAGGCATCGCCGATCAGCGCCACATTGCTGGCCGCGATGATTTCACGCATTGCCGACGGCACCATCTCGAACAATGGCGCCAAGCAGGTGTTTGAAGCCTTGTGGAGTGGCGAAGGCAGCGGCGACGATCTGGCGCGCGTGGACGCGGTCATCGACGCCAAGGGCCTCAAGCAGATGAGCGACACCGGCGAGCTGGAAAAAATCCTCGACGACATCCTGGCGGCCAACGCCAAGTCGGTCGAAGAGTTCCGCGCCGGCAAGGAGAAGGCGTTCAACGCCCTCGTGGGTCAAGCCATGAAGGCCACCAAGGGCAAGGCCAATCCGGCCACGGTCAACGAACTGTTGAAGAAGAAGCTGGCAGGCTAATCCAGCCGCTTCGCCCACAAAAAAGGCCGGTTTCACAACCGGCCTTTTTCATTCGGCATCCACGCGCAGGGGCTCAGCGTGTGGGCAAGGCCTCATCCACAGGCACGCTCCCCGGGGCTGCGCCCCCCCACAGCTTTTTCAAGCGGGCCAGCTCGGCGTCGTACAGGCTGTTGAGGCGAACCACTTCGGCACGTTGCTGCTGGATGATGTCGCGTTGCGCCTGCTGCTGCGCATCGTTGGCCTCCAGTTGGGTGCGCAACTTACCCGGCAGACGCTTGCCCTTGTAGAACTCGGCCTCGGCGTCCAGAGGTTCACGATCGGTCTGAAGCTCGCGCAAATGCAGCTCGCTGTTGCGAATGGCTTTGCGCAAATCATCCATGGCCGACTCACGCGCCTTCGCATGCGCCGCTTCATTGGGGAAGCGCATCATCAGGTTGCGGTCGCGCCGAACCGCATCCTTGCGCGCGGCCTCCTGCTGATCACGCTGACGCTGGCGCTCTTCTTCCGCGGCACGCTCTTCTGCGTTCATCCGGGGGGGCAGGACACGCCGCTGCGACCCGTCCTTGTTGAGGACACGCTGCTCACGGTCCAGACACTCGGCAATCGGACGGTCAGACGTGAGGCGTTTTCCGGAGGCGTCCACACAGCTGTAAATCCCCTGCTCTGCCGCAACCGCGGCAGACATGGCGCATCCTGCCGCAGCAGCCGGCACCAGCAAACGCCAAAGAACAAGACGACGCATCAGGGACAAAGGCATGAACTCTCCGAGGCCTTCACACAGCAGGTGTCATGACCACCATCATATAGAACGCCTCAGACTCCGTAACGTTGACGGTAAGCCAAAACGGCGGGGTGGAAGGCCGTCAAGGCAGGATCCGACTGCGTCTCAAGGTATTGCAGCAGGTCACGCAGGGTGGCGATGGCCACAACCGGCAGTTTGTAGTGCTGCTCGACCTGCTGGACGGCGCTCTCAGCAGAGTCCTGCCCGTTGGCCGTGGCTTTTTCCTGGCGATCCAGCGCGATGGTGACGCCAGCGGGCGTGGCCCCAGCCTTCACGATCAGGTCAATGGATTCACGCACCGAGGTGCCTGCGGAAATCACGTCGTCGATGATGAGCACACGGCCCTGCACTGGTGCGCCCACCAGGGTGCCGCCCTCGCCGTGGTCCTTGGCTTCCTTGCGGTTGTAGGCGAAGGGCTTGTTGTGTCCCAGGCGCGCCAATTCGATCGACACCGCCGCAGCCAGGGTGATGCCTTTGTAGGCCGGGCCGAAGAGCATGTCGAACTCCAGGCCGGAGGCAATCAGGCGGCGTGCATAGAATTCAGCCAGACGGCCCAGCTTCGCGCCGTCATCGAACAAGCCGGCATTGAAGAAATAGGGCGACAGACGCCCGGCCTTGGTCTTGAATTCTCCAAACCGCAGCACCTTGGATTGCACGGCAAAGGCCACAAAGTCCTGAGCCAGGGAGTCGTTGGAAGAGGTGTTGCTCATGATGAATGGTGTCTTGTGTTTCGTCTCGTGTCTCTCAACGTCAATGGCATCCGCTCGGCGGCGAACAAGGGGCTGGTGCCCTGGGCTGAAAGCATTTCAGCCGATTGTATGGGCGTGCAGGAACTCAAGGTGCATGTGGACGACATGCCCGAGCCCTTGAAAGCCTTTGCCGGGATGAATGGGCACTTTCATCACGCCGAGAAGAAGGGCTACTCGGGCGTGGGGCTGTACACCCGCCATGAGCCCTCGGACGTGATCGTGGGCCTGGGCAGCGCCGACCCCAGCGGCGAGTTCGACCCGGAGGGCCGCTATGTGGAGCTGCGCTTTGACAAGCCCGGTCGCAAGCTGTCACTCATCAGTTGCTATTTCCCCAGCGGCTCCAGCAGCGAAGACCGCCAGGAAGCCAAGTTCCGCTTCCTGGCCATGATCGAGCCGCATCTGGCTGCGCTGCGGGGCGAGCGGGAATACATCCTGATCGGTGACGTCAACATCGCCCACCAGGAAGCCGACTTGAAGAACTGGAAGGGCAACCTGAAAAACAGCGGCTTTCTGCCCGAAGAGCGCGCGTGGATGACCAAGCTGTTGGACCCAGCTGGCTCGACCCGGCTCGTGGACGTGTACCGCACCCTGCACCCGGATGCCACGGACACCTGCTACACGTGGTGGAGCAACCGTGGCCAGGCCCGCGCGAAGAACGTGGGGTGGCGGATTGACTACCACTTGGCCACACCCGGCCTGGCCTGTGCAGCACGGCAAGCGAATGTCTACAAAGACCAGTGGTTTAGCGATCACGCCCCCCTGACTGTGGACTACGATTTCACCTTGTAACAAAACTAGGAAGCGAGCAGCGCATGACCTCCACCACCCACCGTTGGCGTTTTTTCCGTGCGGGCGGTTTTGACCAGGTGAGATTGGACACAGGCGCCGACCTCGCCAACCTGGCTCAGTTGGATCAAAAACTCTGGGTGGCGCTGTCATGCCCCACGCAGGGGCTGGAACTGGATCAGCAGACGCTGGCACTCATTGACCGCGATGCGGACGGACATGTGCGCGCCCCAGAGTTGATTGAAGCGATCACCTGGGCCGTTTCCCGCCTGAAGTCGCCTGACACCTTGCTGCAAGGCGGCCCCCTGCCATTGGCCGCGATCGACGACCGCGAAGACGGTGGGCGCCGCCTGCTGATGACGGCGCGCCGCATTCTGGCCAGTCTTGGCAAGCCCGAGGCCACCGACATCACCGTCGAGGACTGCGGCGACAACGCGCGCATCTTTGCCGGCATGGCCTTCAATGGCGATGGCGTCATCACGGCGGTCGGTCAAGCGCCGGCTGTGCAAGAAGCCATCGGCGCCATCATGGCCTGCTTGGGCAGCGTGCCGGATCGCAGCGGGGAAGCCGGCATCAACCGCGCCATGGTCGAGCGATTCTGTGCGGAGGGCCAAGCCTTGCAAGCTTGGCGACAAACCCCTGTCACGCAGCCCGCGTGCCTGCCATTGGGCGCTGACACAGGCGCCGCGCATGATGCGCTGATGGCGGTGCGAGACAAGATCGACGATTTCTTCATGCGCTGCCAACTGGCGGCTTTCGATCCGCGCGCAGCTCAGTTGCTCAACGGCAGTGAAGACGCCCTCAAGGTGCTGGGTGCGCAATTGCTGTCGGCCGAGGGGGAAGCCAATATGGCCGCGCTGCCGCTGGCCTACGTTGCCAAGGACGCCGCGCTGCCGCTCCAAGCCAATCTGAATCCGGCCTGGTCAGGCACCATGGCCCAGTTCGTGGCACAGGTGACGAAGCCCCTGCTGGGCGACGTCAGTCAACTGACGGAGGCAGACTGGCTGGTGCTCAAGCAACGCTTTGCGGCCTACGCCACGTGGCTGGCAGACAAGCCCAGCACACCGATGGAAGCGCTAGATGAGGCCGCCTTGGGCACGCATCTGGATGCGGGCACCCAGCAAGCCTTGCTGGATTTGCTGGCGCAAGATGAAGCGGCGGCCGATGAAGCCGCCTTGATTGGGGATGTGGAGCGCCTGGTGCGCTACACCCGCGATTTGGCCCGACTGGCCAACAACTTCGTCTCGTTCACCGACTTTTATACCCGGCGCGACAAGGCGTGCTTCCAGGCCGGCACGCTGTACCTGGACGGTCGCAGTTGCGAGTTGTGCGTGAAGGTTCTGGACGCCGCCCGTCATGCGGCACTGGCCACCTTGTCCGGGGTCTACCTGGCTTACTGCGATTGCACTCGCCAGGGCGAGAAGATGACGATTGCCGCGGCCTTCACGTCGGGGGATTCGGAGCAGTTGATGGTGGGGCGCAACGGCGTGTTCTACGACCGCTTGGGCCGAGATTGGGATGCCACGATCACCCGCATCATCGAACACCCCATCAGCATCCGCCAGGCTTTCTGGACGCCGTACCGCAAGGCTGCCAGTCTGGTGGCCGAACAGGCCCAGAAGTTTGCGGCTGCGCGCGCCAAAGCCTCGGACGACTTGACTTCGCAGGCCATCACCAAAGCCGGTGACAAAGTGACGACGGCACACGCATCGGCGTCGGCGCCGGCTCCCCAACCTCCTGCGCCCTTCGATGTGGCCAAGTTTGCAGGGATCTTT
Organism: Aquabacterium sp.; assembly: GCF_048860245.1. Classification (GTDB taxonomy): domain Bacteria; phylum Pseudomonadota; class Gammaproteobacteria; order Burkholderiales; family Burkholderiaceae_C; genus Aquabacterium. The sequence continues at coordinate 19,768 of NZ_JBLIZW010000091.1, read as the reverse complement.
GCGGCCATCGGCTTGGCTGTGGGGGCGATTGGCACCGCCCTGGCCTCGGTGGTCACGGGCTTCATGGGGCTGAAAGCCTGGCAGATGCCGCTTGCGCTCATGGGTTTGATGGTGTTGATCTCCGGCCCAGCCATGCTCATGGCCTACTTCAAGCTGCGCAAACGCAATCTGGGCCCGATCCTGGATGCCAATGGATGGGCAGTCAACACCCGTGCCCGGATCAACATCCCCTTCGGCACGGCCTTGACCCACATGGCCCAGCTGCCTGCAGGCGCTGAGCGCGCATTGACCGACCCCTATGGGGACAAAAAATCCCCGTGGAAGGCCTATGTGGTGGTGGCCCTGCTGCTGGCGGCGCTGGTGGCCAGCGTCGTGTTCAAGAATGAGTTGCACAACTTCTGGACGCAAACTCAGTCGAGCCCGGCCAAAGCCCCCTGAGCCCCTCAAGCCGGGGTGTGCCCGCACCCCGGACACAGGGTATCTCCCGCCACGTGCCCACTGACGTCGAAAATTTCATCGGCGTAAGATGATTCGGGCATGCCTCACCCAGAGGGGGCGCGGGAGAAGCCATGTCACCTCATGAGCTGTATGCCCTGGTCGGGTCCCTGTCTTTGGGGACCCTCACCCTGCTGTATGCCTTGCAGTGGCGAGACAACCATCAGCCTTGGGCCGCATGGTTCGCGATTGCCTTTCTCTTCCACACCCTGCGCTATGCGCTCCACCCGCTGACCCAGCCGGCTCACGGTCTGACCAGCACCTGGGCCATGGTGTTTCTCACGCCCTCGCTCATTGCCATGACCGAAGGCATGAGCCACTACATCGGGCTGCACCCTCGCGCAGCACATGCCATCCGCTGGATTGCGATCACCGGCGCTGTCGCCTCGCTGCTATGGGGTGCGGTGCCGGGGCTGAGCGTGATGCAGGCCGGTATCGTCTTTGCCGTATTCGTGACCGGGTGGGCCATCATGGCCGCATGGGCGACCAGCCATGAGCCCAACTCGGGACATGGCCTGGTGTTCGTCACCATGATTCTGTTTCCGGCCTTTGTGTGCGCCTCCATGATGGGCTGGCTGGACGCCACGCTGCTGCGCTACCTGGCGGCCATTCCCACCGCGATTGCGGGCATCACCCTGCTGAGCACAGGCCTGATGCGCGCCCAGCGGCTGGTACGGACCGAACTGGTCCAACGCACCTCGGCAGAGCGCGCGCTGAGAGAGCTCAATGAGTCACTCGAACTGCGGGTCGCGGCCCGCACGGCTGAATTGCGGCAGATGGTGGACGGCCTCGAGAGCTTCAACCGGAGCGTGTCGCACGACTTGCGTGGCCCGCTGGGCGGCATCGCAGGCATCGCGCAGATCGCGCGAGACGCATTGGGCCATCAGGATGTCGACAAGGCCGAGCGCTTGCTGGCCGCCATCCAGGCACAAGCCGAGTCGTCGGCCAGACTGGTGTCCGCACTACTGGCTTTGGCTCGCGTCGACAACACGCCGTTGGCGCAACAGCCCCTGGCCTTGAATGAGTTCGTGCCGGTGATGGTGGACCGCCTGCGGGATGCCGACCCGAGTGCACCGCCACCGCCGGTGGTCATTCGCCGCCCCCTCCCTGTGGTCCTCGCCGATCCGGATTTGCTCAGCCAGGTGTTCATCAACCTGCTCAGCAACGCCATCAAGTTCAGCCGGACACGTGAACGCCCGCAGGTCGAGGTCGGTAGCCTGAGGCAGGACGGCGAAATCGTCATCTACATCCAGGACAACGGTGTTGGCTTCAGTGCAGAACAAGCCGCGCAACTCTTTCAGCCCTTCCAGCGCCAGCACGCAGGCGATTTTGAAGGCCATGGCGTGGGGCTGAGCATTGTGCGCCGCATTGTGGAGCGGCATGGCGGACGCATCTGGGCGCACAGTCAAGCCGGTGAAGGCGCTCGCTTCATGTTCACGCTGCCGTTGGCAGCCCCGGCTTCACTTTGAGGTGCGGCGAGCAAAGGGCAGCACGCGCGCCCCGCTGGCGGCGGGGGCGGTCTTGGCAATCTTGCGAATGTGCTGAGGCCAGGGCTCATCGCTGGCCAGTCCTTGAATGATCACGCGCAACTTGCTGGCCAGCAGCTGACCCAAAGCGGTCACCATGGTCGGCTCCTGCATGAGCAATTCATCGATGTCAGCGGTGCTCAGATGCAGAAGGGCCGTCGGCAAGTCGGCGATGGCATCCAGCGCGCGGGGCTGGCGATCAAACAGCGACAACTCACCCAACCATTGGGAGGGTCGGACCCAACCGATGACTTTGTCGTGGTCCTGCGCATCGGGCATGCTCAGGCGCACACGCCCTTGCAACACGCAATACAAGCCACAGAATTCGTCGCCCCGAACAAAGAGGGCTTCGCCGGCTGCCGCATACCGCACCTGCGAGCACGCCAGCAAGGCTTCGGACTGCGCCTGCGTCAGCTGCGAAAACCAGCGACCGGCTCGCACCACGCTCAAGGGGTCAGGGTCGTGAAACAGTGTGTGGCTCATGGGCGCCCTCCGGGGTTCAACCAGCGGCATGCATCAAACAGTCGCCAGTGATGTTTTGCCACGCCTCTGCAGCAACTGCCTAGGGGGACTACCCTCTGACGAGCTGAAACCACCCTGATCCAAGGGCCGAATTAACACAGTCAGCCTTCCTGCGCAAAGCCCCTACGGTCACGAACCTGGAAAAGAGTTGAGAACATGGCGTCCATGTGCCCTGAAGGGCGCGTTGTCATCCCTTCATCTGAAAGACCCGTCGACATGTCTGATCTGCTGAACAAACTGCAATGGCGCTACGCAACCAAGAAGATGGACCCCGCCAAGGCGGTGCCCGAAGACAAGGTTGAGCGCATCCTGGAAGCGGTGCGTTTGACCGCCACCTCCAGTGGCTTGCAGCCCTATCAGGTTCTGCTGGTCACCAACCCAGCCTTGCGCGAGCAGATCAAGCCCCACGCCTGGAATCAGGGACAGATCACCGACTGTTCTCACTTGCTGGTCTTTGCGGCCTGGGACAACTACACCCCCGAGCGCATCAACAGCATGTTTGACTTGGTCAACGAAGAACGCGGCTTCAAGAACGAAGGCTGGGAGGCCTATCGTCAGATGCTGCTCAACACCTATCCCAAGCGCGATGCAGAAACCAATTACCAGCATGCCGCACGTCAGGCCTACATTGGTCTGGGTTCGGCCTTGATCGCCGCCGCTGACGAGGAAGTGGACTGCACCCCCATGGAAGGCTTCGACCCCGCCAAGGTGGACGACATCCTGGGCCTGCGTGAACGAGGCCTGCGCTCGGTGGTGCTCCTGCCTCTGGGCTACCGCGCCGCCGAGGGCGACTGGCTCGTCAACCTGAAGAAGGTGCGCCGCGCCCGAGATCAATTCATCATCGACCTGAAGTAAATCAGATCGCGCGTGCTTCCCGGGTGCTAGGCTCTTTTCGAGCCTATCGATCGTCACGGGAGCCTGAGATGTCACGCGCGTTCAAGCTGGACTTATTCGATCACATCCTGCCGGTGATGAGTTTGGTCGTCACGGCAGGTCTGGCCTGGATTTTCGCCACGCGATCCGGCTGGGTGTACTGGGCGACCCTGCTGGGCTATCCCGTCCTGTGCTGCGCCGTGCCGCTGGTCATGTTCTTGCGCACCCGCCACAGCAACTACGGTGGGGCTGCAGCGGGCGCCATGGTGTCGTCCATCGTCTTCAGCATGTTGATCGGCTTTGAAGTCGTGGCGTGGGTTCTGGCCTACCTGTTCGGTTGAACGCTCACCCCAGTGCCGCATTCTTGTCTGGCGCCACCAAGGGCAACTCCAGGGTGATGCAACTGCCTTGCCCCTTTTGACTCTGAGCCTGGACGGTGCCACCCAACAGATCCGTCACCAGGGTGTACACAATGTGCAAACCCAGTCCGGAGCCGCCCCGCCCCATTTTGGTCGTGAAGAACGGATCGAAAATGCGCGCCAGATTGGCCTCGTCGATGCCGCAGCCGTTGTCCTGCACTTGAATGCGGACACGCTGCGCATCCTGCATGCGACACACGATTCGCACCACCTTGGGCTGCGTCACGTGCTCAAAGGCATGCGCCACCGCGTTGTTCACGAGATTCATGAGCACCTGCGTCAGCGGGCCGGGATAGCTGTCCATCCGTACGGGACTGGCCACATCTTCCTCCAGCTCGACTTGGCTGCGCCGCAGCGTGGGACTCAGCGTCAGGCGCATCTCGTGGATCACCTCCGCCAGTTCAAACGGACGACGCTGGTAGCTGGACTGGTCAACGGCCACCTGCTTGAAGCTGGCGATCAACTCGGCCGCACGGCGCAGATTGCGCTCGATGACCTCGGTGGACTCTTGCCAGTTCGCCAGGAACTGCTCCAGCACCGAGCGGCGTAACCCCAGTTGCACCTGCTCGGCAAATCGCTTGTTGTGGTCGGCCAAAGTGCTGGCCACCATGACCGCGTTGCCAATGGGCGTGTTCAACTCGTGCGCCACACCAGCCACCAACGCCCCCAGGCTGGCCAGCTTTTCGGACCGAACCAGGTCATCACGGGTTTTCTTCAAATCGTCGATGGCCGTGCGCAAGGCTTCCGTCCGCTCGTCCACCCGTTTCTCCAGGGTGGCATTGAGCTCCTCCAATTCACGCTGGGCCATACGAATGTCGGTGACATCGTAAAAACTGGTCATCAGCTCCCTGCCAATCATGGCGCCACCGATGAGTACATGGCGATGCTGCCCGTCGTGGCATCGCACACGGAATTCGGTCGGACGAATTTCACCGCCAGGCTGAGCCACCGCGCTCAAACCCATTTGCCATGCTGTCTGTGCACGGACACGATAAGCCTCGTCCGGATACGCCTTGGCCCACCACGCATCAATGGTGGGCACTTCATCGATTTCATAACCAAACAGCTCGCTCCATCGCCGGTTGATGGCATGCACAGGACCGCTCGCATCCACCGGCGCACGCTCGAAGAGTTGACGAAACCGCTGCTCACTGGCCTGAAGCGCTTGGGCCGCACGCTCTGACTCGGTCACGTCTCGCAGCACAACCACCGTTCGCAAGCGGGGCGACTCGCCGGGCCAATGCATGGCGCGCGCCGGGTTGAGCGTGACCTCGGCAGTGAACACATTGCCATCCGGTCGCTTGTGCTGCCACCGAAACTGCTGGCGCTCGCCCGACAAGGCCTTGGTCAGCAAGGCCACGGCCGCCTCATCGGAGCTGGCCCCGTCACGCTGATGCCCCGGGGACAGATCCTGGGGGCGAGAGCCGATCAGCCGTTCTCTGGGCAAACCATAGAGCCGCTCTGCCGCAGGATTGCACTCGATGATGTAGAAGTCTTCCACGAGCAGCATGGCGTCGTTCGCGCTCTCCACCATCTCGCGGAACTCTCGCAGGCTGGATTCAGCTCGGGCGCGCTCCTCGTCCAGTTCTCGTTGTGCCGTGACGTCCTGGTAGGCCGTCAACAGGCTGTATTGGCCCTGAACATGGACTGCCTGCACCGTGACGATGACACGCAGCCATCGACCGTCGGCCACCCGCATGTCCGCCTCGACCACTTGTTTGGTGCCTTCGGCATGGGCCCGGGCCAACACAGTCTCACGCAACGGCTCATCCCGCCAGAGGTTGAACGCATTGCCTTGCTTGCCCTGAATGTGCGCAAACGCATAGCCAAACGTGTCACACCAGGCCCGGTTCCAGTACGAAGCGATCGGGGTGCCGTCCGCCGACATGGGCGTCCATGACAGCGGCACGGGCGCCAGGTCAAACAAGTCATCCGAGACAAAAGCAGGCGTCTGCGACATCGAGCATCCTCTTTCAGGGCGCGCCAAGCTGTGGGCCCATGCGCCAAGCGTACGCGCATTGCCCCATCCCGCAACCGCGAGAAAACACCATCTCGCGCTCAAGCACGCACGACCGTGCTGCGCTCACGTTTGCTGCGATACATGTCCGAATCGGCCACCGCCATGAGCGCATCGGCATCGCCCCCATCGTCGGGGAACACGGCAATGCCGATGCTGGCGCCCACGCGCAGGGACTGCCCTTGCAGCACGAATGGCGCAGTGAGTTGATCCGTCAGGCTGTCGGCCACGCGCTGGCAAGCCTCGCGATCGGCCACGTCGTGCAGGATGAGCGTGAACTCGTCGCCACCTCGGCGAGAGACCGTGTCACTGGCGCGGAGGGCTTGCTGCAGGCGCATCGCCACGGCCTTGAGCAAGAGGTCACCCACATCGTGGCCATGTGCGTCATTGACGGCCTTGAACCCGTCCAGATCCATGAACAACAAGCCCAGGCGGCCGTGCTCACGACGTGCGCGGGCCATGCCAACTTGCAGGCGATCATCAAACAACAGGCGATTGGGCAAGTTGGTCAAAGGATCGTTGTAGGCCAGGCCGCTCAGATGCGCCTCGGTGCTGCGCTGGGTGGTCACGTCCATCACGGTTTCCACGAACAGCTTGCGCGATTCCCACATCGCTTCATGACGTTCGGTGCTGGCGATGAAGGTACTGCCATCAGAACGATGCCCCACCAGATCCTCACCCTGTGGCCGCAACAACGTGCTCACACGCAGCCCCACCAAGGCCTCTTCACCATAGCCGAACATGCGGGCCATGGTGTCATTGGTGCGAAAGATCGTGTCCGCATCGGTGTCCAGCACCACCACGGCCGCAGACACCTTGTGCAGCACCTCATCCAGCAGGTCATGCTGCAAGCGGGTCATCTGCATCCGCTTGGCGTACAGCCACATGGAAAAGAAAAAGGTGCCCAACGCCAGAGAGAAGGTGACCCCCAGCAGCAATCGGATGCGCCCGGCTTCTTGCTGTGTCCACGCCTCCAGGGCACCGGTCAGGCGGTTCATCTGATCCAGCAACAGCAAGTTGTCGGCCCGGGCATACGGCATCGCAGGGCCGATCACCTGTGGCAGCTGATCGGGGCGGGCATCCATCACGCGCTTCAAATGGCTGCGCCAGGGTGCCCATGAGGTCATGGCCTCCTCCAGCACCACCGTCACGCTGCTGGCGCGGACCGGCTCCAGATACACAGGCCGACCGTATCCATCGAGCGTGTCGCGCCCCTCTGCAAAGCCGCTCAGGGTGCCATCAAACAGCGCATACGCGTCGCGCAACTCGCGCTGCGCGCGGTCGGTCGACAGTCCGAACTGCAGGTCATGCTCCATTTGGAGCAGCGACTTGGCCATGCGTTGCGACAACATCCGCTGTCGCCCGGCCAGGTTGATGGCCACCGCACCACGCTCCACCTCCAGCGACTGCCAGAAGTTCAATGCAATCGCGCTGAGATCAAAAAACAAAAAGAGAGCCACCGCGATCAACAGACCGCGTGAATAGGGCGTGCGGGCGCGTGCAGAGCTCATGCTGATCGCAACTTCCACCCCATTCACGCTGAACTGGGGTGCTCCATCCTGAAATTGTGTGCGTCCTCAGTGTGCCTGCTCGTCATGCCTCAACGTGACACCAGGCCTGCCAACTCGACTGCACCGAGAACGATTTCTCGCGGCAGCGTTGCAAAAAGATACATGGCAGACTATGCCACGATCATTTCCCTGCATGCCGCAAACCACGCGACGACCACGGATACTCGTCACATGAATCAACCCACCTTCATCCAACTGACGGGCGCCATCCTATTTGGTCTGGCCGTCTTGCACACGTTTTCGACCAAGTTCTTTGAACGCCTGGCGCACCGTCAGCCTCGCCATGCTGGCATCTGGCACCTGTTGGGCGAAGTCGAGGTGGTCTTCGGCTTCTGGGCGCTGGTCCTGATGCTGGTGATGTTTGGCAGCAGCGGTGGCGAGGCGGCCATCCACTACATCGAGTCTCGCAACTTCACCGAGCCGCTGTTTGTGTTCGCCATCATGGTGATCGCGGCCACTCGCCCCATCCTGCAGTTGGCCGGCAGTCTGGTCCGGCTGATCGCCCGCGGCTTGCCCTTGCCGCAGCCCGTCGCGCTGTACTTTCTGCTGTTGTCACTGGTGCCCTTGCTGGGCTCGTTCATCACCGAGCCCGCCGCCATGACGATGGCCGCACTCATGCTGAGGGACACCTCGCTGGCACACAAGCCGTCCACCCGCCTTCAATATGTGACCTTGGGGGTGCTGTTCGTCAACATTTCGATCGGCGGCACCCTCACCCACTTTGCGGCGCCGCCCGTGCTGATGGTGGCAGGGACCTGGGGCTGGGATCTGACTTTCATGTTGACCCATTTCGGCTGGAAGTCCGCGATCGCCGTGGCACTGAACGCCGCCCTGGCCACCTTGGTGTGCCAGCAAGAACTGCGGCAAGCGCCCCCACCTGCTGTGGCCGAAGCCGGGTCGGCCCCCTGGACATTGGTGATCACGCATCTGGCTTTTTTGGCGCTGGTGGTGGCCTTTGCGCACCATCCCGCCGTGTTCATGGGGCTGTTCCTGTTTTTCCTGGGCATTGCGCAGGCCTATCCGCGCCATCAGAACCCACTGATCCTGCGTGAGGCCTTGCTCGTGGCCTTCTTCCTGGGCGGGCTGGTGGTGCTGGGGGGCTTGCAACAGTGGTGGCTGGAGCCCGTGTTGATGTCCATGAGCAGCGACACGGTGTACTGGGGGGCCACTGCACTGACGGCCATCACCGACAACGCCGCGCTGACTTATCTGGGTTCACTGGTTCAAGGCTTGCCCATGGACTTCAAGCTGGCCTTGGTGGGGGGTGCCGTCACCGGCGGGGGGCTGACCTTGATTGCCAACGCACCCAACCCGGCTGGCGCCGCCATCCTGAAAGACGTGTTCACCGACAAGGCCATACAGCCGCTGGGCCTGCTGCTGGCCGCACTGCCGCCCACCTTGGTGGCTGCTCTGGCGCTGCGTTGCCTCTGAGGCCACGCAGCCGAGGGACGTGCTTCAAGGCGCCTTGGACGCGGCACCGTCCTTGTCGAGCAACTTGTCAACGCGCGCTTGGGCCCGGTTGCGGACCACAAATCGCTCCAGCACCGACAGGTCGCGCATGAGCTGCTGCCCTTTGGTGGTGCAGGTTTGCTGGCGCGCTTGCTGATCCGCCTTGCGCAGCGCCTTCCATCGGGCTTCAGCGGCTTGCAGCATCTGATCCGCCTCCGGATTACGCAGGCCTTTCTTGTAGGCCACCCCGATGAAGGCGAACCCCAACTCGGTGTCCGAGAGGATGGCTTTGTCCCGGGCAGCGGAACGCGGCTGTGCTTGCCGCTCGACCACGCGCGCCTTCAAGGCTGCCGTGCAATCAGAGGCCTCGGCGTAAAACGGATCCCCGGCAGGCTTGGCGGGGGGCTGCCCCTGCGCCCACGCTGCGAAGCTGGCCACACACAGGAGACTGGCAAGAGTCTGTCGCGCCTTGATCATGCGCCACATGTTACGTCAGGTCGCTCACCGCTTGGTGGCATCTCCGGCACGTTCGCCAAACACAACATCGGGCAGCGACAAGGTCGCCTGCGCCACGTCCAGCAGTTTGCGGTTGTGATCCATGGAGGCCTTTTGCAAGGCACGGAAAGCGGCGTCTTCCGTCAAACCCAATCGCGCCATGAGCACGCCCTTGGCCCGCTCAATCAACTTGCGCTCGTGCAACGCACGGCGTGCACTCTCCAGCTCGACCTCCATGCTGGCAAGTCGCGCCGATTGCGTTTTGAGCACATCCAGCAGCACGTGCATGGAGGGATCGGTCGCGGCGCTGGGCGCGGGTTTGGTCTCCGAATCCAGCTTGAGTGGCAACGCGGGCACGCCCTGCTGCCCTGACTTGGTCTGGAAGAAACGCGCCACGGCCAAGGCATGCTGCGGGGGATTGGCTTTCAACTGCGTGACGAGACTCTCGGAATCTTGCAAACTTTGTTTCGCCTGCTCGATCTGCGTGGCGCACGCGCCCGACAAACACGCCACCAGCTCAGACTGAATCTGCCACATCTCGGTGATGCGGGCGGTGGCGGCCGCAAACCAGTTCTCACTCATGGACGGGTCCAAGGCCGCACCGTCACGCGTCACGCACAGGGTGCGGCGCAAGCGCTCCAGCTGCGCCATGTTGGGCACCAGTTGGTAGCATTGCCAACGCTCTTTCAGGGCCGTGTCGGCAAACTCTTCAAAGACACTCAGACCACGCTCTTGTGCTTCAATGAGTTGGACCACGCGCTGCTGCTCGGCCTCGTCACACTGCCCCGAAGCGAACAGCTGAGCGCCGACGGCACGTTCCTGCCCAGCCGCCTCCTTGCCTTGCACAAGGTGCACAAAAGCCACCAGCAATCTGGAAATCGCCGGGTTGGAAGCGGCATCGGCCACCAACACGATCAATTCCAGCAAGCCCGCGATCACACCGCTGAAGGCGGCCACAGCGTCATGTGCGGAGCAGCTTCGCTGCGCCACGCGAGAACGCAAATCCGTGAGCGCATCCAGGTCCAGTGCCACCCATGCCATCAAGGACAGCATCTTGGCCGACGCGCCCTGCTCCGGCAGCAACTGGGCCGACAAGCCAGCATGGAGTGCCTGCTCGATCTGTTGGGATGCCGACATGGCGGCCTGCCGCTCCGGCACAAACCGCTCGCCCGACGAGGCCAGATAAATGCTGGTCGCACCGCGTTCATGCTGCAGCGCGTGAATCAACTGCCCGACCAGATCCACCAGATCGATGCGCACCGCCAGTTGCTGCAGCGCTTCCAGCTCCAGCTGTCGGGCACGTAAGACGAATTGAGACACAGACACAGGCATGGCAACAACACAAAGACGCTCTGCGGCCATTGTCGCCAATTTGCGCGCAGAGATGAGCTCATCACCTCCAGTCAGGTGATGGCCACCTCGATGCGTCCCCCCGCGACACGCAATGAATGGGCGGCCACGCTACAGCTTGGGTCTTCCAGGCACTCGCCCGTGCGCAGGTCAATGTGGTTCTTGTAGAGCGGCGAGGCCACGACCACCCGCTCACCCAGATTGCCCACCAGACCGCGTGACAGCACGCTGGCCCCAGACTTGGGGTCCACGTTGTCGATGGCGAAGTACTGCTCCTGGCCCACGCGGAAGACCGCCACGTGGCGCCCTTCCACCCACGCGCACACCCCGGTGTCCGGCCAGATCTCGTCGGCACCACACACGTCGGTCCACAGCCCCACAGCGGGCGCATCCATTTTCATGACGGCATTCATCTCTCTCTCCTGTTCCCTGGCTTAGACCGCAGCCTCGGCCGATGCATCGGCACGTTCGTCTGCACGCGCCGGACGGATCTGGCCACGCTCCTTCACAAACACGATGCGCTCGTCCTTCACGTCGCTGTTGACGAAGGAACGGAAGCGCTTGCGGGTTTCCGGATCGGTGATGGCCGTCTTCCACTCGCACTGGTAGGTGTCGACCACATGCTGCATCTGGGCTTCCAGCTCCGCGTTGAGGCCCAGGTTGTCGTCGAGGAGGACGCCCTTGAGGTAATCCAGACCCCCTTCCAGGTTCTCGCGCCAGGTGCTGGTGCGCTGCAGGCGATCGGCGGTGCGCACATAGAACATCAGCACACGGTCGATCAGCTTGATCAGATCGGCCTTGCTGAGATCCGAGGCGAACAGCTCGGCGTGACGGGGCTTCATGCCGCCGTTGCCGCAGATGTACAGGTTCCAGCCCTTTTCGGTGGCGATGACACCGATGTCCTTGCCTTGCGCTTCGGCACACTCGCGGGTGCAGCCCGACACGCCGAACTTGATCTTGTGTGGCGCGCGCAGGCCCTTGTATCGGTTTTCCAGCTCCACGGCCAGGCCCACGCTGTCGTCCACCCCATAGCGGCACCAGGTCGAGCCCACGCAGCTCTTCACGGTGCGCAACGACTTGCCATAGGCGTGCCCCGACTCGAACCCTGCGGCGATCAGCTCTTCCCAGATCAGGGGCAGTTGCTCAACGCGTGCACCAAACATGTCCACACGCTGGCCGCCGGTGATCTTGGTGTACAGCCCGTACTTCTTGGCGATCTGCCCCACGGCAATCAAGCCATCGGGCGTGACTTCGCCTCCAGCCATGCGCGGCACCACCGAGTAGGTGCCATCCTTCTGGATGTTGCCCAGGAAGTAGTCGTTGCTGTCTTGCAGACGGGCCAGGTCTTTCTTGAGGACAAAGTCGTTCCAGACCGATGCCAGGATGTTGGCCGCCGTGGGCTTGCAGATATCGCAACCCAGGCCCTTGCCGTGCTTGGCCAGCAATTCGTCAAAGGTCTTGATCTGGCCCACGCGGATGAGGTGGTACAGCTCCTGACGCGAGTAGGCAAAGTGTTCGCAGACATGGTTGTTGACCGCCATGCCGCGCTTTTTCATCTCGGCCTTCATGACCTGGGTCACCAGGGGCACGCAGCCGCCGCAGGTGGCGCCAGCTTTGGTGCACGCCTTCAGGTCCGCGATGCTGGTGATGCCTTCGCCCACGGCCGAGCAAATCTGGCCCTTGCTCACACTGTTGCACGAGCAGATCTGGGCGCTGTCCGGCAAGGCGTCAGGACCCAGGCCGGGTTTGGCCTTGCCATCGCTGGCGGGCAGGAACAGGAATTCGGGATCCTCTGGCAGCGGGATCTGGTTGAGGGTCATCTGCAGCAAGGTGCCGTATTCATCGGCATTGCCCACCAGCACGGCGCCCAGCAACTGCTTGCCGTCCTGGCTGACCACCATCTTCTTGTAAACCTGCTTGACCTCGTCCACGTACTGGAAGGTGCGGCAGTGCGGGGTCTTGGCATGGGCATCGCCAATCGAGGCCACGTCCACGCCCATGAGCTTGAGCTTGGTGCTCATGTCGGCACCCGTGAAGGCGGCCGACTCATCGCCTGCGATGTGCTTGGCGACCACACGGGCCATGTCATAGCCCGGCGCCACGAGACCAAAGGTCTGATCCTGCCAGGAGGCGCACTCGCCAATGGCGTAGATGTGGTGGTCACTGGTGCGGCAGTGATCGTCGATCACCACACCACCGCGCGGGCCAATGGCCAGCACACACTGGCGGGCCAGTTCATCACGAGGGCGGATACCGGCCGAGAACACGATCATGTCGGTCTCGTGGTAGCTGCCGTCTTCAAACATCATGCGGTGCTTGTGCTCGGCGCCGTCCACGATCTTGACGGTGCTGTGGCTGGTCAACACGTGCACGCCCAGTTCTTCAATCTTGTGACGCAGCACGCGGCCACCGCCCTCGTCCACCTGCACGGCCATCAGGCGCGGGGCAAACTCGACCACATGGGTCTCCAGCCCCATGTCACGCAGGGCCTTGGCGCACTCCAGCCCCAGCAAGCCACCGCCCACCACCACGCCATTCTTGGCCTTGGCCCCGGCGGCCTTCATGCCCTCCAGGTCTTCGATGGTGCGGTAGACAAAGCACTTCTCGCGGTCACGGCCATTGATGGGCGGCACGAAGGGCGTCGAGCCGGTGGCCAACACCAGCTTGTCGTACTGCAGGGTTTCGCCGTCGGCGGTGGTCACCGTGTTGGTGCGGCGCTCGATGGCCACGGCCTTGGCAGCCAGACGCAGCTTGAAGCCCGTGCGCTCGAAAAAGCCGGATTCGACCAGCGACAAGTCATCCGCTGTTTTGCCCGAGAAGTATTCAGACAGGTGCACTCGGTCGTAGGCGGGGCGCGGCTCTTCGCACAGCACCGTGACTTCCACATCCTTCAAGCCGGTCTCTGCCAGGCTTTCCAGGAACTTGTGCCCGACCATGCCATGGCCAACAACGACGATTTTCATAGGGACTCCGACTAAGGTGCGCGGGGCGCAAACAAACGACAGCTTCGTTCCGGTGCATGCCGATCTGGCCTCAGGCCTTTGATCGACATCCGGAGAAAGCAGAACTGAATCGGTGCTCTACAAATCAGAACCACCGGACTGCTTTCCGCCGCCGTTAGCGGAATCCGTGACGCCCCACGACGCGACAACACGTTGGGGCACGGTCAATTACACGCAAGTTGTGTGCCACCGTGCCGCGCACCATCCCGGTGCTGCCAGCCGTCCCCGCCGCGCTTAAGATCTGATGGGGGCCCACCTTGTCACACGTCCGAGCCCCCACGCAGGCGCTGCGCGACATCGTCCAGCCATGCATAGCGCCGACGATACATGGCACGTTTGCGTGCATCGATGTCGCTCATCTCGCGGCGAGGCATCGGTAGCAGCAAGCCCCAGCGGCCGGCCCCTTTGGGCACCATGCCACAGTCCCGAAACAAGGCCTCGTAGTCAAACGAGATGCCTTTGGGTACCCGGTACCACCGGCTCTTGGCCTGATACCGGGGTGACACGAAGCTGACCGACTGGCGCCATCTTTGCGCCAGCTCCCCCAACGCTTCGACCAGAAAGACCTGCGGACGCAGTCCGTGGAAGTGCTTGGTGAAGCGCTTGATCACCTCCGGTGCATGGGTCGTCTCGGTCGAGGCGCCACCTTGTACCGAGCCCACCAACATCCGGCCATGCGGCAAGAAGCTGAAGGTCAGCTGGAACACGTGCGTGGCCTCGCCGTGCACCAGTCGCAAGGTCCACAAGCCTTCTTCGGGGTACAGGCTGTTGAAGGCCAACTCAAGCCGGAAGCCCTCCCCCAAGTCCAGCAAGATGCTCTCGCGGCCCGCCGCCAGATCCAATTTCTGGCGCGTCGAAAAATGCTGACTCGCCGCAGCGAAATCCGCTGCGGCCCAGCCGGGCCGTCGCCACAGGGGCACGAGTCGGTCCACATAGCAGCGCATCACGGGGCGCAGGCACAAGGGGTTGTCCAGCACCAAGGCCTGCCAGGCCGGCTCAATCATCAACGCGGACGTCAATGATTGCCGCCACGGCGCACTCAGCCACCAACGTACGCGCGCGGACCAGGCCGCCCACCGCCCGGATCGCATGCGCATGGCATGCACGGGCGGCTCTGCAAAAGACGACACAGCCCAACTGCGCTGCAACACGGTCATACCACGCCCCTGCTGCTGACGCTTCAACCCATCAGGCTAAAGGAGCGAACCTCATCGGAGGTCGGCGTGGCCACGCTGTAGGTGTGCGAGGTGATGCTGTCGACGAAGACCCATGCCCCGGTGGCCGCACTCGGTGTGAACGTCATCTTGAGGAAGCCGCGGCGAGATGGGTCCATCCAATGCAGGTCATCCACCACGCCTTCAAAAATGCCTTTGATCTGCGCGGGCGGCAAGGCAGACAGGTACTCTTCCAGACCGGGGGAGCTGACGCTGCTGGTCGCAAACTCTTCGCCCACCTTGACACCGGCCAGTGCGGAATCCGCGTAGCCAGCCAGGGTCAAGTCCGCATGCCACGCGTTGTGGGTGTCACCGGCCAGACAAACGAGGCGCTTGCCCAAGCTGTAGGCCGTCATCAAGAGGGTCTCGCGCGCCGCGGGGTAGCCGTCCCAGGCATCCAGGTTGTAGCCCAGTTTGGTTTGCGACATCAGGGCTTGCTGCTCGGGCGTGCGAGAAGCCGCAGGAGTGGCTTTGGCCGTCAGGTACGCGTTGATCGCGGCCTGTGCTGCAGCCAGCGCTTCAGGCGACGTGTTCTCGGGATTCAGTGCGTTGAGGATGGACAAGGGGAAGGCCATGCGCGCCATCAGCACTTGCTGACCCAACACCTGCCAGGTGGCCGTCGAGGCTGCCAGCTTCCCTTGCAACCAGGACACCTGCGAAGCGCCCATCATTTGGCGCGTCGACGACGACAAGGTCGCGGTGGCCGAAGCGGCCGTGCTCGGGTCCAGCAACTCGCTGAACGTCACCTGCTTGTCGCGGCCGTACAGACGGGTGTCGAGCATGTGCAGGCTGAGCAGGTTGCCAAAGTCGAAGGAACGGAAGATCACCGATGCGTCGCTGCCGGTGCGAATGGGCATCCACTCGTGATACGCCTGCATGGCGGCCTGCTTGCGCGCCGCAAAAGAGCCTTCGGTGGCGGCATCGTGGTTCTCGGCCCCATCCTTGTAGCTGTCGTTGGCCACTTCATGGTCGTCCCACACCGCAATCATCGGCATGCGGGCATGCAAGGTCTTCGCGTCGGGGTCGGACTTGTACTGCGCGTGGCGACGACGGTAGTCATTGAGCGTCAGCAATTCGGACGTTGGCTCAACCACCCGCCCCAGACTCTTGGCCTGCGCCGAGGCATAGGCGGGAGAACCGTCGGCATTGGTGGCGCCGTATTCATAGATGTAGTCGCCCAGATGGATGGCGAACTGTGCGTTGGACTTGGCTGCTTCTGCGTAGACATTGAAGTAGCCAGCCGGGTAGTTCGCACAAGAGAACACCGCCAGCACCACTTCACTCACCGTTCCGGTGGGCAAGGTGCGCGTGCGACCAATGGCCGACTGATGGCTGCCCTGACGGAAGCGATAGAAATACTCCGTCGCGGGACTGAGACCCGTGGCATCCACTTTGACCGTGAAGGCGGTTGCCGATGTGGCCTGGGCCGCGCCACGGCTCACCACCGTCTTGAAGGTGTTGTCGGTGGCGACTTCCCAGGTCAGGTCGACCATGCCGTCGCTGTCGGGATACTTGGCGTGCGTCCACAAGATCACGCGGTCGCTCAATGGGTCGCCGCTGGCCACGCCGTAGTTGAACTCGGGGGCATCGTCGCCACCACCGCAGCCGGTCAACGCCATGCCGCTGCTCCCGACGGCGGCCAGTGCGCCCAGTTGAATCACAAACTGTCGCCGAGAATTCTGAACTGTCATGATGTAACACCAAGTAAGCCAAAGGCTCGCCACCTTGATGGACGACCATGACAGGCACATGACGCAGGCTGAAGTCCCAGCCTGCGCTCAGGTCATTCAGCGTGATGGCACCGGGGCCCCCGCATTGAGCCGCAACTGCAAACGATCACTCATGCTGGCGCAAAACGGCTTCGCGCCGTCGAGGCCCAGCGCGCGCAGACGCTGTGCCATGGGGTGGCGCGATGTGGACGACACATGCAAGCGCAGGCTGCCTGGCAAGCGCATTTCTGCCCCGCCACGCGTGTTGACCAGCGTGCGCAACAACGGCCCGTCCAGCCTGGAGTACAGAACCAGGTCCAGCAGAGGGCCGGCCACGCCCAAGCCGGCACACCCGTCGACACGGATCAGGTCCGATTGATCAACCGGATCGGTCACGATGCCGGTGAATTGCCGCCCCTGGCGTTGGAACCGAATGGGGGTCACAAACTTGGGATAGCCCCACACTTCCTTGCCTGCGGCACACGCGGCATCGGTGGTCACCGGGAGGTCGACCACATGAAAGCCCAGCGGGTTCTTGTCCAGCGGACGCAGGTAAGACAGCCATGGCATCGTGGGCACGGCGGCACCTTTGGGGGCCACGGCGATCGCAATGCCTGCCTCGTTGTACGGCGCAATGGCGGTACGCCGGTATTCGTAAAACGCCACGCCCACCATGGCTTTGCCGCCGGCAAAAGGCACCACGGCCAGTTCCGGGTCCTGCACCAGCGTCGCAGCCTTGTCGAGATCGACCAGAAAAAGCGCCATGGCAATCGAGCAATCGAAATACAGAATGGGCAGGTCGATCTCGCCGCAACTGGTCTGGAAGGGGGTCACGGGGTACTGAAAAAAGATGTCTTGGTTCCAGGGGGAAGGGGTCATCTCATACTCCTACGGGGTGTTCGGTATCCAGCAACTGCGCCTGCCAGTCCTCCATCAAGGACAGCCGGTTGATCTGGTTCGTGCCTTCAAAAATGCGGGTGAGTCGCACATCGCGCGCGATCCGCTCAATGCGCGCCTCGTGCGCACATCCGTGATCGCCCAACAGGTCCATTGCCATCTCACAGATGCGCTGAGCTCGATCCGTCGCATGGAACTTGCACGCCGACGCCTGCAGCTGGCGTGGCGTCCATCCATGACGCGCCTCTTGCCACACCATGCTGCGCAGGGCACGCGTCTCTGCCAGCATGGTGGCAAGGTGCAGTTGCACTTCCTGGTAATCGATGAGTGGCTTGCCGCCCAAGCGATAGGTGCGCGCAAACTCAATGGCGACCTCGGTGGCAGCACGGGCAAAGCCCACGCCCATGGCGGCCACCGGAATGCGCGAGGCATTGAGCGTGGCGCGATTGAGCACCCAGCCGCGACGCAAGCCACCGATGACCGCATCGTCGGGCACGAACACATCGGAGAACTCCAGCTCGGCCGCTCCAGAAGCGCGCATGCCCATTTTGAGTTCTGTGCGAACCACCTTGAAGCCCGGGCTGTCGGCCCGAACGTGAAAGCACGTCCACGACGACATGTCCTCGCCCGCCAGTGCCGCAAACACCGTCATCGACTTGGCCAGGTCCCCGCCGCTGATGTAGCACTTGCGTCCATTCAGCAACCAGCCCCCGGGCACCGGTCGAGCCACCACGCCCGGCCGGTACTGCGCAGCACCATGCCCGTCTTCGGCGTCCGAACCTGCACCGGGCTCGGTGATGGCAAAGGCCATGAGGTGCGGCTCACCACGCTGACACGACTGGTAGACCGGGCGCAAGAACTTCCAGATCTTGCTGATCTCACCCGAGACCAGAATCGGCATGGTGCCCAGGTGATGGGCCGACAACAGCAGCATCAACCCACCGCAGGCAGCCGAGAACTCCTCCACCACCAAGCTGCATTGCCAGATCATGGCGTACGGCATGGCGCGCCACGACATCGCCCCGAGCGGCGCGGGCAACACATAGCTCAGCCACCCCTGGCGCCCGGCCTCGGACAGCAGGGCGGCCAACTCCGGGTGACACGCACCGGCAGGCAGGTGTGGCGCCAGATCCATCTTGGCGGACAAGGGCTGCAGATGCTGCACCGCAAAGTCTTTGGCGCGACGCCGCAGCGCACGCAAGGCCGCTGGCAAGTGCCGGGTATCGGTCTCCCACAGATCCAGTTGAGGATAGGCCGTCGCCCACCGACTCAAAGCGGGCAATTGCTCAAATTGCCAGCGCGGGGACAGCGCATGGTTCAAGGCCAGATGTCCGTCCAGATGAATGCGATCACGCATCATGCGATCTCCTCTTGCAAGGCCTGCAAGGCCATGGGCAGCCCCCACACGCCACCACTCAGTTGCCGCAACATGTTTTGATCTCGCAGCAGGCGCTCGGGGCCGGCATCACGCATGTAGCCCACACCGCCATGCACCTGGATCACCTGATGATTGGCGTGCACCAAGGCTTCGCAGGCCTGCATGCGGATCGTCACCACATCCTGCAGATCCACCTCCTGAACGGGCACCTGGCAGATTCTCAGCAAGCCAGACACCATCCTCTCTGCGGCATGGATCTCGCCCAACATGGTTTGCACCGCCGGATGCTGATCAATCGTGGCACCGCCTTGTCGACGCAAACCGGCGAAGTCCTTCGCCAAGAGAGCACCGCGCTGCGTCACTCCCAGGCCAATGGCCACCAAGCCCAGCCAATCCACCTTCAGCACCGTTGACAACACCTGCCTCGCCACATCGCCAGACAAGTTGGAGACCTGCATCTCGCAGCCCTCACGCTGCAACACCTTGGACAGGGTAAGGTCCGACAAGCCGTGCGGCGCCGCGTCCTGCTTGACGTGCAATCCGTCATGACGGACCCACGCCCACTGCACCACACCGTCTCGCCAAACGGGCCAGACCACATCGCGCCAGTCGGGCATGGCCACCACCACGGAAGCAGCGTCAGGACGTCCCAGCCAATCCGTCAGCATGCCATCGTCCTCAGCCCCAACCTTGCCTTTCGTCAGCCAACGCCCCAGGCTGCCTCTTGCCAGGCCGTGATGGCCGGTGGTCACCAGCGCGGCGTCGGTCAGATCCAGCTCGGCAAACACCCCGCCCAATTGCGCTTGCAGCCAGGCCCCGAGGGCCCGACGGTGACAGGCGAACGCCAGGCC
>NZ_JBLIZW010000090.1:0-35906 GCF_048860245.1 Aquabacterium sp. | reverse complement strand
GCTCCATTCTCCAGTGTTGGAGCCTCCGCGAAACCCGGGGCGCTTCAAGTCGCCTCGTGGAGTTTGGCAACCAACAAGGCCACCTTCGACGCCCCGAACTGATCGGTGTGTGACTGAAAGCTGACCAGGATGGGGCGGG
Organism: Aquabacterium sp.; assembly: GCF_048860245.1. GTDB lineage: Bacteria > Pseudomonadota > Gammaproteobacteria > Burkholderiales > Burkholderiaceae_C > Aquabacterium. The sequence continues at coordinate 35,767 of NZ_JBLIZW010000090.1, read as the reverse complement.
TGGTGCCCCATCTTTTTTAGAGGCAACCATGTCCAAAGTCGTGCGCATCCGTCGCAGCATCTTTGACCGATTGCTGGGCGGTCATGGTGATACCCCAGAGGGGTTGATGCAGACCTGCACGATCGAGCAGATGCGTGACGCCGTGGCGCGTGACCTGGAATGCTTGCTCAACGCGAGATCGGCTCTGGACTTTGAATCCAAGGAGATGGGGCCGCATGCCAGTCGCTCTGTGATTTGCTTTGGCGTCCGGGACTTCGTGGGGCGCGTGATGTCGAGCTCTGAGGATCGGCGACATATCAGCCACAGCTTGTCTCATGCGATTGAGGCACACGAGCCGCGACTTCAACATGTGCGGGTCGAGTTCCATGAAGACCAAAAGGACCGGGGTTCGTTGGGGTTCACCATTCGCGCGATGTTGGTCATCCGGCCTGCGAGAGAGAGCGTGAGCTTCGATGCGGTGTTGCAGCCATCGCTGTCTCGCTATCGCGTGACGCACGCGCGTTTTGCCACGCATTGAAGCATTCACACTCACCAGTTGAGTCGCCGTATGGATGAACTGCTCCCTCATTACGAACGCGAATTGGCGTTCCTGCGTAACCGGTCAGGGGACTTTGCGCGTCGCTATCCCAAAATTGCCGGGCGCCTGCAGGTCAGCGGGGACGTGGGGGATGATCCGCATGTTGAGCGGCTCATGGAGTCGTTTGCGCTGCTGGCTTCTCGCATCCACAAGCGCCTGGACGATGACTTCCCGCTGTTCACCGAGTCCTTGTTGGAGGTGCTGTATCCGCACTATCTTCGACCGTTTCCATCGTGCTCGGTGGTGGCCTTCGATTTGGGCAGTGCTGCGGCACAGATGAGTCAAGCGGTGGTGGTGGAGCGGGGATGCGCCTTGCATTCCCGGCCGGTCAAAGGGGTGACTTGCAAATTCAGGACGACACAAGATGTGCGTCTTGTACCGATCAAGCTGACAGAGGTGAGCTATCGCAACGCCATCGCAGCGCCCAGTGGCGGGTGTGCGTTGCCGGCGGGCGCGACCTCAGTGCTCTCTCTGTCGCTCACGCGGACATCGCCTCAGATGTCCTGGCGTCAATTGCTGGCATGCGCGCTCACGGTTTATCTGGATGGTGAGGCATCTCAGGTCAGTGTCCTCCGCGAAGCCATTTGCCATCACGCACAGGCCGTGATGGTTCAGATGGGTGCCAACCAGCCTTGGCGCCAAGTGTTCGATGATGCGAAGGGTGCAGCCAAGCCCATGTTGCAGGGGTTCGATGCCGATCAGGCCTTGGTCGATTGGGACGCTCGGTCGAATGTGGCGTATCGCTTGCTGGCGGAGTACTTTGCGTTTCCTGAGAAGTTCAACTTTGTCTCCTTGCCCGCCATTCGCGGCTTGATGCCCGACGAGACCGAGGTGGACACCATCACATTGCATCTGCCAATGCGTGGCATCCGCGCCGATTCGGACCCATCGCGCTTGCTGGAGACCATCTCTGCAAGCAACTTTGTGTTGGGGGCAACGCCTGTGGTCAATCTTTTTCGTCAAGCGGCTGACCCGATCCGGTTGACCCATCGGACCGCGAGCTATCCCCTGGTGGTGGATGGTCGCAAGGCGTTTGGCTACGAGGTTTATGCACTGGACAAGGTGTATCGGGTTCGTCAGTCGAGTGCGGGTGAGACGGTCGATGAGGTGCGCCCATTTTTTTCCTTGCATCACGATGACTTGACTGGGGAGGGCGAGCATGGTGAGGATGTGTTGCCCGGACACTTGGGTTACTGGCAACTGAGCCGAGATGAAGATCTGGCACAAGTGAGTCCAGGGTACGAGATGAGCCTGACCTTCGTGGATGGGCGCTTTGAGCCCATGACTCCCAGCGTGGACACGCTGTCCCTGGACGTCACGGCCACCAACCGCGACCTCCCGAGTTTGTTGTCGCCGGGAACGGCGGGGGGGGATTTGTTCGTGGAGGGCGGTGGTCCGGCGCGTGAGATCAAGTTGCTGAGAAAGCCAACTTCCACGATGCGGGTGGAGCGTGGTCGTGGTGTGCTGTGGCGCTTGATCTCCCATTTGTCGCTGAATCACCTGTCGCTCTCGGGGGCGGGACTGGATGCGATCAAGGAGATGCTGCGTTTGTACGATTGGCCGCGAAGTGCGGCCAATCAGCGTCAGATCAATGGCTTGGTGGCGATTGACTTCAAGCCGGCTTCAGCGTGGTTGCCGGGGCAACCCTTTGCGACATTGGTTCGAGGCACCGAGATTCGCCTGACGGTGGACGAAGAGAGCTTCGTTGGCACCGGCTTGGGCTTGTTTGCTGCGGTACTGGATCGCTACTTTGGCATGTATGTGCATGCCAACAGCTTCACCCGTTTGACAGTGGTGTCGGCTCGAACTCAGGAAGAGGTGGTGACATGCCAACCCCGCAACGGCGACATCACACTGCTGTGATTCCAGCGCTGCTGGATGAGCCGCAGCGCTTTGAGTTTTTTCAGGCCGTTCGCCTGTTGGATCGCTGGCTGGCATCAGGTGATGCGGGGCACGGCTTGCGACGCGTGCAGTTCCGCAACTCCATCTCTCTGGCTTTTCCAAGCAGCGAGATCGAGTCACTGGCGGTGCATGGGCGTGCTGATCTGGATGGGGTGGACAGCACAAGCATTCGGGATGCCTCCGAGATTGATGCCGTGGAGTTGACGCCTGCCTGCATGGGCTTGCTGGGTGTGTCCGGTGCGCTCCCATTGTTTTATACCGAGGCCATCGCGCAGCGTGAGTTGATGCACCGAGATCCTTCGGCGCGTGCGTTCATGGACGTCTTCAGCCATCGCGCTGTGTCGATGTTCTACGAAGCATGGCGCAAGCATCGGCTGCCCATTCAGTTTGAGCATGATCGCCGGGATCGCTATCTCCCGATCGTGTTGGCGTTGTCCGGTCTGGGGCAGCGCGGAATTCGCGAGCAATTGCGTGCGCTCTTGGGTGGTGTGCGAGATGAAAGTCTGGCCTATTTTGCGGGGGCCATTCAGCAGCGCACGTGGTCGGTACATCAGATGCAGAGTGTGCTCACGCAGTACTTCGGCATTCCGGTGCGCATGACGCAGTTCGTGGGACGTTGGTATGACGTGCCAGAGGATGGCCGGACGTGTCTGGGGAGCGAGCCTGCACGCCTTCGGGGGGCGGGCGTGCTGGGGCAGTCGGCGCTGGTGGGCGCGCGAGTCTGGCAACGGGATCTGCGCATGAGGGTCGTGCTGGGGCCCTTGAGCCGGCGCCGGTTTCAGTGCTTTCTGCCGGGCGCATCGGGAGCGCTGGCACTCAAGGAGTGGCTGACCTTGTTCACTGGTGTGAGCCTTGAGTACGAGATCAACTTGCAGTTGGCCCGAGACGATGTGCAAGGCATCACGCTGACGACAGGCCGACATGCGACGCAAGGGTGTCTGGGGTGGGACACCTTTTTGTTGACGAAGGCGCCGCAAAGCGATCGCACGGACGTTCGTTACGACATTCATTTGGCTGCCTGAGTCGCGCCCATTCCAACATCAAACACTTACCTACGCTGTCATCGTCATGAGTCATAACCTGAAAACACTCATTACCAAGCTCAACGAAACAACCAGGCAGGCCGCCGAGCGCGCCGCCAGTCTGTGCATGAGCCGTGGTCACTTTGAGGTGGACATCGAGCACTTCGTGCTGGCGTTGCTGGAACAGCCGCAGAGTGACATCGCCGTGTTGTGTCGGCGGTTTGATGTGTCTGTGACCGAGCTGCAGAGCGATCTGGAGCGTGTGCTGCGCGACTTCAAGGCGGGGAATGCCCGAACCCCTGTCTTCTCTGCGCATCTGCCCGTCTTGCTGGAGCATGCCTGGTTGATCGCCTCGCTGTCATCGCACACGGCACGGATCCGAAGTGCGGACGTGTTGCTGGCATTGTTGACCGAGCCAACCTTGAGTCAACTGGCTGCGCGTGCCTCACGCTTGTTTGGCCGATTCAAGTTGGATGAGATCAAGCACCGCTTGCCTGATTGGACGCGCGGCTCTGTGGAGTCTGAGCGGGTCTCACCAGAGTCGATGAGCGATTCGGCAGACGGAGAGGGCGAGGTGCAGGTGACGGCAGGGCGAACGCCAGCGCTGGATCAGTTCACCATCAATCTGACAGCGCGAGCGCAAGAGGGGAAGGTGGATCCCGTCATCGGGCGCGATGCGGAGATCCGACAGGCCATCGACATCTTGATGCGTCGTCGTCAGAACAATCCGATCCTCACGGGGGAGGCAGGGGTCGGCAAGACGGCGGTGGTGGAAGGTCTGGCGCTGAAGGTGGTGCAGGGAGATGTGCCGCCGAGCCTGCAAGGCGTGGCCATTCACGTGCTGGACATGGGCTTGCTTCAGGCTGGTGCGTCGGTGAAGGGTGAGTTTGAGAACCGCCTGAAGAACGTGATTGATGAGGTGAGAAAGAGCCCTCACCCCATCATTTTGTTCATTGACGAGGCTCACACCATGATTGGTGCAGGGGGGCAGGCCGGACAGAATGACGCTGCCAATTTGTTGAAGCCTGCTTTGGCGCGTGGGGAGCTGCGGACGATTGCGGCAACCACCTGGGGGGAGTACAAGAAGTTTTTTGAGAAGGATGCGGCGCTTGCTCGGCGCTTTCAGGTCATCAAGGTCGAGGAGCCCACGGAGGCCTTGGCCTGCGCCATGCTGCGTGGCATGGCGCCGCTGATGGCCAAGCACTTTGGCGTGCGGCTGTTTGATGAAGCCATCACCGAGGCGGTGCGTTTGTCTGCGCGCTACATCAGTGGTCGACAGTTGCCGGACAAAGCCATCAGCGTGCTGGATACAGCGTGTGCGAAGGTGGCGCTGGGGCAGCGTGCCACCCCTGCGCGCATTGAAGATGCACGCAAGCTGATGGATCGTCTGGATGCGGAGGCAGCGTCGCTCCAGCGTGACCAGATCACGGGCGTGTCGCACGAGGCACGATTGGCTGAATTGAAGGGGCAACGTGATGCAGCACAAGCGCAATGGTTGGCGGATGAGCAGCGGTGGACCGACGAGCAGAAGTTGGTGCGAGAGATCGTGGCGTTGCGAGACCGGTTGGAGCATCACGCGGGGGGGCTGTCCGGCGAAGACCAGGCTGTTCTGACGCAAAAACAGGCCGAGCTGGCCGCGCTGCAAGGCGAAGCACCTTTGGTGCCCATGCAGGTGGATGGGCAAGTGGTGGCTGAAATTGTGGCGGCCTGGACGGGGATTCCGCTGGGCAAGATGGTCAAGGATGAGATCAATACGGTGCGCAACCTTCAGGCCACGCTGCAGGACCGAGTGATCGGGCAGGACCATGCTTTGGCGGCGATCGCGCAGCGTGTACGCACGGCTCGAGCCGGACTGGAGGATCCGAACAAGCCCAAAGGGGTCTTCTTGTTTGTGGGGCCGAGTGGTGTTGGCAAAACCGAGACGGCTTTGGCGCTGGCCGACATCCTCTATGGCGGTGAGCGCAACCTCATCACGATCAACATGAGCGAGTACCAGGAAGCGCACAGCGTCAGTGGCTTGAAGGGTTCTCCTCCGGGGTACGTGGGCTATGGCGAAGGTGGTGTGTTGACCGAGGCCGTGCGTCGCAAGCCATACAGCGTGGTCTTGCTGGATGAGGTGGAGAAGGCGCACCCGGATGTGCTGGAGATGTTCTTCCAGGTGTTCGACAAGGGTGTCATGGATGATGCTGAGGGCCGTGAGATTGACTTCCGCAACACGGTGATCATCCTGACTTCGAATGCTGGCTCGCAGGGCATCATGCAGGCCTGTTTCAAACATGACGAGACCTTGGGCGGTGCGGTCATGAAGACGCCAGCGGAGTTGCCTGCCGCGGATGAGCTGGCCGAGGCGCTGCGGCCGGTGCTGTACAAAACGTTCAAGCCCGCGTTCATCGGGCGGACCAAGGTGGTGCCTTACTACCCGCTTCAGGACGAGGTGCTGGCAGAGGTGATTCGCCTGAAGCTTGATCGCATTGCCAAGCGCGTTCAGGCGAACCATCAGGCCGAACTGGAATATGACAAGGCCTTGATCGAGACGGTGCTGGCGCGCTGCACGGAGGTGGATACCGGTGCGCGCGCCGTCGATCACATCTTGAATGGCAGCTTGTTGCCGGAGGTGGCTGACAGTGTGCTGGCACGCATGGCGGCAGGGCAGGCGATCAACAAGATCAAGGTGTCAGCGGCCAAGAATGGTGCTTTCAAATTCAAAGTGAGCTGAGCGGTGTCGCGGTGTGGTGGGTTGAGGCGTTGCGGTCAGTCGGCGAGGATCAGCAAGGCTTCGTCGCGCCAGTACACGACGGCCTCGTAGTAGCCTTCCCACACGCAGCCGTTACAGCCTCGTCCGCAGCACGATGTGGGTGCAGGTGGTGGCGAGCGCAGTGCAACACCCTTTGATGCGGCCTGTGCCTGCAGCGCGGCAAACATGGCTTGAGCCGAAGCGAGGTCGGTGAGCGGGAAATCCTGCGGGTTCATGGGCGACAAATGGGTCGTGCAAAGTGCTGATCTGTTCGAGCGCGCCGTGGCATATTGCGTGACTGACTGCATGCCGTGGAGACGGGCTGGGCCTGGGGCGTTGCGGTGATCTGTCGCCATGGCTTGAGATGTCCCGCAGCAAACCTGAATTGTCCAATATCGATGTGCCCACGGTCACGCCCGCGATGCTGGCGGTGTATGGCCGTGTGGTGACGTGGAAGCACCTGATTCTCACTGCAACGGGGATCTTCTTGCTCATGGGAGCCGCGTCGGTGGCCGTGGCGTGGTGGGCGTGGCAGAACCTGGCTGCACAGGTCGTGCTCAAGGAGCAGGATGTGCGAATCAGGCTGCCCGAAGCTCTGGCGGTGGAAGCGGCTGTCAGCCAGCAGGTGCAGGTCAGGGTGGATCAGACGGTACCGATCCGGGTGCCGGTGCAGCAGGATGTGCAAATTCCGCTGGAGGGCGAGATCCCGATCCAGGTCAGCTTGGACACGGTGGTGCCGATACGTCTGGCGGTGCCCGTCAAACAGGTGTTCAAGGTGGATCAGGTGGTTGATCTCGACACGCGTGTTCAGACGAAGGTGCTGGGGATGGCGGTGACCGTGCCCATCAAGGGTCAGGTGCCGGTTCGCGCGGACGTGCCCATCGACATGATGATTCCGGTGGCGCAGGATGTGCCCATTGCGATGACCGTGCCGGCAAAGGTCCAGGTCAAGGAACCCTTGCGCACGCGCATTGACACGGTCATTGAGGCGAAGGTGCCGCTCCACCAAGCTTTGTCGGTGCCCATCACGGCACCGGTGAAAGCACGCCTGACTTTTCCTGAGCGCTCGGTGGACGCGGGCTTGAATCTGATGGATGTGACGATTCCATTCGAGTCGGTCAAACTGATTCAGCGCGATGGCCTGCCCCAGCGACCGGGGGGGCATTGATGTCGGTGCCAGGGGTGGGGGAGGCGGCGCGTGGATGGCACCGGCCCGTGACAGGTCGGGCCTTGCTGGGTGTGAGCGTGGGCTTGTTGCTGATGTGGGTGCTGGCGCTGGTGACGGGCGTCTGGCTGTTTTACGCCCGCTGGCAGAGCGTGATCTCGGTGGTGAATCAACCCATGACCTTGCGCTTGCGCGATGGCACGCAGGCGGTGGCGGAGGTGTTGACGCCTGTGCAGGCGCAGTGGCCTCGTGTGGCGCCGTTACGCCTGCCCGTGGATCAGATGGTCACGGTCTCGGCGCAGGATGATGTGCAGGCACAAGTGCGGGTCCAGGCGAGATTGCCGGTCAGGACGGAAGTGCATGTGCAGCAGGCTGTGCCGGTGAAAACGACCATGGCCTTGAGTGTGCCCGTGGTGTTCGACTGGCTGCCTCGCCTGGATGTCCAGGTGCCCATCGAACTGAGCTTGCCCGTGGACATGCACGTGCCCGTGGTGGCAGACATTCCGGTGTCCTTGGATGTGCATGTGACCGGGGCCTTGCCGGCGTCTCTGGATGTGCCTTTGCGTGCTGCGCTGCGGGTGCGGCCCGCGTTGTGGGGGACGATGCAGTCCGAGGTGGTCTCGCAGACTTTGTTTGCATGGCGGGCGCCGCAGTCACCAGTGCCGATGACCATTGAGTCCGCGAACTTGCGCGTGCCGTTTGATTTGACCTGGCTGCGTCAGCGCTGAGGCTCGGCTTGATCGGCTTCGCGCAGCACGGCAATGGCTTCTTTGCACCAGTTGTACCAGCCGTGCTCGTACATGATGCCGGTTTTGAGGATGAGGTGCTGGATGCGTGCCTCGCGGGTGAGCGGGGTGCCGGTGGGGAAGTCTCGGGCTTCGATGGCGCGGTAGGCTGCCAGCTTGGTGGCGTGCAAGGCCATGCGCCGTTCGATTTCGGCCTGCATGCCCAGGGGGCCGATGACAGCATCGGCGCGCAGTCGCACCATGAGCTCGTCGCGCATGTCGACCAGGGGGGCGGGTTCGCGCGCCCAGCGTTCCAGTTCGATGCGGCCGGCATCGAGCACGTGGTACATCTTTTTGCGGGTGCGTCCGCCATCGGGGGCGGCCTCGGAGGCGATCCAGCCGTCTTTTTCCATGCGCGCCAACTCGCGGTAGATCTGCTGGTGCGTGGCGCGCCAGAAGAAACCGATGGATTTGTCAAAACGGCGGGCGAGGTCGTAGCCTGAGGACGATTTTTCCAGCAGGGACGTCATCAAGGCGTGAGAAAGCGACATGGCGCCAGTCTACGTGTCGTCGGACAACTATGCAACCAGTTGCATACCTGTCTCGAATCCCCTAATATGCATTCATGCAACTGGTTGCATAGTTGCGTTGTCCTAATCGTTTCTGTTTCATCATCAGAAAGAGCCTTTCCATGAGCGCTTATCCCCACCTCCTGCAACCGCTTGACCTGGGCTTCACCACCCTGCGTAACCGTGTCCTGATGGGCTCGATGCACGTGGGTCTGGAAGAGGCCAAGGATGGCTTCGAACGCATGGCCGCTTTCTACGCTGAGCGTGCACGCGGTGGCGTGGCCCTGATGGTGACCGGTGGCATTGCCCCGAACGACGCTGGCCGTCCTTACCCCGGTGGCGCACGCATGGCCACGGAAGAAGAAGCTGCGCAGCACAAGGTGGTGACCGATGCCGTCCACGCTGCGGGCGGCAAGATCGCCATGCAGATCCTGCACTTTGGTCGCTATGCCTACCATCCTGGCATGGTCGGCCCCAGCCCGATCAAGGCCCCGATTTCGCCGATTCCCCCCCGTGAACTGACCACTGAAGAAGTCTGGCAGACCGTGGAAGACTATGCCAACTGTGCCGCCATGGCTCAGAAGGCCGGTTACGACGGCGTGGAAGTGATGGGGTCGGAAGGCTACCTGATCAATGAATTCATCGCGGCGCGCACCAACCACCGTACCGACGAGTGGGGTGGTTCGTATGAAAACCGCATGCGCTTCCCGGTGGAAATCGTCAAGCGCGTGCGTGAGCGCGTGGGCGCGAACTTCATCATCATCTATCGCCTCTCCATGCTGGACCTGGTGGAAGGTGGTTCGGATTTCGAGGAAGTCGTGCAGTTGGCCAAGGCCATCGAAGCGGCTGGCGCCACCATCATCAACACCGGCATTGGTTGGCACGAAGCCCGCATTCCCACCATTGCGACCAGCGTGCCGCGTGGTGCCTTCGCTTGGGTGACCAAGAAGATGAAGGGGCTGGTCAACATCCCCCTGATCACGACCAACCGCATCAACACGCCGGAAGTGGGCGAGCAAATTCTGGCCGACGGCTGTGCCGACATGGTGTCGATGGCGCGTCCGCTGCTGGCTGATCCGGAGTTCGTGAACAAGGCCGCCGCGGGCAAGGCCGAGACGATCAACACCTGCATTGGCTGTAACCAGGCCTGCCTGGACCACACATTCAGCGGCAAGATCACGTCGTGCCTGGTGAACCCACGTGCCTGTCACGAAACGATCTTGAAGATCGAGCCGGTGACGGCGAAGAAGCGCGTGGCCGTGGTGGGCGCCGGTCCTGCAGGCTTGGCTGCTGCCACCACTGCTGCGCGTCGTGGTCACGATGTCACCCTGTTTGAAGCGGGTGAGGACGTCGGTGGCCAATTCAACATTGCCAAGCAAGTGCCGGGCAAGGAAGAGTTCTACGAGACGCTGCGTTATTTCCGCAACGAGTTGAAGGCGTCGGGCGTGAAGGCGCAGTTCAACACCCGCGTCAGCGTGGATGATCTGGTCAAGGGCGGCTTCGATGAGATCCTGCTGGCCACGGGTGTGACGCCTCGTACGCCTGCGATCGAGGGTGTGGACCATCCCAAGGTGCTGAGCTACCTGGATGTGCTGCGTGACAAGAAGCCGGTGGGCAAGTCGGTTGCCGTGATCGGTGCCGGTGGCATTGGCTTTGACGTGTCGGAATACCTGACGCACGAAGGTGAAAGCCCCTCGCTGAACCTGGAGAAGTTCAACGACGAGTGGGGCATCGACTCGGCTTATACCGAGCGTGGTGGCCTCAAGGCGCCGCACTTGCCGACACCGCCTCGTCAGATCTTCTTGCTGCAACGCAAGACCAGCAAGGTGGGCGATGGTCTGGGCAAGACCACGGGCTGGATCCACCGTACCTCGCTGAAGAACCGCAACGTTGAAATGATTGCTGGCGCGAGCTACAACAAGATTGACGATGCGGGTCTGCACATTTCGGTCGGCGGCAAGGACGTGCTGCTGCCCGTGGACAACGTGGTGCTGTGCGCGGGTCAAGAGCCGTTCCGCGAGCTGCAAGCCGGTCTGGAAGCCGCCGGTCAGAAGGTGACGCTGATTGGTGGTGCCGATGTGGCGGCCGAGCTGGATGCCAAGCGTGCCATCAAGCAGGGCACCGAGGTGGCTGCTGCGCTGTAAGGCGCGGTGAGGCAAACGATTCACGAGGAAACGTATGCAATTCGAAACTTTGGCTGTGTCGGTTGACCAGCACGTTGCCACCGTCAAGCTCAACCGTCCTGAAAAGGCCAATGCCATGAACTGGCAGATGTGGCAGGACATTCGCGGTGCCATGCAGTGGGCCGATCGAACGCCCGACGTGCGTGTGGTGATTCTGGAAGGCGAAGGCAAGCACTTCACCTCGGGCATTGACCTGACCATGATGATGGGCCTGCAAGCCCAGATCAAGGACGATTGCGATGGCCGCAGCCGCGAGAAGTTGCGTGCGCTGGTGCTGGAGTTGCAGGACACGCTGACCAGCATCGAGCGTTGTCGCAAGCCCGTGCTGGCGGCCATTCACAATGGCTGCGTGGGCGGTGGTGTGGATTTGATCAGCTGCACCGACATGCGCTACTGCTCGGCGGATGCCTACTTCACGATCAAGGAAATCGACATCGGCATGGTGGCCGATGTGGGGACCTTGCAGCGCCTGCCCAAGTTGATTGGCAACCAGGGCATCGTGCGTGAAATGGCGTTCACGGGTCGCAAGGTGCTGGCTGATGAGGCGCAGCGCATCGGCCTGGTCAATCAGGTCTTCGAGACACGTGAGGCCCTGCAGGCCGGCGTTCGCGAGATCGCTGTGTTGATCGCATCGAAGTCGCCGCTGTCCATCCGTGGCACCAAGGAAATGCTGAACTACAGCCGGGATCATTCTGTGGCCGATGGCTTGAACTACATCGCCACCTGGAATGCGGCGATGCTGATGTCCAGCGACCTGACCACGGCGATGATGGCCAGCATGTCGAAGCAAACGCCTCAGTTCAAAGACTGAGTGCAAGGCGTGCACCCGTGTTGCATCGGCTGACGCACGGCTTGATCACACTGGTGCTGGCACCGTGCTTGTGGGCACAAGGCCGATGGGTGCGGCGCACGACGCCGGTTTTGACGGAGCCCGATGGTCCCCGGGAGGGTGTCATCGGGCAGGGGCCTGTGCTGCGGGTGCTGATCCTGGGGGATTCGTCTGCGGCAGGCGTGGGGGCGGCTCATCAGGATGAGGCCCTGAGCGGTCAGTTGAGCCGCGCGCTGGCGCCCCATTTTGCGGTGCAGTGGTCGCTGCAGGCCTGCACCGGGCATCGGATCCAGGATGTAATGGCGGCGGTTCGCCGGCTGCCGCCCGAGCCATGGGATGTGGTGGTCGTGGCGGTGGGGGTCAACGATGCCACGGGCATGACGCGCCTGTCTGCGTGGCTGGACGGGTTGACGACTGTGCGGGCACAGTTGCGACAGCAGCATGGTGCGCCCTGGCTGGTGTGGTCGGCGCTGCCGCCGGTTCACCATTTTCCGGCGTTGCCGCAGCCGCTGCGTTGGTATCTGGGGCGGTGTGCGCGGCGACTGGAGTGTGCGCTGCGCACTTGGGCGGCGCAGCACGATGACTGCGTGGTGGCCGATGTGAACTTTCCGATGGATCAGCGCTTCATGGCCACTGATGGTTTTCACCCAGGGCCGCTGGCCTATGCCGCGTGGGGCCAGGCCTTGGCGCGTCTCATCGCGCAGCGGCCTGCCGAATGGCCACGGGCGTGAGCCCGGTCCAGCGTTTGACGGCGCGGTACAGGGCGCTGAGTTCCGAATAGGCGGCGCGTTGCGCCACCTCTTGTAAAGGCAGCGGGGTGTGGCGCAGGTCGTGGAGCACTTGCTCGCGACGAACCTGTTCCACCAATTCTTTGAAGCTTTGGCCATCGTCGGCCAGGCGACGCTGGATTTGGCGGGCTGACAAACCGAGTCGGGCTTCGACTTCGGGGCCGAGTTTGTCGAGCAACGGGACTGCGCCTTGCTGCAAGGCCTGCGCAATGAGCTGCCGCAGCACCGCATGCAATTGAGCCTGGTCTTGCCGGTGTTGGGCCCACTGTTGGTCGGTCAGCGCCGACATGAGTTGATGCAGGTGGGCATCGGCATGGGGGTTGGGCAGTTGCAGCCAGATGGCAGGCACGCGCTCGCCACCAAAGGTGGCGTCAAAGTCAATGGGACCGCCGACATAGTCCAGCAAGGGTTGCGGATTGAGCGGGGGCGGGCAGGGGAGCCAGGTTTGAGAGGGCGCCAGTCGGCGTCCCGCCACCCACCTGACAAAAGCGAGGCGAGAGACCATGGCGAAGGTCCAGAGATGGGTGTCGCGCGGGACGTTGCCCATGCCGGTGAGGCGGTTTTCCAGCCACTCGCCCTTGAGCCGGTGTTCGGCCTGAATCTCGGTGCAGACCAGCGATTGCATGCGCTCGTATTGGGCCAGACCGTCTTCCAGTCGGCTGCAGCTGATGAGGGCGTAGCCCAAGCTACCCATGTTGGCGGGGCGTACCTGCTGTCCCACGCTCAGCCCGATGTGGGGGTCGTTGCACAGCGCTGCGGCGCGATGCAGTGCTTCGGCCAGTCGGGCGCAGGGCACCCATTGCGGGCCGGGTTCGCGGTCGGATGCGGGCAGGCCCAATGCGCTCAGAACAGGCTGAGGATCGAGGTCGCGGGCGCGCACGTGGTCAACCACCAGCCGTGCGTAGCTGCTGTTGAAGCCAAGGGTGGGAGGGGTGTCGTGCATCACGGGTGATGGTAGTGCAGGCGCGTGGTGCCTGCGGCCAATGCGCTGGTGCCATCGGTCAATGACGGGAAGCAAAGCCGTCTTTAAGGTGGCGGGCATGAAACACCTTCTCAGCTCGACCCTCATGACGCGATTCGGCCCCGCTGCGGCCATCACGACGCCTGCCTCGACCTCGTCGCCCCGTGCCTTGCGGGACTTGCCCGGGCCGCGTGCGTGGCCGTGGGTGGGCAACAGCTTGCAGGTGGACCGCCATCGTGTGCATCAGCAACTGGAGGCGTGGTCTCGACGGTATGGTCCGCTGATGCGCGTGGATCTGGCGGGCATGGAGATGATGGTGGTCAGCGACCATGCCGTGATTGCGGCGGCGTTGAAGGCGCGTCCGGATCAGTTTCGTCGCCCATCGCGGATGCAGGCCATTGTGCGAGAGATGGGCATTGCGGATGGGGTGTTTCTGGCCGAGGGGGCGCATTGGCTTCAGCAGCGGCGCATGGTGATGGGCAGCTTTGCGCCGAACCAGATTCGGCATTACTTTCCGGCGCTGCGGCAGGTGACCTCGCGCTTGCAGGCGCGCTGGCAGCGTGCAGCCGATCAACAGGCGCCGATTGACTTGCAGGCAGACCTGATGCGCTTCACGGTGGATGCGGTGTCGGGCTTGGCGTTTGGTGTGGAGGTGGACACGCTGTCTTCTGACGGGGATGTGATTCAACAGCACCTGGACCGCATCTTTCCGGCCTTGTGGCAGCGCCTGAATGCCTTGGTGCCTTACTGGCGCTGGGTACGTTTGCCGCGTGATCGGGCTTTGTCGCACAGCGTGCGCGCGGTCAACGAAGCGATTGGTGTATTCATGCGAGATGCGCGGGTGCGCTTGCAAGACCCTGCACGGCGACTGGCCCCACCCAACTTGCTGGAAGCCATGCTGGTGGCGGCAGATGAGCCCGGTTCAGGCATGCGGGATGCGGATGTGGCGGGCAATGTGTTCACGATGCTGCTGGCAGGAGAAGACACCACCGCGACCAGCCTGTCGTGGATGATTTATTTGCTGAGCAGGCACCCGGTGGCCTGGCAGCGTGCGCGCGATGAGGTGGACCGTGTGCTGGGACCACTGGCGACATGGCAGGTCGATGACTTGGCGAGGTTGGACTGGCTGGAGGCGTGCATCCACGAAACCATGCGGCTCAAGCCGGTGGGGCCCGTGAATGTGCTGGAAGCGGTGCAGGACACGGAACTGGCGGGCGTGCATTTGCCCGCAGGGGCCGCCGTGATGCTGTTGATGCGCCAGGACGGCGTGCGCGAGAGCATGTTTCCTCACGCTCAAGACTTCCGGCCCGAGCGCTGGTTGGGCGATGGTGCTGGTTTGGCGCCGGACCACGCGCGGCGGGTGGCCATGCCGTTTGGGGCGGGCCCCCGCATTTGCCCGGGGCGCTATCTGGCCATGCTGGAAATCAAGCTGGCGGCGGCCATGCTGCTGAAGTCTTTTGACGTGATCAGTGTGGACACGCCCGATGGCCGAGAGGCCTGCGAGCACCTGGATCTCACCATGGTGCCCGAAGGCGTGACGATGCGCTTGCGCCTCAGAGCATGACCTGTGTGCCGAGCTCGACCACTTGGTTGGGTGGCAGGCGATAGTAGGTTGCCGCCCCTTCGGCTTGCCGCGTCATCCAGCTGTACAGCGCACATCGCCAGGCAGGTAGATTGCCGGGGCCATCGACCACGGTGGAGCGCGCCACGAAATAGGTGGTGCCCATGGCATCCAGGCGCAGTGTGGTGTCTTGCAGCGTCTGGAGTGCGGCAGGGATGTCGGGCTCTTCACGGAAACCGAAGCGCACGCTGAGCTCCCACACTTGGTCCGAGAGGTGTGTCAACACCAGTCGCTCGTTGGGCTGGATGTAAGGCACGTTCTCGTTGATCACATGCAGGAACACCGTCTGCTCGTGCATCACCTTGAAGTGCTTGAGATTGTGAAACAGCGCGCTGGGCACGATGCCGGTGTCGGAGGTCAAGTACACCGCCGTGCCTGCCACACGTGGCACATCAGGCAAGGGGCCGTTGATGAAGTCGTCCATGGGGATGTCGATGCGGCGACGTTGCTCGGCCACGAGTCGGCTGCCTTCCTTCCAGGTGGTCAGCATCAGGAACAGCATGGCGCCCATGGTGAGGGGGAACCAGCCACCTTGCAGCAGCTTGGCCAGGTTGGACGCAAAGAAGAAGAATTCAAGCGCCGCAAACAGGATCAGCACGGCCATGAGCACATGGCGACCTCGGGCCTTGCTCAGCCGCGTGACGATCAGGGTCAGCAGTGTGGTGATGATCATCGTGCCGGACACGGCAATGCCGTAGGCCGCAGCCAATGCACCGGAAGACCCGAAAGCCAGCACCAGTGCGATGACGCCCAGCAGCATCCACCAATTCACGCTCGGCACATAGATCTGGCCTTGTTCGCGGTCAGACGTGTGCAGGATGCGGATGCGGGGCAGGTAGCCCAGGCGGCTGGCTTGCAGCGTGAGTGAGTACGCACCGGAAATCGTGGCCTGCGACGCAATGACGGTGGCCGCGGTAGCCAGAATGACCATGGACAGGCGCAGGTTTTCGGGGATCAGCAAAAAGAAGGGGTTGCTGACCGCAGAAGGGTCTCGCAAAACGAGGGCGCCTTGGCCGAAGTAGTTGATGATCAGGCAGGGAAAGACGAGGCCGTACCAGGCCAGACGCACCGCACGGCGGCCGAAGTGCCCCATGTCGGCGTAAAGTGCCTCGCCGCCAGTCAAGGCCAGAAAGACCGCAGAAAGCAGCAGAAAGGCTGCGCTGGGTTCTTGAATGGCAAAGCGCAAGGCATGCAGCGGACTGAGCGCTTGCAGAACCTCGGGGGTTTTGGCGATGCTGATGGCCCCCACCGCAGCGAGAGACAGGAACCACACGATGGTGATGGGGCCAAAGAAGATACCGACGCTGCCCGTTCCTTTCTTTTGGATGAGGAACAGGCCAATCAGGATGACGATGGTGATGGGGACGATGGCGTGCTCAAACCGCGGCGTGGCGACGCTGATGCCCTCGACCGCAGACAGCACGGAGATGGCGGGCGTGATGATGGCGTCGCCATAAAAGAGCGCGGCGGCAAACACGCCTGCGCCGATGACCAGCCAGGCGCGGCGCGAGTGGTCGCCGGCCATGCGGTGCGCCAGTGCAGTGAGGGCCAGCACGCCGCCTTCACCATCGTTGTCGTGCTTCAGCACAATCCACACATACTTGACTGACACGATGAGCAGCACCGCCCATAGCAGTGCAGACAATGTGGCCAGGATGTGGGCTGGCGTGGCGGGTAAAGCGTGGTGGCCGGTGAAGGCTTCTTTGAAGGCGTAAAGCGGGCTGGTGCCGATGTCGCCAAAGACCACGCCCAGCGCGGCCAGCGTCAAGGCAGCCAGTGGGGTGTTGCTGTGCGCGTGTGAGGGACCCGCTTGAACGGCAGCGGGTGGTGAGGTGGTGGCGGACATGAAGGTCACTCTCCAGTTTGAAATCGGTAGCCGACACCCACTTCGGTCAGAAAGTGGCGAGGCTGGCTGGGGTCGTCTTCCAGCTTGTGGCGCAAGTGGCCGACATAAATGCGCAGGTAGTGGCTGCTGTCGGCGTAAGAGGGGCCCCACACTTCGCGCAGCAGTTGTCGGTGGGTCATGACCTTGCCGGCATGGGCCAACAAGACACACAACAAGCGGTACTCGATGGGGGTGAGGTGGACGGCCAAGCCGTCACGGCTGACCTGACGCCGCACGAGGTCGACGTTGATGCGACCAAAGTGGACATCGGGGGACTCGATGGTGGTGCCTTGGCGGGCGCGGCGCAGCATGGCACGCACGCGAGCCAGCAACTCGCCGACCGAAAAGGGCTTGGTGAGGTAGTCATCGGCCCCGGCGTCGAGCACGTCGATCTTGTCCTCTTCGGCGGCGCGTGCCGACAACACCAGAATGGGCATGCCCGACCAGGTGCGCAGGTCGGACACAAAGGTGCGTCCGTCGCCGTCAGGAAGGCCCAAGTCCAGGATGACCAGATCGGGTTTGCGTGTGCCCGCTTCGATCAGTCCTTGTTGTACGGTGCTGCTCTCCGCGACCCGGCAGCCATCGGATTCGAGCGCGGTCCGCACAAAGCGGCGGATGTGTGGGTCGTCTTCGACCAGCAAAACAGTGGGGGCGGGCGTGGTCATGCGCGGACCTCCGCTTCGGGTTCGATCTCTGGTGGGGTGCCCAGTGGCAGGTGGAAGTGCACGGTGGCACCGCCTTCGGGTGGGTTGATGGCTTCGATCTGCCCACCGTGCGCGTCCACGATCAGTCGTGCAATGGCCAGGCCGAGGCCCATGCCGGGCACAGCGCTTTCAGGGTGGCCTCGCTCAAACAGTTCGAACACAGACGTCAGTCGATCGGGCGGAAAGCCATCGCCCTCGTTGTGAACGTAGACGTGCAGCAGGTCGTCTTGCGATTGAACGTGAATGTCGATGGCAGCGTGCGCGGGGGCGTACTTGATGGCGTTTTCCAGCAGATTGCCAAAGACGCGCTCCATCAAGACGGCGTCGAGTTGCACCAGGGGCAGGTCGGCAGGAAGGTGTGTGCGGATGGGGTGACCCGCCAACGCGGATCCCAGCAACTGAATGCTGGCGCCGATGACTTCTTCAATGGGTTGCCACTCTCGCTTGAGAGGCAGGCCGCCTTGCTGCTGGCGGCTTTGCAGGCGGGCCATGTCCAGCAGGTTGTTGACCATGCGGTGCAGACGCAGGGCTTGGTCGCGCAGATCTTCTGCCAGGTCGTGGGCCACGCCCGTGCGCGTCTCGGGTTGCATGGCCAGTGTTTCGGCCATGCCGACCAGAGAGGTCAAGGGGGTGCGGATGTCATGTGACAGGGCCGACAGGATGGAGTTGCGCAAACGCTCGTTGTGGACCGCCAGCTCGGAGCGATACGCCACGTCCACGAAATGCAGCCGCTCCAGTGCGGTGGTGGCCAAGGACGCCAAGCCTTCCAGCAAGCCAGCGTGCTGGGTCAGCGCAGTACCGCTGTCGACGGTGACGGCCATGACACCGCGCCGCCGGGTTGAACCAATCAAGGGCAGCAACAGGTGATGCCCGTTCTCGTCGGCCATGCGGTGTGCACGCTCCGGGCCGCGCGTGATGGAATCTGCCAAGCGCAGCAGGTAGCTGACCTGGCTGGTGTGACCACAGGCCAAGTGGAGTTGCTCGTGTTCGTCAGGCAGCCACAAACGCAGCTTGGCTTGAAGCTGTTGCGTCAGGAAGGTTTCCACATCCGCGATCACCTGGTCAACGGTCAGCGCACCCGCCAACTGGCGAGCCAGCTGATGCAGGGCTTCCGAACGTTGCGCGGCTTGCTGCGCCTCCTCGGCGCGCTGGCGCATGGCGTTGGTGAGGTGGCCGATCAGGAGTGCGACCGTCAGCATCACCATGAAGGTCAAGAGGTACTGAATGTCACTGACCGCGAACGAAAAGCGGGGCGGTACGTAAAAGAAGTCAAACAACCCGACGCTCAAAAACGAGGCCATGACGGCGGGGCCGCGACCCAGCCAGGTGGCCGTCATGACGACGGTGAGCAAAAACAGCATGACCGCATTGACCGGCTCCAGCCAGTCGTGCAGCGGCATGGTGAGCACGGTGGTGAGCCCGCAAGCCAATGCGGCCAGGACGTAGCGCAGCGCGGGCCCCAGCGTGTGGGCAGAAACGGCGGGCGTGGGTGAGATGGGATTCAGCATGGATGACCAGGAGAGCTGTCACGATGGCAGTCTGCGCGCCGCGCCCTCTCAATGCTGAAAATTCTGGCAGCGATGGCGTAAAAAAGGCGTAAATGCCCGATCCCTAGCGCGGGATGCCCTCAATGCTGCGCAAGGTGAGTGATTCGCCGGCAAGCCATTGCTTGCGGGCTGAACCGCAGTGGGGGCAAGGCTCGATGCGGTCGGGGGGGCTGAAGTGCGCGCCGCAGGTCAGGCAGCGCGCCTGGGCTGCCACAGGGTGCAGACACAACTCGGCGCCATCGGCCAGGGTGCCGGGCAGTGCCGTGAGCAAGGCGGTGCGCAGGGCGCTGTCATCCACGCAACTCAGGGCACCGATGTCGATCTCGATGCGGGTGATGCGCGAAAGGCGATCGTGCTGACGCTCGAGCAGCGCCATCACCTCCATGGCCAAGGCGGCTTCATGCATGGTGTGGCGGGGCAATCCAGTGGAGGATCTCGGGCCAGGCCTGCGTCATGGCTTGTTGCATGGCGTCGGACAAGGGGGCACCCAGTTCAAAGTTCTCGCCGCGCAGAGACAGGAGCCAGGCACGGGGTGTGCGCTGCTTCAGGGTGTGGGCACACAGGTGCAGCAGCTGGCCGGGTGTGCACTGGTGGCTGCTGAGGGCGGGCCCTGATCGTGCCGCACGGATGCGGTGCCACTGCACCGGCTGGGACTGGCGGGCTGCGGCATCGATGAACAGGACGCGGTCGCGCCAGCGGAGGTCGTAGGCATGCTCGACCATGAGTTGCTGGTCGCTGACGATGGCGAGGTCCCAATGATGGTGGCAGCCCTCACCGTCCAACCAAGCACTCAGACGTTCAGCGAGCAGCGGACCCACGGCGTCGTCACCCCGGCTGGGATTGCCTACGGTCACGATGAGGGTGGTGCCCCAGTCGCAGGGTGCAACGTCATCGTCGGTGTCGATGAGGCCGAGTGCGCTCATGCTGCGGTGGGTGGCCAGTTGCTGGCCATGGTCTGTGCGTTCACATCGGGTCGCTCCAGCGTACCGTC
This sequence comes from Aquabacterium sp., assembly GCF_048860245.1. Taxonomy (GTDB): domain Bacteria; phylum Pseudomonadota; class Gammaproteobacteria; order Burkholderiales; family Burkholderiaceae_C; genus Aquabacterium. Next base: position 15,564 of record NZ_JBLIZW010000090.1, on the reverse strand, counting down.
TTCGTGCTTCAGCAGCACATCGGCCAGCGAACCATCGGCGGCCAGCACTTCAATGCGCAGTGGCATCTTGCCGACAGCATGCGTGGCGCACGACAGGCAAGGGTCGTAGGCCCGGATGGCCACTTCAATGTGGTTGAGCAAGCCTTCGGTGATCTCGCGGCCATCAAAGTACTGGGCGGCCACGCTGCGCACGGCTTCGTTCATGGCTGTGTTGTTGTGCGTGGTCGAGACGATGAGGTTGGCGTACTCGATCAGGTCATCGTCGCCCACACGGTAGTGGTGCAGCAAGGTGCCGCGCGGCGCCTCGATCACGCCGATGCCCTCGCGCAGAGGCGTGCCCGTGGCCATGAGGTCGGTGCCGCAGATGTCGGGGTCATCCAGCAGGCGCGCAATGCCTTCGGCGCAATGCAGCGTGTCGATCAGACGTGCCCAGTGCTGGGCCAGCGACGCCCCAAGGGGCTTGCCGCCACCCCATGCCATGAACTCTGCGCGAGCGGCTTCAGCCAGCGGCGTGTCGAAGTAGCTGGCGTTGTTGACCCGTGCCATGGGGCCGACGCGGTACCAGCCATGCTCCGGTCCCAGCGCCCGCAGGTGCGGAAACTTCATGTAGGTCCAGGGCTTGACCTCTTCGACGATGAGCTGCTGGTAGTCGTGCACATCAACCTGATCGACGATGAGTTGCCCCTGCGCATCTTTCACACGCAAGGCGCCGTCGTACAGATCGGCCGCTCCGTCTGGGCGAACCAGCGACATGAAGCCCGATGGAAAATTGGCAAAGCGCCCCTGCTCGGGTTGACCGGCCAGAAACAGGTCGCGCGCCAGGGTCAGGGCGCTGGCGCACCATTGCGTGATCTGGTCGATGTCGGCGCGCATGCGGTCGCGGTCTTCGCGCGACAAGGCCTTGTTGAAACCGCCGGGGACCGAGCCTGTGCCATGCACCCGTTTGCCGGTGAGGATCTGGATGACCTGCTGGCCGTACTTGCGGATGCGGATGCCTTGTAGCCCCAGCTCCCGCTCGTCTTGCAGAACGCCGACGATGTTGCGGTGCGCCACCGCATCGTCAAAGCCGAACAGCAGGTCGGGCGAGGCCAGATGAAAGAAGTGCAGCGCGTTGGATTGCAGCACCTGCGCAAAGTGCAGCAAGCGACGCAGCTTTTCAGCGGTGGGGGTGATGCGGCCGTTACCGATCACAAAGGCATCGCAGGCTTTGCTGGCCGCGAGCAGGTGGCTGACCGGGCAGATACCGCACAGGCGTTGCACCAGCGTGGGCACCTCCCAGTAGGGGCGGCCCTGAATGAAGCGCTCAAAGCCTCGGAACTCGACAATGTGCAGCCTCGCCTGCTGCACCTTGCGGTGTTCGTCGAGCAGCAGGGTCACCTTGCCGTGGCCTTCCACGCGGCTCACGGGCTCGATGACCACCCGGTTGAGACCAGCGGGGTCAGATGCGGTTTCGAGAGGATGGGACATGGCGGCTCAGTCGAAATGTCGGTCAGGGCGCGGGATCACGGCGTCACGCTGGGCCAGCGCGGCGAGGATGAGTTCGCGGAAGGCGGCCGCAGGCGGCGGGCAGCCTGCCAGCGTCACATCAATGGGGACCACTTCGTGCAGAGGCAGAACCTTTTGCAGCAAGGGTGGCAGCTCGGGGTCGCAGGGGACTTGCGGGTTGTGCAGGTCGGTGCCCAGATACGCCTCGGCCACCAGTTCCGCCACCGGGATACCATTGCGCAGCGCGGGCACCCCGCCATACATGGCGCAGGCGCCCACGGCGACCAAGGTGGTGCAGCGGGCGCGGAACTCGCGCAGCACCTCGACGTTTTCCTTGTTGCACAGACCGCCTTCAATGAGGCCGATGTCCACGCCCGCTTCGCTGACGTGCTTGATGTCGGTCAGCGGACTGCGGTCAAACTCGATGTGCTCAATCAGGTCGGCCAGCGCTTCGTCCACATCCAGAAAAGACATGTGGCAACCAAAGCAGCCCGCCAGCGAGCAGGTGGCAATGCGCAGCTTGCGGGGCGTCATCAGCTGTCCTCCGGGCGTTGGGCGATGTCGGCCGTGTCGTAGGGGCGTTGGCCAATGGGGATCACAAAGCCCTGGCGCTTGGGCATCAAGGCGCCCACGGGGCAGATGTGCACGGCGCGGTCAGTCACGGCCACATCGCTGTCTTTCAACTGACCGCTGGCGCTGTTGACCATCAGCGTGGTGTGCGGGCCGCGGCCGCCGATGGTGAAGACGTCCTTGCCATCCACCTCACGGCTGGCGCGCACGCACAGTTCGCACAAGATGCAGCGGCTGCGATCCAGCATGACATCGGGGTGCGAGGCATCGACCTCGTGGTGCGGGTAGGCATGCACATAGTGCGTGTCTTGCATCTCGAGGTGATAAGCCACAGCCTGCAGGTGGCAGTTGCCGCTTTTTTCGCAAAACGGGCAATGGTGGTTGCCTTCGACGAACAGCATCTGGGTCAGACGCTGGCGGTCGTGGTTGATGTCAGCCGCTTCCGATTCCACCACGAGGCCCGCGCTGGCCGGCATGGTGCAAGACGCGATCATGCGGCCATTGACGCGCACGCTGCACACCTTGCAACTGCCGATGGGGGCAAAGTCGTGGTGGTGGCACAGATGCGGGATGTACACGCCGGCGTCTTGCGCGGCCTGCATGATGGTCTGGCCGGGCAGAAACGGAATGGGGCGCCCATCCAGCAAGAAGGTGCTGACCGGGGTAGTGGGGGTGTCGCTCATGGGCGGACCTCCAGATGATGCATGTCCACGCAGGCAGCGTCCAGATCAAAGGCTTGTGCATCGGGCACGAGCTTGCGCGCGATGTGATCGGGGAAGTGGGCCAGCACGTCCAGCAGCGGGTGTGCGGCCGTTTGCCCCAGCCCGCAGTGGCTCAGGCGTTGCATGATCTGGCCGGTTTCGCGCAGCCGTGCCATGTCGGCAGGCCCCGCGTGGCCGGCCATGAGGCGGTCGGCGGTCTCGACCAGCTGCGTGCAACCCACGCGGCAGGGCGTGCAGAAGCCGCACGACTCGTTGGCAAAGAAATGGGTGTATTGGCGGGCCACGTCCACCATGTCCCGGCTTTGGTTGAACACGGTGAAGGCACCGCCGGTGGGCAGGTCTTCAAAGCTGATCTGGCGTTGCAACTGGCTGGCATCGATCAGCTTGCCCGACGGGCCGCCGACCAGCACGGCCTGCACATCCTCGGCGCCCGCATCTTGCAGGACGTCGGCGACGGTCACGCCCCATGGGATTTCGTACATGCCGGGCCGGGCCACGTCGCCTGCCACGCTGAGGATGCGGGTGCCGCGTGATTGCTCGGTGCCGTGGGCGGCAAACCATTGGCCGCCATGCACGGCAATTTGGGCCACCTGCACAAAGGTTTCCACGTTGTTGTTGACCGTGGGCAGACCCAGATAGCCCCGGTCGACCGGGAAGGGTGGACGGGTGCGGGGGATGCCGCGCTTGCCTTCCACCGATTCGATCAGGGCTGTTTCTTCGCCGCACACATAGGCGCCAGCCCCCAAGTGCAGCGCAATGTCAAACGCCTGGCCGCTGCCCGCCACATTGGGCCCCAGCCAGCCAGCCTCGTGACGCAAGGCGAGCACGTGTCGCAAATGGGGGGCGATGAATTCGTACTCACCCCGCACATACAAAAAGCCCTGCGTGGCACCCACGGTGAGCGCGGCAATGGTCATGCCCTCAAACACCTCGTGGGCCCATTGCATCAGCAGCATGCGGTCCTTGAAGGTGCCGGGCTCGCCCTCATCGGCGTTGCAGGTGATCGCGCGTGGGCCGGGGGCGTTGCGGCAAGCCTGCCACTTCATCCAGGTGGCAAAACCGGCGCCGCCGCGCCCGCGCAGGCCGGCAGCTTTCAATTCGCTGAGCATGCCCTCTGGCCCGCGTTCGCGCAGGGCATGCAGGCCGGTGCCGGGTGCAATGGGGTGGCTCAGGGTCAGGCTGTGGCGCCAGACCGGGTTGTGAACCGCAAAAAAGTCTGCCGGCCAGATGTCCAGTGGGGTCTCGCTCAGGATCAGGTCGGCGATTTCATCGACCCGACGCGGGGTCAGCAACACCAAGGGGCGCCCGTTGACCAGACCTGCGGGCCCTTGGTCACACAAGCCCGTGCACGAGGTGCGGTGCACCGACACCAAGCCGTCAGCCCGCGTCAGGCCTTCGGTCACCCCCAGGCGTTGGCACAAGCGGGTCAGCAAGGCTTCGTTGCCCAGCATGCGGTCGGTGACGCTGTCACTGAGGTACACCGTGTAGCGGCCGCGCGGCGTCAGGCTGAGGAAGTGATAGAAGCTGATCACGCTGCGCACGGCGGCGTAACTCAGCCCCCAACGCTGCACCAGCGTGTCGATGGCGGCGGCTGGCACATGCCCGTAGCGTGCCTGAACGGCGCGCAGCACCTGCAGCAGGTTCTGCGGGCTGGCTGGCCAGGTGGCCAAGATGTCGCTGAGATCCGGAGAGGGCGTCATGGGCGCTTCAAAAAGGTTCAGCCAAGGTCAGCAGATGCGTGGCAAAGGGTCACCCATCAGCCAGTCCAGCATACGGCATCCACCAAAGGCTGTCCGCATCTGGACGCCATGTTGCGCGTCTTGTGTGACGGTTCCAATACGGACCGCATCGCGGCCTTGTGGATGGGCGCGCATCACGGCCAGCAAAGCGTCGGCATCGTCTGCAGCGCACACGGCCAGCAGCTTGCCTTCGTTGGCCAGGTAGAGCGGGTCCAGCCCCAGCAGTTCGCAGCCGGCTTGCACGGCCGCTTGAATGGGCAGGGCCGATTCGTCGAGCATCATGCCCACGCCCGACGCCATCGCCACCTCATTGAGGCTGGTGGCCACGCCGCCCCGGGTCGGGTCGCGCAGGGTGCGCAGTTGGGCGCCGCTGGCCAGCATCGCTTGCACCAAGCCGTGCAAAGCCGCGGTGTCCGACAGGATGGGGGCCTCGAAGTGCAGGCCTTGCCGTTGGCTCATCACGGCCAGGCCGTGCTCGCCCACGCTGCCAGACAGCAGAACGGCATCGCCAGGGCGGGCCAGTCGGCCAGACAGGTGCACACCGGGGGCCACCCAGCCCACGCCTGCGGTGCTGATGTAGCAACCGTCGCCCTTGCCGCGTTCGACCACCTTGGTGTCGCCGGCCACCACGGTGACACCGGCCTCGCGTGCAGCCTGGCCGAGCGCGTTGGCAATCCGGACCAGATCTGCCAGGGGCAGACCTTCTTCCAGCACAAAGCTCACGGTCAGGTACAGCGGGGTGGCGCCCATCATGGCCAGGTCGTTGACCGTGCCGTGCACGGCCAGTTGCCCGATGTTGCCACCCGGAAAGAACAAGGGTGACACCACATGCCCATCGGTCGACATGACCAACCGGTGTCCTGCAGGCAGATGGGCGGTGCTGGGCAGCACCACACCGTCGTCACCGGTGTCGATCGGGTGCGCGTCGGGTGACGCAAAGGCTGGCGCAAAGACTTCGGCAATCAGTTGATGCGTGGCGCGGCCGCCGGCACCGTGGGTGAGGTCGATGCGGCCATGGTGTTTGTCCAGCGGGCGCAGATAGTGGGGTTTGGCGGAACTCATGGCGCGGGAGCGGGCGAGGGGACGCGGTGGCGCCCGTAGGCGTAGTGTGCGGCGCAGGCCCCCTCTGAGCTGACCATGCAGGCCCCCATGGGGCTGTCGGGGGTACAAACGCTGCCAAACAGCTTGCAGTCGGCGGGCTGGCGCTGGCCGCGCAAGATGGGTCCGCACAGGCATTGTGGATGGTCGGGCACCATGGCAGCGGGCAGACTGAAGCGACGCTCGGCGTCCAGGTCGGCCCATTCAGGCCGCAGGCACAGGGCGCTGTGCGGCAACTCACCCAGTCCCCGCCAGGCAAAGCGGTCGCGCACTGTGAACACCTGCGCCACCAGGGCCTGAGCCTTGAGGTTGCCCTGGGCTTGCACCGCGCGGGCAAACTCATTTTCGACCTCGGCGCGGCCCTCGTTGACCTGCCGGATCAACATCAGAATCGCCTGCATGATGTCCAGCGGCTCGAAGCCCGCCACCACCACAGGCAGGCCATGCTCGCGCGCAAAGACCTCGTAAGGCCGGGTGCCGATGATGGTGGACACGTGGGCTGGCCCCACCAGTCCGTCCAGCGCCACGGGTTCAGGTTGAGCCAGGATGGCGTGCATCGCGGCGGGCGTGAGCACGTGGTTGCACAACACGCTGAAGTTGCGTAAGCCTTCGGCTCGGGCCGTCATCAGGGCCACGGCGGTGGGCGGGGTGGTGGTTTCAAAGCCGATGGCCAGAAACACCACCTCGCGGTCGGGGTGCATGCGGGCCAGTTGCAAGGCATCGTCCACGGCATAGACGATGCGTACATCTGCCCCTTGCGCGCGCGCTTTGAGCAGGCTGAGTTGATGCGAACCAGGCACGCGCAAGGTGTCGCCATAGCTGGCCAGGATCACCGATGGCAGCTTGGCCGCCGCAATGGCCTGGTCAATGCGCCCCACCGGCAAGACGCACACCGGGCAGCCAGGGCCGTGAATCATGTGCACGGCAGGCGGCAACAAGTCCAGCACCCCATAGCGCGCCAGCGCATGCGTGTGGCCGCCGCAGAACTCCATGAAACGATAGGTGCGACCCGGCTGGCACGCTTGCGCAATGGCCTCGGCGAGCCGACGGGCCAGCACCGGGTCCCGGAAGTCGGTCACGTACTTCATGGTGTGTCGGCCTGTGCGTGATGGGCCTGCAGTTGGGCAAAGGTGGCGAGCGTCTGCTCGGCCTCGTCGGGGTCCAGTCGAGACAGGGCATAGCCCACATGAACGATGACATAGTCCCCCACTTTCACCTCATCCAGCAAGGCGAAGGACACCTGCTTGCGCAGTCCGCCCAAGCTGACCACCCCGTCACCGGAAGGGCTCACATCAACAACAAGGGCGGGTAGGGCAAGACACATGACAAGGTGTGACGTGGTTAGAGCAGGGTGTGGTGCGCCACCCAGGCTTGGCCCAGGCTGATGCCGCCATCCCCACAAGGATAGTGCGCGGCACGCCAGACTTCGAGCCCTTGTGCATGCAGGTGCTGCGTCAGCGCATCATCCAGCAGACGATTGGCCATGCAGCCACCGCTGAGCACCACGATGCCCAGTGACTGGGTTCGCGCATGGGCACCGGCCCAATGTGCCAGGTCTCGTGCCAGCGTGGCGTGGAAGCGGGCGGCAGCGTGTGCAGGGCCGGCTTGTGTGGCGTGGGCCAGCAGGTCGTGCATCAGCGGATGCCAGTCCAGCGTGGCAGGCGGTGGGGCGTCCAGCCGTGTGCCGGGTGCGGCGGGGAGGGGCGGCAGGTGAGGCCATGCGGTGCTGGCCAGACTTTCCAGCCGCATGGCGGCGTCGGCCTCGTGATCCTGGACGTCCAGCAGGCCGAGCAGGGCTGCGGCGGCATCGAACAGCCGCCCCATGCTGGTGGTGGCGGGCTGTGGGGCGGTTTGCAGCCATGACTGAAGCATCGCCGCATGGGGTTGGTGCGGCCAGCGGGCGGTGATCTCGCCACCGCGGTCCAGTTGATGCAGCACAGCGGCGGCCACACGCCAGGGCTCGCGGGCGGCCCGGTCGCCGCCGGGCAACAGCAAGGGGTGCAGATGGCCCAGCCGTTCGCACTGCGCGCCGTGCACACGCAACAACTCGCCGCCCCAAGCCTGCCCGTCGGGCCCCAGCCCATGGCCGTCGAGTGCCAGCCCCAGGACCGGCTCGTGGCTGCGCGCATCGGCCGCATGCTCGGCCAGCACCGCGGCCACATGGGCGTGATGGTGGGCCACGGGGATCACCGGCAAAGGCTGGGTCGTGGTTGCAGGTGTGTGGCGCATGTCATGACCCAGTTCATGGGCCAGTTGCCCTGCCAGCCGGGTGCTGAAGAAGTCCGGGTGCAGGTCGCAAGCCAGTGCCTCGGGCTCGGTGTGCCGTTGCACCAACCAGTTCTGCACCAATTCGCTCAAGGCTGAACGGGTGCCCGCGCCATGCAGGTTGCCGATGTGGGGTGACACCAACGCATCCACAGCATCATGTTCATCCGCCTGAGTGAGGCAGAGCGTGGCTTTGAGTTCGGCGCCCAGGGCCAGTACGCTGCGAGGTGCACCTGCCTTGGCCGGACCCAGGGGCGTGGGCAACGGTGCCCAGCCACGCCCACGTCGCAACCAGCAGGCGCTGCCGTCGGGGCGCACGCGCATCACCGAATCGTCGTTGCGGGTCAGGATGGGGCGGTCATGCATCAACAAGGCGTCGGCCATGGGGGCCAGTTGCTGCCACGCTTCGTCATCGCTGATCACCAGGGGCTCACCCGCCGCATTGCCGCTGGTCATCACCAGGGTCAGCGGGTGGGCTTGATCCAGCCATGCAGTGTCCTCGGGGCGCCCGGCTGCCTCGTGAAATAGCAGGTGGTGCAGCGGGGTGTACGGCAGCATCACGCCCAGCCAGGCCAGATGGGGGGCGACGCCGGGTAGATGCTGCTTCGCGGCATCGTTTTGCGGCACCAGCACAATGGGCCGTTCGGCCGAGGTCAGCCATCGCACATCGTCGCCAGACAGGTGTGCCCATTGCTGTGCAGACGCGGGGTTGGCCACCATCACCGCCAAGGGTTGGGTGCGACGCCGTTTCAAGGCCCGCAGGCGAGCCACTGCATCGCTCTGGCGGGCATCGCAACACAGATGGAACCCACCCACGCCTTTGACGGCCACGATCTGCCCTGACAGCAAGCGCGCCAAGGTGTGGGCGATCACGTCTCCGGCTTGAGGCGTGCCCTGGCGGTCCCAAAGCTGCAACTGTGGTCCGCACTGAGGACAGCACTGCGTCTGGTCGTGATACCGGCGGTCGGTTGGCGTGCTGTATTCGCTCTGGCATGCCGGGCAGAGGCCGAAGCCCGCCATGCTCGTATGGGCCCGGTCAAAGGGCAGGGTGCGCGTCAGCGTGTAGCGCGGGCCGCATTGGGGGCAGTGGATGAAGGGGTGACGCCAACGGCGGCTCGCGGGGTTGCACAACTCCGCCAAGCACGACGGGCACACGCCCAGATCCGGCCCCCACAAAGCTTGTGGACGCCGTGCGGTCGTGTCCGTCACGCTGGGGCGAATCTCGAAGGGCGTGCCAGCCTGCGGCAGGTCCTTGTCCGGCCCCAGCTCGGCGTCATCCATGTGCGTGACCCGTGCAGGCGGCGGCATCTCCCACAGGGCTCCCACCAAGTCATCAACCTGTTGCGCCGGGCCGATCAGGCTCACGCGTACCCCGTCTGGCGTGTTCTGAACCCAACCGCTCAGGCCGCGTCGCGTGGCCTCGCGCCAGATCCAGGGGCGGCATCCCACCCCCTGCACCTGACCTCGCAGCGTCAGCTCGCGGCGCACTGTTGTCGAAGCCACGCCATCCAGTCCTCGAAGCCCGCGCCCGTCGTGGCCGACACCTGCAACACCGGCGCATCCGGGTTGACCTGCCGGATGAAGCCCATGGCCTTGTCGACGTCAAAGCCCAGATAGGGCAGCAGGTCGCATTTGTTCAGCAAGATCAGGCCCGCCGCCTGGAACATGTCCGGGTATTTCAAGGGCTTGTCTTCGCCCTCGGTCACCGAAAACACCAGCACCTTGGCGCGCTCGCCCAGATCAAACCCCGCCGGGCACACCAGGTTGCCCACGTTTTCAATCATCAAGACCCCGTGGGGCAGGGCGGGCAGTTCATGCAGCGCATCGTGCACTTGTCGTGCATCCAGGTGGCACCCCTTGCCCGTGTTGATTTGCACCGCCGGGATGCCCGTGGCCCGAATGCGTTCGGCATCAAAGCTGGTCTGCTGGTCGCCCTCAATCACCGCCACCGGCACCTGGGCAGCTTGGAGTCGCGTCACGGTCTCGACCAGCAAGGTGGTTTTGCCCGAGCCGGGGCTCGACACCAGATTCAGCACCAGCGTGTGCTCGCCGGCCAGATGTTCACGCACATGATCGGCCATGTGCTGGTTGCCAGCCAGAATGTCTTGCTCCAGCTGAAGCACGCGGGTGTGCAGCCCCTCACCGTGGTGAGCATGACCGTGTTCGTGGCCATGCGGTACGTGGTGCGCATGATCGTGCGTGTGGTGGGACTCGCAGCCGCAAACGGTACACATGAAAACGTCCTGAATTTGTGAAGCAATCGCAAGACAGTATCTCAGCTTGATGACGGTTTGACGCTAGGATTTCAGCTTGTCTTTCCCCGATGGCCCGACGCCAGTGCATCCATGAGCAACTTTCCCTCAGACATCTACACCGAGCCCAAAGACCAGGATGTCGACACGCTGAAAAACCTGGGACCCTTGGCCTCAATGGCCGGCGTGTGGGAAGGTGTTCGTGGCCTGGACGTCAAACCCAAGGTGGATGGTGCCCGTAAGCAGGCCTATGTTGAGCGCATGGAGTTGCAGCCCATCGACCCGGTGACCAACGGTCCGCAACTGCTCTACGGGCTGCGCTACCGCACCCATGTGACCAAGCCTGAGCAGGTCAAAACCTATCACGAGCAGGTGGGCTACTGGCTGTGGGAGCCCGCCACTGGCACGGTGGTGCACACCCTCACCATTCCCCGCGGGCAGGCTGTGGTGGCCACGGGCAAAGCTGCCCCCGACGCCAAATCGTTCAAGTTGGAAGCACGTCGCGGTAGCACCGAAAACGGCATCTCGTCCCTGCCTTTCCTGGAATACGCCTTCAAGACGGTCGAGTTCCACATCGAGGTGACGATCCATGACGACGGCACCTGGTCCTACGACGAAGACACCGTGCTGGACATCAAAGGCCAGACCGAACTGTTTCATCACCGGGACGGCAACACCTTGACCAAGGTCGCAGAGCCCACACCCAATCCGCTGGCGCTGGCAAAACGGGTCTGATTTTCGCAAGGCGGAAAAATACCCCTTTGCTGCACTCGCCCACCCGCGTGAGGGGTAACAAAGTGTGTGCAGGGTTACTATCATTCCACCCAATCATCTCAAATCAAAAGGGCGGGATCATGTTTAAACAAACTTTGCTTCTAGCAGCGGTGTTGGCGGCGGTGCCTGCAGCGCATGCTGCCAGCTCGGAGTTAGTGACGAACGGATCCTTTGAGTCCACTGCTTTGGCCAATGGAAGCTGGGCGTTGGTAAATGGCCTGAGCGGTTGGACCATCACTGGTGGTGATGGGCTGTTGGAGCTGCGCAACAATGTGGCAGGATCGGCTCAAAGCGGGGTGGTGTATGCGGAGCTGGACGGCAACCACAATGTGACCATCAGCCAATCTTTGGCCACTAAAGTGGGCCAGGCCTATACGCTCAGCTTTTGGTATTCCAGTCGCATTAACGTGGCCATTGACAGCCTCGGTCTGCAATGGACGGTTGGTAACGTGACGGGTAGTGTGGATACGACGGGGCCGTTCAACGGAACCAGTAACAACGTCTGGCAGAATTTCACCACCACGTTCATCGCTCAGAGCGCGCTGACCAACCTCAGTTTTGCAGCCCTGGGTAAAGACGATACGTTGGGCACTTCACTGGACAACGTCAGCGTAAAGTCGGCCATTCCTGAGCCGGCAACGTTGGCTTTGCTGGCTGGTGGTTTGGCCGCGATTGGTGTCGCTAAGCGTCGCCGGAACATCTGAATTCGTACAGTTGTCACTGTCGGCATTGCATTGCCCTAGTCGGCCTAGTCTGCGCACCGGACTGACAACTTCCTTGGTCGGTTTTTCGCGGGTACTCAGCTCAGCATGGCCACCAATGCCTTGGGAATGGCCAGGCTGACGCCAACGCCATAGATCAGATCCAACCAAACGATCGATCCCACCGACAGCACAAAAATCAGCCCGACGATGGGCGCGACCAAGACCTTGGCCAGCCAAGACGCGTTGTTGCCTGAAACCGCTTGCCACATGGACTTGGCGTCTCCCGTGCTGGGAATGGCGTGCATGGCGATGGACACGCCCAACCAGATCAACACGCCATCCAGCACGGACGATGCGCCGTTGAATTCAAACACGCGCAAGGCCGAGGGCAAAGACAACATGGCCCCCAGCAGCGAGTTGATGAAAAACGGACCGGCACTGATCAACACACTGTGCCCCCATTTGCTGGGCTTGGCATGCACCACATACCCGGCCGGGTTGCCGAACCGGAAGTAGCACACCTCGTAAACCGGGATCTTGAACCAGCGGCAAAACAGTTGGTGCGCCAACTCGTGGACCACCACACCAGGAAAGGTCAAGGCAGAAATGACCGGGCCGGGAAGAAAGAACATGGCGGCTCCAATTACTTGCTGTCGAGGTTCAATTTCTTGGCCATGTCTGCCACAGCCGCCTCAATCTTGTTGACCTCGTCTTTGCTCATGGTCTTGCCGACCAACTGGTCAAATGTCTGCAGGGCAGCCGGATATTGGCCCGATTGGTAATACGCGAAGCCCAGCTTGCGCGTGAACGACAACTCTTCGGGGTACTTGGCATGCAGCCCCGCATACAGGGTAATGGCCTGAGCGAAGTCTGCACGATCAAATGCGGTTTGGGCCCGACTCTTGTCGACGGCATCGGTCAACGACGTTTGAAACCCCGGCAGCTGCAACACAAACAGCACGCCACCCACGGCCACCATGGCCTTGACCCAGAGGGGCACCCGCAAGACCTCTTGGGCACCTTGTTCAATTTCAGACATTGCTGGCTCACTCCACCAATCGGGATGCATCAGGCAGGCACGTCATCATCATGACATCACTTTGCCGCGGCTTGACTTGATGCTGGAGCGTAAGGATTTGCCTTCAAGACGTCTTTGCTTGGACGCAAAAGTTGGCTTCGTGGGGCGCCGAGGCGGATGCGTGAACGTGGCCTCTGCAATCAGCGCCTCCAGCCTTTGCAAGGCTTCTGCCTTGTTCTGATCACGGCTTCGCGAGGACTGCGCTTTGATCACCACCACGCCATCTCTGGTGATGCGCTGATCTTGCAATTGCAGCAAGCGCTCTTTCACAGCCTGTGGCAACGAAGAACGCTGGATGTCGAAGCGCAGATGCACGGCGCTGGACACCTTGTTGACGTTCTGTCCGCCGGGGCCTTGTGAGCGCACGGCACTGAACTCAACCTCACGAATGATTTTGGAGAGCATGAATCAGTAATGCGGTGCGGGGTCTGCGACCATGGTCGGTTTGAGGTCAACAAGAGGAGATCAGGCGCTGGACTTGACACGATAAAGCGCGCAAAGCTTGTTGCCATCAGGGTCTCTGACATAGGCCAGGTACATCGCGCCAAGGATGCCTTGGCGCAGACCGGGGGGCTCCTCGATGGACGTGCCGCCATTGGCCACGGCCGTGTCGTGAAACGCCTGGACCTGTTCTGGCGACGTGCACTTGAACCCGATGGTGCCGCCATTGGCAAAGGTTGCAGGCTCGTCGTTGATGGGCTCGACGACAGAGAATGTGTTGCCGTCATGGCGGTAAAACAACCGTGTGTGGCCGGTTGCATTCTGGTTGCTCACGGCCGCCGGTACGCCCAGTACTGACAGGACTGCATCGTAGAACCGCTTGGAGCGATCGATGTCGTTGGAGCCAACCATGATGTGACTGAACATGTCTCTACCTCACTTTAAAAATGGACTGATTGCACCGCTGATCCCGAATCACCATCCAAGGTGCCGCCGGGAGGACTCACGGTGCACGACACTCATGTTGCTGGCCCAAACTGCGAAAGGTGGTTTGCCAGATGCATGGCGTGGGCCAGTTCGTACTGCTTCTTGTCGAGCACCCCGTATGCAAAGTGCGGCTGCAGTGCCTCTGACCACGCCTGAAAGCGAGTGATGGACGCACGCAAGCGTGCCAACGCGACAGCGGGATCGGCTTTGACAGCGATCGGTGGTGCGCCAGGAATGGGCTCTGCGCGATCGTGCGTCATGCGTCCCCGCCAGGCAAACACCTCCAGCGCGGCGGCGCCGACGGTTGCTTGGAAGAGCTTGGATTTCGGCTGCGGAAACCCGCTCATGGAGTACTCAATGCTTTGCGCGCAATGCTCAAGAGTCTGTGCCCATGTCCAGACGGCAGCCGAGTTCAAGGTCGTGGCTTGAGCCAAACGGGCGATTTCTTCTTCTGCCTCAGCCAGGGATGCGAACGACAGCGATCTGTCATGCGTCGTGCCTTCTTGACAACCAGCAAGGCCTCCCAAGGCCAGGGACGAGGGGAGCGCAATCGTTGAAATCAAGATCACGCGTCGGCGACTGTCGATGTTGGTGTGCATGGAGTGTCTTGGGTCAATGATGAGGCCACAGCCTACCGGACTTTACCTGCTGCAAACCTGACTGGGTACTCGGCTTTCAATCAGCGTAACTTCTTGATTTGCCAGGTCGATTAATACCTGCGCGTGAAATGGCGCTTGAATCAGAACGCTGTTGTTGTTATCAGATGAGGCGCACAGTTGTATCCGATTGGGCTCGCCATCTGGTCCATAGAGAACCCGGAATACGCGCGTGCTTTGATGGGGGTGCCATTCAACTCTCTGGTGAAAGTAGGTGCGTGACACAGCATTCTCAGTTGGCTCGGGCACAAGACCCAGCGTGTCCGCGAGAAGGGTATGCAGTGCTTGCCTGTTCATTGCCGCAACTTGGTGATGGTCTGCTTCGTCGCCTGTTTGACAGCCCAGTTTGGCCGCAGGATGTCGTCACGGCGATGGCGTGGTCGGGTCATCCCAGATTTGGAATGAGTTTCCTACCTTTGACACCCTTGGTGGAGGTGTATTCAAAGGACGTATCCAAGTCTTGTGGCGTCAGCTCCTTGCACAAACTGACCATTGCTTCATCAACGGAGGCACGCAGCCGGGTTAGGCCGGCGAAGTCGCTGCAAAGTGGTTGATCAAGCGACGTGGGGGTTGGCACTTCGTGCAAAGGCAGCAGCGATGCCAGGTGTGGAAACTGACTTGCGATGCGTTGGAGCCAGAGTATGTCGCCAACCGCGATGTGATTGAGTGTTCCAAGAATGGACCCGAAAAATGCACCTCGGTTTTGAGTCAACTGCTCGTCGGACAGAACGGCTGCTGCGTTGTACAGCTTCCGATTCATCCATTGGTTGTAGGACGCCAGATGAGAAAAGTAAGAATTACAAGGCATGGGCAGTGTTGGTGCTAGCTATCACCATAAGCCTTCACAAGTGAGGCCATTTGGTTTTGACAATCAGAGCCTTGGCGTTGAAGCCCGGCAATGACGGACTGCTGGTTTGCCGCGGGCTGATTTTGACTGACCCTCCATTTGCCTTGAATGCGATGGATCGTGAGTTCAATGCCGACGATGCTGTGCAGCAGTCGTTCTGTGAAGTCGCTCGGCGCATCGCTGACGCGCCACGGGTGAGCTTGCTCTGACTCGTGCCCAGTTTGGCGCTTCATGGGCTATAGCTGCAACTGTTTGGAGCTCCTTCGCTTTCCTCGCAAGGGGTCACGCCGTCAACAAGTGACCAGTTTGAAGCGCCCCGGGTTTCGCGGAGGCTCCAACACTGGAGAATGGAGCCATGAAGAAGTCCCCGAAGTTTTCCCCTGAGGTTCGTGAGCGAGCGGTGCGCATGGTGCAAGAGCACCGGGCTGAGTACCCGTCGCAATGGGC
>NZ_JBLIZW010000089.1:0-21896 GCF_048860245.1 Aquabacterium sp. | reverse complement strand
CGGGCGCCGATGGGAATCCCGCGATCATTCCATCCACGTTCACGGTGTCCAGCATCCGCCAGGAGGCCGGTGTGGGTGACCGTCTGGCCCCTGTGCCGCCGCGCGAGTTCGATAACCTGGTGCCTCATGCGCCCAACAAGGACATGGGTGGTCAGATCGTATCGATCTACGGTGAAGCCCTGACCGCGGGTCAAAACCAGATCGTGGTGCTCAATCGTGGCAGCCAGGATGGCATGGAGCGTGGTCATGTGATGGCGCTGTGGCGCGACGGCAAGGTGATGCGCGACGCTGTGTCGGGTGACCGTGCCGTGATCAAGCTGCCAGACGAGCGTCATGGCTTGCTGTTTGTCTTCCGCGTGTTCAATCGCATGTCGTATGCCTTGATCCTGTCCGCACAGGATCCGGTGAAGGCAGGGGATCGCTTCACGCAACCTTGACCGCAGGATCGAGGGTGGCGGATCCCCCATGAGGGGCGGCCGCAGATCCTCGGCCTTGACGGACACTAGGGCGCCGGGCGCATGTCACACCCAGTGTGTGAGGTGGCCCGGCGTTGTTGCGTCTGGAGAAGGGAAAGGTTGGCATGGATCGGGATGAGTTGTGGGCTTGGTTGCGTTTGCTCCTCACGCCCCACGTGGGGCCGGTGACCGCGCGGCGCTTGCTGGCCAATCTGGGCTCCCCGCAAGCCATTTTTTCGGCATCGCCCGCAGCCTTGGCATCGCTTGTGTCGGCTCGCGAGGTGGCCGCGTTGACGGAGGTTCCGCCCGACTTGCATCCGCAAGGGGTGGCGACGCAGAAGTGGCTGGCCGAGGGCTCGGGGGATCGGCATCTGCTGACGCTGGCGGATCCGCGATACCCCGCCCGCTTGCTGGCGGCCGCCAACCCACCCCTGGTGCTGTTTGCTCAAGGGCAGCTGGCTGCGTTGCAAGGGCCTGCTGTGGCGGTGGTGGGTAGCCGCCACCCCACGCCACAAGGGGCCGACAATGCGCGCGCTTTTGCCCGGGCGCTGGCGCAAGCGGGTGTGACCGTGGTGTCTGGGCTGGCGCGAGGGGTGGACGCCGCTGCGCATGAGGGCGCCATGGATGCGCCCGAGGGCCGAACGGTGGCGGTGTTGGGCACGGGCATCGATGTGATCTACCCGAAGGCGCATGCCGCGCTGGCGCAGCGCATCACGCAGCATGGCTTGCTGCTCAGTGAGTTTTTGCTGGGGACGGGGCCGCTGCCGGCGCATTTCCCCAAGCGCAATCGCATCGTGGCGGCGCTGGCCCAAGGCACCTTGGTGGTCGAAGCCGCCGTGCAGTCAGGGTCGCTGATCACGGCGCGGCTGGCGCTGGACATGGGGCGCGAGGTGCTGGCCATACCCGGCTCGATCCATTCGCCGCAGTCGCGCGGGTGTCATGCGCTGATCCGCCAAGGCGCCAAACTGGTCGAGACCGCACAGGATGTGCTGGAGGAGTTGCATGTGTCGGCGCCGGAGGGCGGGGCAGAGCCGACCATGCTGACATCGCCGGACGAGGGCGATGCGTCTTTGGATCCCCTCTTGGCCGCCATGGGCTACGACCCGGTCAGCCAGGAAGCCTTGTCTGCCCGAACGGGCTGGGGGCCGGCCGAATTGGGGGCACGCCTGTTGGAGCTGGAGCTGCTGGGGCAGGTGGCGCGTTTGCCCGGGCAGTTGTTTCAGCGTGTGGGTGCAGCCTGAGTTCGGCGCGCGGCTCTGGTGATAATCATGACCGTGACCACCATCAAGTACCTGGGCCTGGTGCCCTACGAACCCACGATGGCTGCCATGGCGGCCTTCACCGAGCAACGCGCGCCCGACACGCCGGACGAGATCTGGATTTGCCAGCATCCGCCGGTGTACACGCAGGGACTGGCGGGCAAGGCGGAGCACGTGCTGCTCAATCCGCCCGGGCCCGATCACATCCCGGTGGTGCAGACCAATCGGGGCGGGCAGGTGACGTATCACGGCCCCGGGCAGGTAGTTGCCTACCCCTTGCTGGACCTGCGTCGCCGGGGCTACTTCGTCAAGGAGTACGTGTACCGACTGGAAGAGGCCATCATCCGTACGCTGATGCACTTCGGCGTGACCGGGCACCGGGTGGCGGGGGCGCCGGGCATTTATGTGCGCGTGAACGATCCGTTTGCGCACGCCGCGTTGACCGAGCCGCCCGATCCCCGTGATCCGTTCAAGGGCTTGGGCAAGGTGGCCGCACTGGGCATCAAGGTGACGCAGCATTGCACCTACCACGGCATGTCCTTGAATGTGGACATGGACCTGACGCCGTTTGGTCGCATCAACCCCTGCGGCTATGCGGGTTTGGCCACGGTGGATCTGGCCTCGATCGGCGTGCAGGTGAGTCCGGAAGAAGTGGCTGCCGTGCTGGCAGGGCACCTCGACAGTCGCTTGGCCCCCTGAGCGAGCCCGAATCGGCTACAGTGGCAGACCGGCTGCGCTACCCGCTGCGGCCGTTTTGTCAGGCCTGCTGACCCGGCGGGCCATGCCTTCATCTACTTTGCGACATGACTTCAGAACGCACGCCCACCCCACCGGCTGATGAGCAGCCCGCGGCGCCCGCCGCTTACGACCCGACGGCCAAACAGAAGGCGCAGGCCAAGACCTCGCGCATTCCCATCAAGGTGGTGCCGGCCAGCGAAATTCTGAAGAAGCCCGACTGGATTCGCGTGAAAGCCGGCTCGCCCAGCACGCGCTTTTACGAGATCAAGAACATCTTGCGCGAGCACAAGCTCAACACCGTGTGTGAAGAGGCCTCGTGCCCGAACATCGGTGAGTGCTTTGGTCACGGCACGGCCACCTTCATGATCATGGGGGACAAGTGCACCCGTCGCTGCCCCTTCTGTGATGTGGGGCACGGTCGCCCCGATCCACTGGATGTGAACGAGCCCGCCAACCTGGCCAAGACCATTGCCGCGCTCAAGCTCAAGTACGTGGTGATCACCTCGGTGGACCGCGATGACCTGCGCGACGGTGGCGCTGGCCACTTTGTGGAGTGCATCCGGCAGATTCGTGAGCTGTCGCCGCAGACGCGCATTGAAATCCTGGTGCCCGACTTCCGTGGTCGCGATGATCGCGCGCTGGAGATCCTGAAGGCCGCACCGCCCGATGTGATGAACCACAACCTGGAGACCTCGCCCCGCCTTTACAAAGAGGCGCGCCCGGGTTCCGACTATCAGTTCAGCCTGAATTTGCTCAAGAAGTTCAAGGCCCTGTTCCCCGAGATCCCCACCAAGAGCGGCATCATGGTGGGCTTGGGCGAAACCGACGAAGAGGTCTATCAGGTGATGCGTGACATGCGCGCGCACAACATCGACATGATCACGATCGGACAGTATCTGGCGCCGTCCGGCCACCACCTGCCGGTGCGCCGCTACGTTCACCCCGATACCTTCAAAGCCTACGAGCAAGCCGCGCTGGACATGGGCTTCACCCACGCCGCCGTGGGTGCCATGGTGCGCAGTTCGTATCACGCGGACAAGCAGGCCATGCAGGCCGGAGTGCAGGTCTGACGGTTCAGGCGGGTGCCGACATGAAAAAGGGAGCCTCAAGAGGCTCCCTTTTTGTTGGGCGAGGTCAGCGTAGGATCACTTGAACCACGACAGGATGCGCTGCCAGAGCTTGCGGAAGAATCCGGCTTCTTCCACGGCGTCTTGCGCCACCAGGGCTTGCTCGCCTTGCACCTGACCATCCAGGGTGATCACGACCTTGCCCACCACGGCGCCCTTGGCAAATGGGGCGGTCAGGTCGGGGTTGAGGGTGACCGTGGACTTGATCTCGGCGGCATGGCCGCGGGGGATCGTGGCGGTCACGTCTTGCGCAGGCACGGCCTTGACGGTGTCCACCTTGCCAAAGCGCACGGGGGCCTCGGCCATCACGGTGCCAGCGGCCACGGGCTTGACGTTTTCGTAGTTGGCAAAGCCCCAGTTGAACAGCGCGCGGGTTTGGTCGGCACGATCCTGCATGCTCGACGTGCCCATCACCACCGAGATCAGTCGCTGGCCGTTGCGCTTGGACGAGGCGGTCAGGCAGTAGCCGGCTTCTTCGGTGTGGCCGGTCTTGAGACCATCCACGGTGGGGTCGGTGTACAGCAGGGCGTTGCGGTTGCCTTGCTTGATGCCGTTGAAGGTGAAGTCCTTCTCGGCGTAGATGCTGTAGTACTCGGAGCTGTCACGGATGATGGCGCGCGCCAGCGTGGCCAGGTCACGGGCCGAGGCCTTGTGTGCGGGGTCAGGCAGGCCGGTGGCGTTCATGAAGTGGGAGTTCTTCATGCCCAGGCGTTGCGCCTCGTTGTTCATCAGCGTGGCAAAAGCCGGCTCGTTGCCAGCCAGGTGTTCGGCCACGGCCTTGGAGGCGTCGTTACCGGACTGGATGATGATGCCGCGCAGCATGTCGATCACCGAGGCCGAGCTGTTGAGCGGCAGGTACATGCACGATTCGGCGCTGGTGCCGCGGCACCAGGCGTATTCGCTGACGTGCACCGGGTCCGTGGGCTTGAGTCGGCCGGACTTCAGGGCTTGCTCGACGATGTAGCTGGTCATCATCTTGGTCATGGACGCCGGCGGCAGGGGCTGGTCTGCGTTGGATTCGGCCAGAACGCGGCCCGAATCAAAGTCCATGACGATGTAGGCCTTGTTGGTCAGCGGGGGCGGAGGCGCCACCGTGACAGCAGCGTGGGCGGCGGCGACGAGACCCACGGCGAGCGTGAGGGCGGTCAGAGGCTGGGCGAACCAGCGCAGGCGGGCATTCATGGTTGGGTATCCGTGTCGTGGCGTAACGGGCCTCAAGCACTCTGTTTGAGGCGAGGCGACATTGTCGCAAAGGCCGGCCGCACTTGTGTGACGTGGGCGAGCCTTTGAGTGGATCAGTCTTGTTTGGCGGCGGCTTGGTCCAGCGTGCGCGCGTGGGCAATCGTGGCGTGGAACAGCATCAGCACATTGCGCAGCACGTCTTCCAGCGGCGTGCGGCATTTGTCGACCACCCATTGGGTGGTGACGCGGGTGCAGGCGCCCACCAGGCCGCTGGCCATCATGAGGTGGTCCAGCTTGTGCTGGGCCAGTCGCGGAAACATCTGCTGCATGAAGCCAGCAATCAGGTGCGCAAAGTCTTGCGTGGTCTGGTCGGTGACCGAGGCCATGCCTTCACCGGCGTTGAGCGCATCAATCAGGGCCACACGGGCGCGCCGGGGGTCATCACGCACGAAGGTGAGGAAGGTGCGCAGCGCCGCTTCGGCCAGCTTTTCAGGCTGTGGTTCGCACTGGGCGAGGGTCAGCACCGTGGCCTGCATCAACTCTCGGTTGACCGAGATGTAGACGGCACGGAACAGCGCTTCCATGCTGTCGAACGATTCGTAGAAATAGCGGGAGGTCAATTGGGCGCGACCACACACATCTCGCACGGTGGAGTGGTGGTAGCCCTGGTCCCCGAAGACGGCCAGACCGGCCTCGATCAAGCGTGCCTGACGCTGGCGTTGGCGTTCCTGCGGATCCACGCCCCCATAGCGTCGGCCAATCGGCCCTGAAGCAGAGGGGGGTGGAGGGTTTTCCCTGTTTCTGGAAACAACCATTGTCAAATACTATTTTTGAAATTAACCATTGTCAAATCGCCTCATGTCAATGAGGCCCGACAAGGTGGGGCATCTTGCCTGAGCTTTGCGCTGGAGCCAATGAGGCAAACGCGGGTTCTGGCCAGTTGTGCCCCCCGGCTTCTGGGGGGCGCAGGCCTGATTTTCCTCTACACGGACCGAGATTGATCCATGAAGCAATTCAAAAACAAGGTGGCAGCCATCACGGGGGCTGCATCGGGCATGGGCCGCACGCTGGCGCTGGAATTGGCTCGCCGCGGCTGTCATCTGGCATTGAGTGATGTCAATGAGGCCGGGTTGGCCGAGACGGCGCAACTGGCAACCAAGCTGGGCGTGAAGGTCACCACCGCCAAGGTCAATGTGGCCAAGCGTGACGAGATGGTGGCGTGGGCTGACCAGGTGGTGCGCGACCACGGCAAGGTCAATCTGATTTTCAACAATGCCGGGGTGGCGTTGGGCGCCTTCCTGGAAACCGTCAAGCCCGAAGATTTCGAATGGATCATGGGCATCAACTTCTGGGGCGTGGTGTGGGGAACCCAGGCGTTCTTGCCGCATTTGAAGAAGGCGGGCGAAGGCCACATCATCAACACGTCGAGCTTGTTTGGTTTGCTGGCGCTGCCCACGCAGGGCACCTACAACAGCAGCAAGTTTGCGGTGCGGGGGTTCACCGAGGCCTTGCGTCAGGAGCTGGATCTGGAGAACTGCGGCGTGAGCGCCACCTGCGTGCACCCGGGTGGCATTCGGACCAACATCGCGCGTGATGCCCGCATGGACAACAGCATCACGGCCAAGACGGGCAGCAGCGCGGAAGCCGCCAAGCGCCGCTTCGACAAGATGCTCAACACCACAACGGCTGAGAGCGCAGCCCTGCAGATCCTGCGTGCGGTCGAGGGGAACAAGCGGCGCGTGCTGGTGGGGCCAGATGCCAAGTTCCTGGACAAGATCGTGCGCATTTTCGGGTCCTGGTATCAGCCGCTGACCACGTATTTTTCTCGCAAGACCATGATGGGTTGATGCCTCGACGGCACGTCATCCCTACCCGACCCGATTGACCAGGAGTGTTGTGATGTCAGCTCTTCCGCGTTTGGATGCAACTCAGGAAGCACAGGCTCAGCCTTTGATTCAGCGGTACCAGCCTCCAGCCAATCTGCGTGAACGCATCATGGCGCCGCTGCTGCGGGCCGCCATGCGGTTTGGGGTGAAGCCCTTCTTTGGTCCGCCGTGGCCCTTTGCGGTTCAGCGCTTGGCCATTGGTGCCGGGGCACGATTGATGCCGCAAGATCGCCGTGCGGTGGTGACGCATGAGCGCATCGGTGCCTTGCCTGTGGAGCGCATTCGCCCGCGTGATGCGCAAGCCACGCAGCATGTCATTCTGTACCTGCATGGTGGCGGCTTTATCGCGGGCAGCCCTCGCACGCACCGTCCCATCACGCGTCGTTTGTGTGCGTTGACGGGCGCCACTGTGATCGTGCCGGACTACCGGCTTGGACCTGAGGCGCGCTTTCCAGCTCAGATTGATGATGCCCTGATGTGCTACCAGGCTTTGCTGGCAGAAGGGTGGCGTGGCGAGCAAATCGTGGTGGCGGGCGATTCGGCGGGCGGTTCCTTGACGTACATGCTGTCGGCGATCGCGGCCCAGAAAGGGTGGCCGCAGCCTGCGGGTCTGGTGATGATCTCGCCAGCCTTGCAGTTTGATGCCATGTTGCATGCGACCGACCATCCCAAGTCCGCGGCGGACCCGGTGATCCGACTGTCGCTGGCCGAGTCAGTGATGGCGGCACTTCAGGTGCCCATGAGCCACCCTTGGGCCGATCCGATGAAGCAGGACCTCTCGAGCCTGCCGCCCACCTTGCTGCAGGTGGGTGAAGACGAAGTGCTGTACGACAGCGCCGACTGGCTGGTGCGTGAGGCTACCGCCGCCGGCCGCCCAATCGAGATGGAGGTCTACATGAAGCGCTGGCACGTGTTTCATGTGCACGCCGGGTTGTTGCCCAGTGCCGATCGCGCCCTGATGCGCATCGCAGAGTTCATGCAGCGCCAGTGGGCGGCGTGAACAAAAAAGCCCTGCTGAGCAGGGCTTTTTACTTTGGGGCGCCTCAGGCGAAGCTGAAATGCTCCTGATCCATTTGCATGAGTGCACGGGTGGGTGACAGCATGCTTTGCTTGTGACCATCGGCGCGTGGCAGCAGTCGCTCGAAGTAGAACTCGGCGGTTTGCAGCTTGGCTTGATAGAACTCGGCGGTGTCCTTGCCGCCTTGCTTCAACTTGGCTTGCGCAACCAGCGCTTGCTTGAGCCAGAAGTGCCCCATCATCACGAAGCCTGAATACATCAGGTAGTCGTAGCAGGCGGCGCTCACGGTGTCGCGGTCTTTGGCGGCGCGCAGCATGATGCGCAAGGTCAAAGCCTTCCATTGCAGGGCGCGCTTGGCTGCGGCACGTGCCATCTTGCCAATGGGGCCGCCGTCCAGCAGATGCGGCTTGGCTTGCGCCAGCATCTCGTTGGTGAAGTCCTTGATGCACTTGCCGCGGGTGGTCAACAGCACCTTGCGGCCCAGCAGGTCCAGCGCCTGGATGCCGGTGGTGCCTTCGTACAGCGTGGAGATGCGCGCATCGCGTGCGATCTGCTCCATGCCGTGTTCCTTGATGTAGCCATGGCCGCCAAAGACCTGCATGCCCAGGTTGGCGCACTCCAGGCCCATTTCGGTGATGAAGCCCTTGAGGATGGGGGTGTAGAAGCCCAGCTTGTCGTCATACGCTTCGTACTGCGCCTGGTCGCCGGTGCCCACGGCCGTCACCATCAAGTCGGCCAATTTGGCCGCGTGGTAAATCATGCCGCGCGCCCCTTCTGCAATGGCGCGCTGGGTCAGCAACATGCGGCGCACGTCGGCGTGCCAGATCAGGGCATCGGCCACATGGTCGGCGTCCTTCTTGCCGGACAGAGCGCGCATGGATCGACGCTCCTTGGCGTAGGGCAGGGACCCTTGGTACGACAGTTCGGCATGCGCCAACCCCTGCACGGCGGTGCCGATGCGGGCGGTGTTCATGAACGTGAACATGGCTTCCAGGCCCTTGTTGGGCTCGGCAATCATGTAGCCAACCGCCTCGTCGAAGTTCATGACGCAGGTGGCTGATGCGCGGATGCCCATCTTGTGTTCCAGTGCGCCAGCCTTCACCGGGTTGCGCGCACCCAGCGTGCCATCGGCATTGATCAGGAACTTGGGCACGATGAACAGCGAGATACCGCGCGTGCCCTTGGGGGCATCGGGCAGACGGGCCAACACGATGTGGATGATGTTGTGAGCCAAGTCGTGCTCGCCGGCCGAGATGAAGATCTTGGTGCCGGTGATCTTGTAGGTGCCGTCGGCCTGGGGCTCCGCCTTGGTCTTGACCTGGCCCAGGTCGGTGCCGCATTGGGGCTCCGTCAGACACATGGTGCCGGTCCACTCACCGCTGACCAGCGGGGGCATGTAGGTCTTCTTCTGGGCATCGCTGCCAAACTGGAAAATGGTGTTCATGCAGCCCAGGCTCAGGCCCGGATACATGGTGAAGGACCAGTTGGCCGTGCCCATCATTTCTGATTTGAGCAGGTTCAGGGACATGGGCAACTCTTGGCCGCCGTATTCCTTGGGGTGGGAGATGCCTTGCCAGCCGCCCGCCACGTATTCGGCATAGGCCTCTTTGAAGCCTTTGGGGGTGGTGACCTCGCCATCGTGAATGGTGCAGCCCTCTTGGTCGCCCGACAGGTTCAGGGGCGCCAGCACTTCCTCGCAAAACGTGGCGCAGCCTTCCATGATGGCGTCGACCATGTCTGGGGTGGCATCTTCGGCGTTGGGCAGCGTGGCGTAGTGCCCGGCGTAGTCGAACACTTCATTGAGCAAGAAGCGCATGTCGCGCAGTGGCGCCTTGTATTGCGGCATGAGTCACCTCAAATGTTGTCTGCCCGGTTCGGGCTTTGTCTGATCACGGATCAAACGATCGTTCATTTCAAACGAATGTTTGAATCAGGCGAATTTATACCGCAGCGACGCACCGTTGTGCGAGGTTCGTTTGGCTTGGGGCCTTAAACGAGGGGTGTGTGCTCATAAAAAACCCCGCTGATCGGGCGGGGGAAAAAGGAAAGAGGTGCGGCGGCCGCACCTCTTCAACTTCGGGAGCAAAGGTCGAATTACAGGCCCAACAGCTTGTACACAGGCTGCAGCAGGGTGTCCAGCCAACCTGGCACGCTGGTGTTTTGCGTGTTCTTCTGGGTTTCGAAGGCACGGATCGGGGTGCCGGAGCCATCGATCAGGTCATCCACGACCACCTTCAGGCTGCTGATGTTGGCTTCCTTGATGGCGGTGCCTGCAAAGGTGACGGTGGTCAGCGTGTGCGACTTCAGCAGGTCGCGGTAGAAGGGCACGTAGTAGCCCACGTTGGGGTACGGCTTCATGCCGTCTACCCACTTGTTGACTTCCACGGTCCATTTCTTGTTCAGCAGCGTGTCGCGTGGCGTGCCGGATGCGGCGGCGGCGATCTCGGGGTAGAACGAGGTGTACGAGAAGGCCGAGTAAATGCCGTCTTGCTGCAGCGTGCTGAAGTTCAGGCGGTCGTTCGGGAAGATTTTGGCCAGGCCCGTGCTCAAGGAGCCCAGGTTGTCGGCGGTGCCAGCGTAGGGGTACTTGGTCAGCAGTTTGGTGACCAGGCCGTCTGCGCCATCCAGGCCCCACACGTCACGGATCTTGTTGTGCAGGTGCACGGACGGCGAGACGTCGGGGCTGTCGGTGCGGTTGACCTGGAACAGCGGGCCCGAGTCCGCCAGCAGGGCCGACTTCTTCGGGTTCATGGCGTTGCGCAGCCAGGCGTAGTTGGCCGTGCTGCCGGCACCGCCCGCCGAGAAACCGGTCACCAACAACTGAGCGGGTTGTTTGAAGTTGGCGCCCAGCCATTGCGCCATGGCGTAGCCGTTGACACTGCCGCGGTGATACTGAATGCGTGGATTGGCGGGGTCGGCGTCCGAGTAGGCCGTGACCTTGTTGCCGGTGTGCACGTCACCCGTGCAGTACGGGGCGTACACGATGTTCCAGCTTTGAGTCTGAACCGACTGCAGCGGATGCAGACGCATCGAGAATGGCGTGATCAAGCCACCCAGCGCCACGCCGGACAAACCGCCGTTGAGCACGCTGAGGATGTTGGTCATGTAGTCCGTGGGGACGCCGTTCGGATTGGATGCCGACAGGATGGACAGCCCCAGTGGTCCGGAGCCTTTGCCCGCGCAGGCGTTTTGATCCCAGCAGGCGCCACCGCCTTCAAAGATCACCACGGTCTTGGAGGTGAAGGGGGTCTTGTTGACGAAGAAGCGATACGGCGTGCCGTTGCCGCACGAAGCGCCCGTGCTGGCGGGCAGGGTCACGGCCTCCCACTGAAGGTACGCGGCAGAAGCCGCTGCGGGGGCCAAGGCAGCCAGCAGGGCCAGTTGAGGCAGACGAATCAGTCGCATGGTCAGGAATCTCTCTGAGTGAGGCGAACTGTCGTCAGCCGCCGTGGTTGTATTCAGCACTCAGTCTATGAATCCGTGGCATTTGACGCGATTCGGATAACGCCTGCTCAGGGTAACCCGAGGCTGTCGGGAACTCACCTAGCGAAACAGAATGCGATGTGATAAACGCGACTAGGTTCCAAATACGGACAGAATCCCGGTGTAGCCGTATAGGTGGTGTCGCGCGATTTCGCCGCCAGCGAAGAAGCCAACCAAGGGGATGTCGCCCAAGGCGTGCGCAATGATGGCCATCTCTGCGTGGGGCGCACCAAAGTGATGGCCGCCGCGACCTGCGCAGCTGATGTAGATGGCGCCGGCAGGTGGGCGTCCAGGGTGGTCCGTCGGATCAAATTCTTCGCGGATTTCCGCGCAAATGCGGATCAGGTCTTGGCGCGCCGCTTGTGCATGTCGCTGACAGAACGCCAGTTGCATGCCCGGGGTGATCATGTCGCTGACGGCCAGCCCTTGCCGCGCCGGGTCCAGCCCGATCAGATGCCGAACACGGGTGTCGGCCCCGAAATGCGCGCCGTGCGCCATGAGCGCTTCATCGGCTTCGCTGATGCCCACCAGTGTGGCTCGCATGCGGGGCAGGGCGTCACGAGGCCAGTCGGGGGCGGTCACCGTGGTGTTGACGCCCAAGTCTTGCAGCAGGCACTGCAGTGCCGGTTGACCGTCCAGTTCGTAGACGATGTTGCGCTCGCAGGCCGTGACTTCTCTGCGTGGACCGACGGGTTCACATCCCTGGGTCACGCGCGACACGATGCGCACGCGCTGGTTAAACGCCACCCCGGACAAACCACCCTGCCACAGGCCTTGATCCGGTGTCTGGGCAGATTGCCCCATGGGGTCAGCGCCGTGCGGGTCCAGCGCCAGGTGCACATGGTTGGCGGCTCGCCCTGCGCTCAGCCCACCAAACAAAAAGCCTGTTTCCGTTCGCTCGGCCAGCTCCGCCAGCAAGTCCGGCAGGTCGGGCGTCTGCCCGTCTGCGTGAACTTGAGCGGTGTGGGTGTGCCAAGCGCCAATCTTGTCGCCGACCAGCTCACGCAGCGGACCAGAGTGTCGCCACGACGACAAGGCTGGCAAGGGTTGGCGTCCGTGAAAGAGTCGGAAGTTTTCAGCCGGGAGGTTGCACACCATGACCACCAGCGCGGGCTCATCGGCATATTCCACCTCGTTGGCGAGGACGCCCACCCCTACCGCGCCCACCCAAGCCACGTTGGGTAAGCGGTGATGCAAGCCAGCCAGCACCACACTGGCCTCGGCAGCCAGGTCATCGGTCAGATACACCCAGCCCAAGGTCGGTTGCATCTCGGCGACCCCTTGGGATGCCAGTTGTGCCCACACCAACTCCAATGCCAACTCCGCACGAGGATGGGTCCCGTGGGCACACACAAAGCGCAAGGGTGGCGATGGGGGCACGATGCGGCTCCAGCTTGTCAGCGCTTGCTGGCTCGGGGGCGAGGGGCCGCGGTTTTGTTGGCCGGCTTGCTGGCAGTTTTGCGACCGGTCTTGCTGGCGGGGGACTTTTTGGCCGATGCCGATGTGGCGGCAGGCTCACTGGCTGACTGCGCGGCCGCAGCGGTGGCCGCTTGCGCCTTGGCCATCATGTCGGTCATCGAGGCGCCCACACTCTCGCCAACGGATTGCGCCGTTTGCGTGGCCTGTGTCGCCAGATGCGAGAACTGCTGAGTGAGCGTGTTCCACCACTGCATGGGATTCACCATGTCGGCGCCAGCTGACTCGCTGGCTTCCGTGGGGGTGCTCGGCTGCGCCGAGTCTGGCGTGGATGCCTCCGGGGGCGTCACAGGGGTGTCGGGCACGCGGGCCATCAACTTTTCCCGCAGGGCGTCGACCGACACATTCATGCCTTTGAGCGTCGACAGCGTCATGCGCTGCACCTCCAGGCCCTGAATCGTCATGGCGATCATGCGTGCGTTCTGCTCCAGCCAGAACTGAACCGTCTTGAGGTCCTGAATGCGCTTGTCCAGTTCTTCAGGGTCCAGCGTGGGCATGCTCCAGGCGGGCATGCCGGGAGCTGACTGTTTGCCCGCCAAATGCGGCAGTGCGCTGCCAGCGGCTTTCAGCCAGTCTTGGAAAAAATTCAGACCGCCTCCCAAGCCGCCAAAAGCGGAATGATCAGAGGTGGAGCCAGACGGATCAGGGGTGCCGGGGCGCGTGGGCATGCGAAGTTCCTTCCAAAATGGGCGGAGGGCAAAACGGGGCAGTCCAATGGCTTGATTGTGCGCTTCCTTCAACGCGCTGCGAAGACATCTTCGGGTTGCACCGCATAATCGGCGGCTTCATGCAACGCCGAAATCTGTTTTCTCATCTTGCCCGTCTTGCTGCCGCGATGGCTTGGCAGCAGGTGATGGCGACCAGTGCGCACGCGCAAAGCGTGGTGCCGGAGGTCTGGCTGCCGACTGCAGACGCCTTCACCCTGGGTGTGGCCAGTGGTGAGCCTCGCCCGGATGCCGTGGTGATTTGGACGCGTCTGGCCCCGCAGCCGCTGACCCCCGATGGCGGCATGCCACCTCGGCCGGTGCCCGTGCGCTGGGACATCGCATTGGATGAGCGCTTTGCGCGCATTGTGCGCAACGGCGTGGCCACCGCGCACCCGGATGCCGGGCACAGTGTCCATGTCGACGTCAACGGCTTGCAACCTGATCGAACCTATTTCTACCGCTTTGAGGCGGGTGGCCAGCGCAGCCCGGTCGGACGTACCCGCACCGCACCGGCGCCCGACACCGCCACGGGCCACCTGCGCGTGGCGTTGGCATCTTGTCAGCACTACGAGATGGGTTACTTCACAGCCCATCGCGAGATTGCCGCAGCCGATGTGGACCTCGTGCTCTTTGTGGGCGATTACATCTATGGGTCGCAAGCGCGTGCCTACCAGCGCGTGCGCCGCCATCCTCACGTGATGCCGCCGGTGGCCGAACGCAACTTGGCGCATTACCGGATGCACCATGCGGCCTACAAGCTCGATGCGGACCTGCGCGCCAGCCATGCCGCTCACCCCTGGTTGCTGACGTGGGATGACCATGAAGTCGCTGCCGACTACGCGGGCTTGAGCAGCGCGGAGTTGGGCGACCCCGAACTGTTCTTGCGCGTGCGCACGGCGGCATACCGCGCGTATTTCGAGCACATGCCCCTGTCGCCACACCGTGCGCCGGTGGGGCCCAGCATGCCGCTGCACGGCCACTATCAGTGGGGCAGGTTGGCAGAGTTCTGGACTGTCGACACGCGCCAGTACCGCGATGGCGCCGTGTGTGCCGGCGTTCACGCGCCCTTCGATGGCAAGCTGCTGTGGCGCTGTGACGCGGCCAAAGCGCCCGAACGCACGATGCTGGGACAAAGTCAGGCCTATGAACTGGAGGCCGAGTTGGCGTCCAGCGAGCGCGACTGGAAGTTCATTGTGCAGACCACGCAGGTGGCACCAGGTGTGGTGCGCACCCCGTTGGGCCCCTTGATCTACGCCGACGGATGGGATGCTTATCCTGCCGCACGCCAGCGTTTGCTGGAGGCCATTGCGCAGCCACGCGTCCCCAACGTGGTGTGTCTGGGCGGGGACGTCCATCGTCATGTGGCAGCGGCCTTGCGCCTGGACCCGAATGATCCGGCCTCACCCGTGATCGCCAGCGAAATCGTGACCACCTCCATCAGCAGCCAGGGCTTGAGCGAGCTTCTCACCAGCTGGATGAAACGCTCCAATCCTGACTTGCTGCATGTGCGCAGCGACGAGCGAGGCTATGTGCTGCTCGATGTCACGCCCCAGCAAATCACCTGCGAGTTCAGGGCGACCGCCCATCCGGTGCGAGCGGACAGCCGCTTGCGTACCCAGGCACGCTATGCGATTGATCGGGGTGTGCCGGGCCCTCGCAAACTGTGAGCGGCGCTTTCAGTTCAGTCTGAGCCGACTGTGAGCCGGGACGTTGGCCAGCAGAAAGTCCATCTGATCGGCCACGATGCGCCGGCCTCGCAAGATCATGTCCTCATACAAGCTGGGGACGTATGGCAAGTAATGCATGGACCAGCCGAGCTCCTGCAGTGTCCGGCTTCCTTTGCGGCCATTGCATGAGCGGCAGGCCGTGATGCAGTTCATCCAGGTGTCTTGCCCGCCGCGGGACTTGGGGTGAATGTGCTCACGGGTCAAGTCATCCCATGGCGTGACCTGCCCGCAGTAGGCACACACCTGTCGGTCACGTGCAAACAGCTTGGGGTTGGACAGCGACGGCTGTTGACGCCACGCCCGGCTTGGCATGGCCCCTCTCACGGCAATGATGGGATGCAGGTCCAGCCGGGACGGCAGTCCGGTCAGTCGCTGTGTCCCCCCTCTGAGCACCATGAAAGGGTCGCCCACCGTCCAGGCGATTTGGTCGGTGGCATACAGCAGCGCAGCGTCCCTGGCCGATAGCCAAGCCTGGGGGCGCCCCGAAACGTCCAGTTGCAGCACGTTCATACCATCCTCGAGAGATGATGATGAGCACAGAATAGTGCAGCTTGTGTGACGATCTCAACCGTTGTCGACTCGTTTGCGGGGAGAGGTTGTTGCGTTAAGGGGAAACCCTGACCTTCTGTGCATCTTTACCTGATTCAGGGGGTGACATCCCCAGACTTGGCGAAAAAAATTTATCCACAAGTCACACAGGCGCCATCATTTTCTGCAAAATAGCACGACCGTTCGTTTTATTTTGAGGACTGCCTGTGGCCCAACTGTCTGCCCATGACGCCCACACCACCCATGAGGTGGCGCGTGAGCGTGGGCGCGGGGCGCACAAAGGTCAGCAGACCCGCGCCGCCATCTTGGAGGCCGCATTGAGCCTGGCTTCGCAGATGGGCATCGAGGGCCTGTCGATCGGGGCCTTGGCCGAGGTCACCGGCATGAGCAAGTCGGGCGTGTTTGCCCACTTTGGCTCGCGCGAAGAGTTGCAGATCTCGGTCATCCGCGAGTATCACGAGCGTTTCGAGGAAGAAGTTTTCCGTCCAGCCATTGCGCAACCCCGCGGCTTGCCGCGCCTGCGCGCCCTGGTCAAGAACTGGGTGAGCAAGGTGGCGACGGAAATTGACTCCGGTTGCATCTATATTAGTGGCGCCGTCGAATTCGACGATCGCCCCGGTCCGGTGCGTGATGCCCTGGCAGGCATGGTCCTGTTGTGGCATGGCGCATTGGAGAAAGCCATCCGCATCGCGATTGATGTTGGGGACCTGCGCCCTGACACCGATCCCATGCAGATGCTGTTCGAGATCCACGGCCTGATTCTGTCCTTGCACCACGACGCGCGCTTCTTGCGTTCGCCGGGTGCGGTGGAGCGGGCCCGCGTGGCGTTTGAGCGTGTCATCCAGTTCTATGCACTGGGGGCCGCCGCAATGCCTGCAGGAGCTGCAGTGCCTTCGGGTGCTGCGACCGCCGGGGGGGCGTCAGCGCCTTCGGCACCCCTTTGATACCCACTTCATTTTTTTAACGAGCCTTTCTCTCCGAGGAGCTTCACGATGCCTTCTTACAATCCTCCGCTGCGCGACATGCAATTCGTGATGCACGAACTGCTGGGCGCTGTCGACGAACTGAAGCAGATCCCCAAGTACGCTGATCTGGATGTCGATACCGTCAATGCCGTGCTGGAAGAAGGCGGCAAGTTCGCTTCGCAAGTCATCGCTCCTCTGAACCTGGTGGGCGACGTGCAAGGTTGCGTCCTGAACAAGGAAACACACGAAGTCACGACGCCTGAAGGCTTCAAGGAAGCCTACAAGCAGTACGTCGAAAACGGCTGGTCTGCTCTGTCGGCTGACCCAGAATTCGGTGGTCAAGGTCTGCCTCAGCTGATCAACCAGGCCATCTATGAAATGAACAACTCGGCCAACCAGGCCTGGACCATGTACCCCGGCCTGAGCCACGGCGCTCACGCTTGCCTGGAAGTGCACGGCACGCCTGAGCAAAAGGCAACCTACCTGCCCAAGCTGACCTCTGGCGAATGGACCGGCACGATGTGCTTGACCGAGCCACACTGCGGTACCGACCTGGGCCTGCTGCGCACCAAGGCTGAGCCTGTTGGCGACGGCACCTACAAGATCACTGGCCAGAAGATCTTCATCTCTGCTGGTGAACACGACATGGCCGAGAACATCGTTCACTTGGTCCTGGCTCGCTTGCCTGACGCACCTGCTGGCTCCAAGGGCATCTCCCTGTTCGCCGTGCCCAAGTTCAACGTGAACGCTGATGGTTCCATCGGTTCGCGCAACGGCATCTACTGCGGCGGCCTGGAGCACAAGATGGGCATCCACGGTAACGCCACGGCACAAATGGTGCTGGACGAAGCCATCGGTACCTTGGTGGGCCAACCTCACCGCGGCCTGCCAGCCATGTTCGTGATGATGAACGGCGCACGTCTGGGCGTGGGTAACCAATCGCTGGGTCTGACCCAAGTGGCTTACGAAAACGCTGTGACCTACGCCAAGGACCGCATCCAGATGCGTGCCCTGTCTGGCGCCAAGCGTCCTGACCTGGCTGCTGACCCCATCATCGTTCACCCCGATGTGCGTCGCATGCTGCTGACCGCTCGTGCTTACGCTGAAGCCGCTCGTGCGCTGGTGTACTTCACCGCTATCGAACTGGACAAGGAACACAACCACCCTGACGAAGCCGTCCGCAAGGAATCTGGCGACACCGTCGCTCTGCTGACTCCGATCGTCAAGGCCTTCATCACCGAAAACGCCTTCAAGGCCACGGTGGAATGCCAACAGGTCTACGGCGGCCACGGCTTCATCCACGAGTGGGGCATGGAGCAGTTCGTGCGTGACGCACGTATCAACATGATCTACGAAGGCACGAACACCGTGCAATCGCTGGACCTGTTGGGTCGTAAGGTCCTGGGCGACGCTGGCGCCAAGCTGACCAAGTTCGGCAAGCTGGTGGGTCGTTTCGTCAAGGAAAACGCCGACAACGCCGAAATGCAAGAGTTCACCAAGCCTTTGGCTGACCTGGGTCAGAAGGTGCAAGCCTTCACCATGGAAATCGGCATGAAGGGCATGCAGAACCCTGACGAAGTCGGCGCCGCCGCTTTCGACTACCTGCGTGTCGTGGGCCACATGGTCTACGCCTACTTCTTCGCCCGCATGGCCAAGATCGCGCTGGAAAAGCAATCTTCTGGCGACAAGTTCTACATCGCCAAGCTGGCCACCGCTCGCTTCTACTTCGCCAAGCTGCTGCCTGAAGTCGAGACCCTGATGGTCACGGCCAAGGCCGGTCTGAAGCCCCTGATGGAAATGGACGAAGCCCTGTTCTAATCGACAGGTTCTTCCGAGGGAGGGGGACACTCCTCCCTTGCTGCCATTTCACCTCAATCTGAAGTTCCCCTAGGAGAGAACATGAGTCAATTCAACGTGCGCAAGGTGGCCGTGCTCGGCGCCGGCGTGATGGGTGCACAGATCGCTGCCCACCTGGTCAACTGCAAGGTGCCGGTCGTTCTGTTCGACCTGCCCGCCAAGGAAGGCCCGAAGAACGGTATCGTCACCAAGGCCGTCGAAAACCTGAAGAAGCTGAAGCCAGCTCCTCTGGGCGTGGCCGAAGACGCAGCGCTGATCCAGCAAGCCAACTACGAAGAGCACCTGGAAGTGCTGCGTGGCTGCGACCTGATCATCGAAGCCATCGCCGAACGTCTGGACTGGAAGGAAGATCTGTACAAGAAGATCGCTCCGTTCGTCAACGACAACGCCATCCTGGCCACCAACACCTCCGGTCTGTCCATCACGGCCATGGCCAACGTGTTGCCTGAGCAACTGCGTTCGCGCTTCCTGGGCATCCACTTCTTCAACCCTCCGCGCTACATGGCGCTGCTGGAGCTGATCCCCACCGAGTTCACCGCTCCTGAAGTGGTCGACAAGCTGGAAACCTTCTCCACCTCCGCTGTGGGCAAGAGCGTCATCCGCGCTTACGACACCCCCAACTTCGTCGCCAACCGCGTTGGCGTGGCCGGCATGCTGCTGACCTTCCGCGAAGTCGAGAAGTCTGGCCTGGGCTACGACATCGTTGACGACCTGACCGGCAAGAAGCTGGGTCGCGCTTCGTCCGCGACTTTCCGTACCGCTGACGTGGTCGGTCTGGACACGATGGCGCACGTCATCAAGACCCTGCAAAACGGTGCCAAGGACGATCCTTTCAACGGCGCGTTCGAAACGCCCGCAGCCCTGACTTCTCTGATCGAGAAGGGCTTCCTGGGTCAGAAGACCAAGCAAGGTTTCTTCAAGAAGGAAGGCAAGACCATCCTGCAGTTCAGCGCTGCCACGGGTGAGTACGTTGCTGCTGGCGGCAAGGCCGACAAGGAAGTCGTTGACATCCTGAAGAAGCCCGCTGCCGAGCGCCTGAAGGCTCTGCGTGAGTCTGCCAACCCTCAAGCGCAATTCGTGTGGGCCATCCTGCGCAACAGCTTCCACTACGCTGCTGTGACCCTGGAGTCCATCGCTGAATGCGCTCGCGACATCGACTTCGCCATGCGTTGGGGCTTCGGCGCCAAGCAAGGTCCTT
This sequence comes from Aquabacterium sp., assembly GCF_048860245.1. Classification (GTDB taxonomy): domain Bacteria; phylum Pseudomonadota; class Gammaproteobacteria; order Burkholderiales; family Burkholderiaceae_C; genus Aquabacterium. The sequence continues at coordinate 2,269 of NZ_JBLIZW010000089.1, read as the reverse complement.
TCGAGCTGTGGCAAGAAGCCGGCTGGAAGCAAGTGGCTGAGTGGATCAAGGCTGACATCGACGAAGGCAAGGCCCTGTCGTCGGCTCCGCTGCCCGCTTGGGTGTTCGACGGCCGCGACGGTGTCCACACCGCCGAAGGTTCCTGGTCGCCCAAGGCTGGCAAGTACGTGCCTCAGCGCAACCTGCCTGTCTACAAGCGTCAGTTCTTCCGTGAAGACGTGCTGGGCTCCAACGCCCCTGCCGCGACCACCGCTGGCAAGACTCTGTTCGAAGACGGTGCCATCCGCCTGTGGACCCTGGACGACGAAGTGGTCATCGCTTCGATCAAGTCCAAGATGCACACCATCAGCGAAGCTGTGACCAACGGTCTGGTCAAGGGCCTGGAAATCGCTGAAGCCGGCTACAAGGGCATGGTCATCTGGACGCAAGACGGCCCCTTCTCCGCTGGTGCCGACCTGCAATCGATGATGCCTGCATTCATGAACGGCGGCGGCAAGGCCGTGGCTCCGTTCGAGAAGGCTCTGCAAGACTTCATGCTGTCGCTGCGCTACTCCAACGTGCCGACCGTTGCTGCCATGCACGGTCTGGCCCTGGGCGGCGGTTGCGAACTGGCTGTGCACGCTGCCAAGCGCGTGGCTGCCATGGAAACCTACGTGGGTCTGGTCGAAGTCGGCGTGGGTCTGATCCCCGGCGGCGGCGGTCTGGCTTACCTGGCTCGCCGTGCTGCTGAGCTGCTGGAACCCTCCAAGGGCGTGTCCGGCCAAGTCGGCGGTGAACTGATGGGCTTCCTGAAGGAAGGCTTCCAGGCTGCGGCCATGGCCAAGGTCGGTACTTCTGCGATCGAATCGCGCAAGTTCGGCTTCCTGATCGACGGCGACATCATCGTTCCTCACAAGGACGAAGTGCTGCACGTGGCCATCGCTCAAGTCAAGGCCATGTACGAGTCGGGTTACCGCGCTCCTGCCAAGAAGCTGATCCCTGTGGCTGGCCGCAACGTCAAGGCCACGCTGCAATCGTCGCTGATCAACATGCGTGATGGCGGCTTCATCTCGGCTCACGACTACTACATCAGCTCCTGCATTGCAGACGTGCTGACCGGTGGTGACGTCGACGCTGGCACCCTGGTGAGCGAGGAATACCTGCACGCCCTGGAGCGCAAGCACTTCTGCACGCTGCTGGACAACCCCAAGACGCAAGAGCGCATCATGGGCATGCTGTCGACCGGCAAGCCTGTCCGCAACTGATCGATCGGAGACAAACACATGTCTAAACAACTTCGTGACGTTTACGTCGTCGCTGCTACCCGTACCCCGATCGGCAAGTCTGGCCGCGGCGTGTTCAAGAACACCCGTCCGGACGATCTGCTGGTGGCCACCATCAAGAACGCCCTGAAGCAAGTTCCGACCCTGGATCCTGCTGCCATCGAAGACGCCATCGTTGGCTGCGCGATGCCTGAAGGCGAACAAGGCATGAACGTGGCCAAGATCGCCACGCTGCTGTCGGGTCTGCCCAAGACCGTGGCCGGTGCCACCGTGAACCGCTTCTGCGCGGCCGGTATCACTGCCGTGTCGATGGCTGCTGACCGCATCCGTGTGGGCGAAGCCGAAGTCATGATCGCCGGTGGCGTGGAATCCATGTCCATGGTGCCCATGGGCGGTTCCAAGCCTTCGTTCAACCCCGCCGTGGTGAACCTCGACGAAAACGTCGGCATCGCTTACGGCATGGGCATGACCGCCGAGAAGGTGGCTGAGCAGTGGGGCATCACCCGCGCTGAGCAAGACGCTTTCGCGACCGAATCGCACCGCCGCGCCATCGCTGCGCAACAAGCTGGCTTCTTCGACGCTGAAACCACACCGATCGAAGTCGAAGTGCGTACGCCTAACCTCGAAACCGGCGAAGTGACCATCACCAAGAAGGTCATCACCCGCGACGAAGGCGCTCGTCCTGACACCTCCGTGGAAGGTCTGGCCAAGCTGCGTCCCGTGTTCGCTGCCAAGGGTTCGGTCACGGCCGGTAACTCGTCGCAGACGTCTGACGGCGCTGGCTGCCTGATCCTGGCTTCGAAGGAAGCTTGCGAGAAGTACGGTCTGAAGCCTCTGGCCAAGTTCGTGGCGTTCGCCGTCAAGGGCGTGCCTCCCGAAATCATGGGTATCGGCCCGATCGAAGCCATTCCAAAGGCCCTGGAATACGCTGGCCTGAAGGCCTCCGACATGGACTGGGTTGAGCTGAACGAAGCGTTCGCTGCTCAATCGCTGGCCGTGCTGAAGGA